>NZ_JBFAIR010000028.1:0-154682 GCF_040654815.1 Streptomyces sp. NPDC050619 | reverse complement strand
CCTCCGCCTTGCAGCTGCACGCACCAGACCCCGCTCACCGGCACTGAACAGCGCTGTCGATTTCCTGCGACCTGATCCAAACGACAGGCCCTAGCATGGGCGGGTGCAGACGATGCCCGCCCATGCGGCCCACCACAACGACCGTGAGATCGAGAGCCTCGACGAGTTCGACGCGACCGTCTCGGCCCGCGGCACACTCGCCGGATTCCGCGTCCAGGCCGTCGATCTGACGGACCGCACGCGGGAGTTGCTCAGCACGGACACCGTGGGGGCCGTCTTCCTCGGCTGCCCCATGCGCGAAGACGCCGCCGCCAAGATCCGCGCGGACGGCGCCATGGTCTTCCCGCCCGTCCCCGACCTGCCCTTCGACCCGTACCGGGGCCTGCTCTACTCCCCCGACGAACTCTTCGCGTCCCTGGCGGACGGCTACGAGTCGACGCCCGACGCCCGCGCGTACACCTGGTTCCAGCAGACCAAGGCCGACGGCGACGTCTTCGCCTCGATGCTGCGCTCGATCCACGACGACGCCGTCTCGGACGCCCTCGACGAACTCCTCTCCGGCGCCCGGGTGGTGGGCGTGATGGGCGGCCACGCGATGGCCCGCGGGACGCAGGCGTACGCCGGTGCCGCGCGCCTCGGCCGGGAACTGGCCCGGGCCGGCCTCACGGTGGCCACCGGCGGCGGCCCGGGCGCGATGGAGGCGGCGAACCTCGGCGCGTACGCGGCCCCGTTCAACGACGAGATGCTGGCCGAGTCGCTCGAACTCCTCGCCAAGGCACCGAAGTTCACGCCCTCGATCACCCAGTGGGCGACACTCGCCTTCGAGGTGCGCACCCGCTGGCCGCAGGGCGGCCCCTCCATCGGCATCCCCACCTGGTTCTACGGCCACGAGCCGCCGAACCCGTTCGCCACGCACATCGCCAAGTACTTCGCCAACGCCACCCGCGAGGACGGCCTGCTGGCCCGCTGCACCGCGGGCGTGGTGTTCCTGCCGGGCGCCGCCGGCACCGTACAGGAGATCTTCGACAACGCGACGCCCAACTACTACGAGTCACGGGGCGAGCCCACGCCGATGGTGCTCGTCGACCGTGCGCACTGGACGGAGCGGCTGCCCACCTGGCCGCTGCTCCAGGCGCTCGCGCGGGAGCGCGCGATGGAAGCCCGAATCGCACTGGTCGACCGGATCGAGGAGGCTCCCGAGGCTTTGAAACGTCTCGGTGGTTAATGAGAGGGCAAAGGCAACGCCTGTAGGCCTCGTATGCGTTGACACTTCTTATGCTGCGCTTATAGACCTGTGAGCCTCAAGTGGATGGTGATGCCACATCACCATCCACTCAGCCCCCCGCATTTGCGCATCCCGTGAAGGACAAACGTGACAGTCCTGTCCATATCGCGCCGAACCGCCGTACGTTCGGCGCGCATCCTCGGTGTCGCCTCCGCCTCGGCCGCGCTCACGCTCGGTCTCGCCGGCAACGCGCTCGCCTGCAACATCAACGAGTTCTCCGCCGAAGCGAAGTGTGACGGCTCGAAGGGTGTCATCGCCGTCACCGACGTGGACGCCTCTGGCACGCCGGCGACCGTCTCCGTGTTCCTGGAGAACAACGGGGCCGACGCGCGCAAGGTCGGCCAGCAGGTGGTCAAGGGCTCGCGCGAGGGTGTCACCATCACCTTCGCCGAGGACTGGCAGCCCAACGCCGTCTACCGCGTCCACGTCAAGGCCTCGAACCTCGTCGACGAGGACATCAAGCCGAACCTGACCACACCGTCGACGGCCTGCGCGACCGAGGAGCCGCCGGCCACTCCGACGCCGACACCGACGCCGTCGGACTCCGCCTCGACGCCGGCCGAGGACACCGACACCCCGACCCCGACGCCCTCCACCAGCGAGAGCACCGCGCCCGCGGCCACCACGAGCAACGCTCCGTCGCCCGCGGCCGGTGACTCCAACCTCGCCGAGACCGGCGCCAACTCGAACACCGGCATCATCGCCGGCATCGCGGCCGCCCTGGTCGTCCTGGGCGGCGGCGCCGTCTGGTTCGGCCTGCGCCGTCGTGGGGCGAGCGGTCGCTGACGCCCGCTCCGCACACCGCTGTGGCCCGTTCCCGACAAGGGGGCGGGCCACCGCTCGTTCACCCGAAGGTCGCCCGCTCCAGCCAGAACTCCAGCAGCTCGCGCTCGCCGAGCACCTCCAACTCCGGGCTGTCCAGCGGCAGCCGGCGGTAGAAGGCGAGCAGTACGGCGGTGAGCGGCCCCCTGAGCGCGACGGTCGCCTTCTCGTGACCGCGCCGCCAGAGGAGGACGTCGTCGGTGAGCTCGACGACCCACTCGGCGTTCACCTCGGGCGTGGTGTCGGTGGCGTGCAGATGGATGCTGCGGCCGGGCCGGCGCAGCTCCGTCGCCGCGTCGTGCGGCATGGTCCGCTGCACGAACTCCACGATCTGGAGCCACTCGTCGATCGCGTCGGCGGCCACCTCGGGAGCGACCTCGTACGGCAGCCCGGCGGCGAGCGTGGCGTCGGCGCGGTGGATCGTGATCTCGTGCGCCATCCGGCGGGCCCAGAACCCGGCGCTGGGGATCCCGGCCCAGGCCCACACCTTCGTGTCCGGACCGGCCTCCCGCAGTGTGCCTACGAGCATCTCGCCGGTCTCCGCGAGCCAGGCGTCCAGCGCGGCGGCATCTCCCCGGGCCGCCGGTCCGTCGCCGAGCGGCACCCGCTCCTCGGGGATGTCCTCCTCGGCACGCGTCCGCACGATCAGCTCCACCCAGCGCAGAGCGCCGCCCGTATGCCGTACGAGCTGTTCCAGCGACCAGTCCGGGCAGGTCGGCACGGTGGCGGAGAGGTCCGCCCCGGAGGTCACGACCGCCCTCAACAAGCCGACCTGATGATCGATTTCCTCGCAGTAGCGGTCATGGGAGAGCAGTGTCATGCCCGCACCCTATGCGCCCTCCGATCCCCCGAGCACGACGATTTCCGCCCCGTCGAACGTCACCCCGACCGTGCCCCCGACCTCCGGCGCGTCCCGCAGCGCGCACGCCGCCTCCAGTCGCGGTGCGCCGTCCTGGGGCTGGAGGTGTACGGCGACATGGGTGCCCTTGAAGGTCCGCGCGGTCACCGCGCAGCGCAGCCCCTCGTCCGCGGCCACGAGCCGTACCCCGGCGGGCCGCACCAGCACGCAGCGCTCCCCCTGCGAAGCCCCGGCGGGGACCGGTACCTTGCCCCACGGTGTGTCCGCGGCCTCCCCGGCGACGGTGCCCTCGGCCACGTTCTGGAAACCGAGGAAGCGGGCCACGAACTCGTCCGCCGGGCGCTGCCAGACCTCAAGAGGTGTACCGGACTGGGCGATCCGCCCGTCCCGCATCACCACGACCCGGTCGGCGAGCGCGAAGGCCTCGCCCTGGTCGTGCGTCACGGCGAGCACGGTGGTGCCCAACCGGCCGAAGAGTTCCCGCAGTTCGACGACGAGCCGCTCCCGCAGCGAGCGGTCCAGCTGGCCGAGCGGCTCGTCGAGCATCAGCAGCCGGGGACGGGGAGCCAGGGCACGGGCGAGCGCCACCCGCTGCTGCTCACCTCCGGAGAGCGCCGCGACCGCCCGGCGCCCGGCGCCCGGAAGCCCGACCAGCTCCAGCAACTCCTGAACCCGCTCGTCCTGTTGTGCCTTCGACGCGCCGTGCATCCGCAGCCCAAAGGCGACGTTCCCGGCCACGTCCCGCTGCGGGAAGAGCTGATGGTCCTGGAACATCAGCCCGATCCCACGCTTGTGCGCGGGCACGCCGGCCTGGTCGCTCCCGTCGAGCAACACCCGTCCACCATCGAGGGGTTGGAGTCCGGCCACCGCCCGCAGCAGCGTCGACTTGCCGCTGCCGCTGGGCCCGAGCACGCACACGATCTCGTGCTCGGCGACATCGAGGCCGACCCCGTCCAGCGCGGACTGCCCGGCCCGCCCGTTCCGCCCGTTCCGCCCGTTCCGCCCGTTCCGCCCGCCGAACCGTACGGTCGCGTCCTCAAGGCTCAGCAGCATCTAGAACTCCCCGGTCCGGTCGGTGCGCAGCCGCTCAAGCACCAGGAGCGCCACCGCGCACACCACCATCAGAATCGTCGAAAGGGCCATCGCCTGGCCGTAGTTGAGGGCACCGGGCCGCCCGAGCAGCCGCGCCACGGCGACCGGCAGCGTGGGATTGTCCGGCCGCGCGATGAACACCGTCGCCCCGAACTCACCGAGCGACACCGCGAAGGCGAACCCCGCCGCCACCAGCAACGCCCGCCGCACCATCGGCAGATCGACCTCACGCCACACCCGCCACGGCGACGCCCCGAGCACCGCCGCCGCCTCCCGCAGCCGCACGTCCACCGCCCGCAGCACCGGCAGCATGGTCCGGACGACGAAGGGGACGCCGACCAGCGCCTGGGCCAGCGGCACCAGGATCCAGGAGGACCTGAGGTCGAGCGGCGGCTCGTCGAGGGCGATCAGGAAGCCGAATCCGACGGTCACCGCGGACACGCCCAGCGGCAGCATCAGCAGCGCGTCGAAGCCGCGCACGAACCGGCCCGCGTCCCGCCGCGTCAGCGCGGCCGCGGCGAGAGCGCCGATCGCCACGGCGATGGCGGTGGCGGTGGCGGCGTACTGCAGTGAATTGCCGATCGCCTCGATCGGCGGGACGAGGAAGATCCCGCTGTCGTCACCGGTCAGCGCCCGGTAGTAGGCGAAGTCGGGCGCGTCGAGGGACCGCTGCACCAGCACGGCGAGCGGCAGCAGCAGGAGTACGGCGATGGTGACCAGGACGCCGGTCAGCAGCGCCCACTGCCCGGCCCCGCGCGGCCGGCGCGCGGTCGCGGACGCGTCCACCAGCTTCAGGGCGGTCTCCCGGCGCCGTACGGTCCACGCGTGCACGGCGAGGACCGCGCCCACCGCGACGAACTGGATCAGCGTCAGCACGGCGGCCGTGGACAGATCGAAGATCTCCGAGGTCTGCCGGTAGATCTCCACTTCGAGGGTCGAGAAGGTCGGCCCGCCGAGGATCTGCACCACGCCGAAGGACGTGAAGGTGAACAGGAAGACCATCAGCGCGGCGGCGGCCACGGCGGGGCCGAGCGCTGGCAGGGTGACCTTCCGCCAGGCTTTCAATGCGGACGCGCCGAGCATCCGCGCGGCCTCCTCCTGGCGCGGGTCGAGCTGCGCCCAGAGCCCGCCGACCGTCCGTATCACCACCGCGTAGTTGAAGAAGACGTGCGCGAGCAGGATCGCCCACACGGTGGTGTCCAGCCGTACGCCCCACAGCTCGTCCAGAAGCCCGCCGCGGCCGACGAGCGCCAGGAACGCCGTACCGACGACGACCGTCGGCAGCACGAAGGGCACGGTGACGACGGCCCGCAGGATCTGCTTGCCGGGGAAGGCGAAGCGGGCGAAGACATACGCGCCGGGCAGGGCGACCAGCAGGGTGAGCGCGGTGGAGGCGAGTGCCTGCCAGGTGGTGAACCACAGGACGTGCCGGATGTCGGACTGCGTCAGTACGTCCGCGATCCGCCCGAGCTGCCAGGTCCCGTCGACCTTCAGACCGCGCGCGACGATCGCGGCGACGGGGTAGGCGAAGAACACCGCGAAGAACGCGACGGGCACGGCGATGAGCCCGAGCCGCGCCGCGTTCCCCTTGAAGCGCGGGGTCACTTCAGTACGAGCGAGGTCCACGACTTGACCCACTGGTCACGGTGGTCGGCGATCCTGGCCGGGTCCATGGTCTCGGGATCCTTGGCCTGCGGCCCGTACTTCGCGAACTCGGCCGGCACCTGGGCGCCCTCCCGCACCGGGTAGACGAACATGTTGAGCGGCATGTCCTCCTGGAACTCCTTGGTGAGCAGGAAGTCGAGGAACTCCTTGCCGCCCTTGGCGTTGGCGGCGTTGCTCAGCAGGCCCGCGTACTCGACCTGGCGGAAGCAGGTGCCGGCGGCGACGCCCGTCGGCGCGGTCGTCGGCTTCGGGTCGGCGTAGATCACCTCGGCGGGCGGCGAGGAGGCGTAGGAGACGACGAGCGGCCGGTCGGCGCCCGCCTTCTTGCCGGCGGAGGAGCCGGAGAACTCCTCGTTGTAGGCCTGCTCCCAGCCGTCGACGACCTTCACGCCGTTGGCCTTGAGCTTTGTCCAGTAGTCCGACCATCCGTCGCCGCCGTACTTGGCCGCGGTGCCGAGCAGGAAGCCGAGCCCGGGCGAGGAGGTGGAGGCGTTCTCGGTGACGAGGAGGTTCTTGTACGCGGGCTTGACCAGGTCGTCGAAGGAGGCCGGCGGGGTCAGCTTGTGCTTGCTGAAGTACGCCTTGTCGTAGTTGACGCAGATGTCGCCGGTGTCGATGGGCGTGACCCGGTGCTTGTCCTCGTCGACGCGGTACTCCGGCTCGACCTGGTCGGAGCCCTTCGCCTCGTACGACTGGAACAGCCCGTTGTCGAGCGCCCGTGACAGCAGGGTGTTGTCGACGCCGAAGAAGACGTCGCCCTGCGGGTTGTCCTTGGTGAGGATGGCCTTGTTGACTGCCTGCCCGGCGTCGCCGTCCTTGAGGACCCTGACCTTGTAGCCGGACTTCTTCTCGAAGTCGGCGAGGACGCTCTTCGACACGACCCACGAGTCGTGGCTGACGAGGGTCACGGTCTTGGAGCCGCCGCCGCTCCCGCTGTCGGACGATCCGCACGCCGACAGCGTGACAGCGCAGCCCAGGCCGACGGCCACGGCCGCGAGCTTCTTGGTGGTGCTCACCGATTTCCTCCTGGCTGACCAGGAAGAGACGCTGCCCTGCCCGGGACCTGAGACGGTTCCCGGGCAGGGCACAACAGCTTGAGTGATGACCGAACTTCCTACCCAGAATGACCTGGGCAAGGTTCAGAGGGTCTGCGGTCTGTCCCGCACTCTCAGCGCTGTGGCGCTCCCCTGTCGGAATATGAATATGTACTTACGCGGGCCACACTACCGCTCGGTCGCGGCGAGCTGACCGCACGCCCCGTCGATCTCCTGTCCACGGGTGTCCCGGACCGTGACCGGCACACCATGGGCCGCGATGGCCTCGACGAACGCCTTCTCGTCCTCGGGACGGGAGGCGGTCCACTTCGACCCCGGCGTCGGGTTCAGCGGGATCAGGTTGACGTGCACGGGCTTGCCCCTGAGCAGCCGCCCGAGCCGGTCGCCCCGCCATGCCTGGTCGTTGATGTCCCGGATCAGCGCGTACTCGATGGACAGCCGGCGCCCGGACCGCTCCGTGTACGCGAAGCCCGCGTCCAGGACCTCGCGCACCTTCCACCGCGTGTTCACGGGGACGAGGGTGTCGCGCAGCTCGTCGTCGGGGGCGTGCAGCGAGATGGCGAGCCGGCACTTGAAGCCCTCGTCGGTGAAGCGGTTGATCGCCGGGACGAGTCCGACCGTCGAGACGGTGATCCCGCGCTGCGAGAGCCCCAGTCCGTCGGGCTCGGGGTCGGTGAGCCGCCGGATGGCACCGACGACCCGGTTGTAGTTGGCGAGGGGCTCGCCCATGCCCATGAAGACGATATTGCTCAGCCGCGCCGGACCGCCGGGAATCTCGCCGTCCCTCAGGGCCCGCATACCGTCCACGATCTGGTGCACGATCTCGGCGGTGGACAGGTTCCTGTCCAGGCCCGCCTGGCCGGTGGCACAGAACGGGCAGTTCATCCCGCATCCCGCCTGGGAGCTGATGCACATGGTCACCCGGTCCGGGTAGCGCATGAGCACCGACTCGACGAGCGTCCCGTCGAACAACCGCCACAGCGTCTTGCGTGTGGTGTCCGCGTCGGTCGACAGATGCCGCACGACGGTCATCAGCTCGGGAAGCAGCGCCTCCTGAAGCTTCTGCCGCGAGCCGGCCGGGATGTCGGTCCACTGCTCCGGATCATGCGCGTACCGCGCGAAGTAGTGCTGCGACAGCTGCTTGGCGCGAAACGGCTTCTCGCCGATCGCGGCGACGGTGTCCTTGCGCTCACCGGGGGTGAGATCGGCAAGGTGCCGCGGCGGCTTCTTGGCTCCGCGGGGGGCGACGAAAGTGAGTTCTCCGGGTGCAGGCATAACCCTCCCAGTGTCGCAGATCGCTCGGTGTGCCCTGCGGGCCGAGCCTGTCCGTGCATCCACGCAGGAGCGTGCTGTCGGCGTCAGGCCTCGAAGCGGCGGCGGGCAGCCTCTATGTGACCGAGGTAGGTATGGGTCCAGTCGCACATTCCATCGACCGTTGCGCGCAGGCCCTGGCCCGGCTCGGTGAGGATGTACTCGACCCGGGGCGGCACCGTGGGGTGCACGGTGCGCTCGACCAAGCCGTTGCGCTCCAGCATGCGCAGGTTCTGGGTGAGCATCTTGTGGCTGATGCCCTCGATCTCGTTGCGCAACTCACTGAAGCGCAGCGTGCGTTCACCGAGAGTCTCGATGATCAGGAGCGCCCACTTGTTGGCGACGTCGGAGAAGATCTCCCGTGCCAAGGAGTCCGCGCGACTCAGATCCGCGTCCTCGGGTGAGCCGCTGTACTGCTTGGTCACCATCAGGTTCCCCAGTCACTGAAAAGTGCGTTCTTCCACGTCAGCGCTTACTCTCCTACGGTTTCCGAGTAACCACAAGAGAGCGAGTGCTCACGACAAGGAGGCGGACAGCATGGCCCTCACCCTGGTGAACCCCAGCGGATTGCCCGAAATCGATGTCTACCGGCAGGTGGCGATCGCATCCGGATCGAAGCTCGTCTTCATCGCCGGACAGGTCGCCTGGGATGCCCAAGGGGTCACGGTAGGCGAAGGTGACCTCGCCGCTCAGGTCGAGCAGTGCTACCTCAACATCGGCACCGCCCTGGCCGAGGCCGGCGGCTCCTTCGACGACGTGGCGAAGCTGACCGTCTACGTCGTCGGCTGGACCCCCGACAAGATGCCCACGCTCCTGGAGGGCATCGCCCGGGCCGCCGCGAAGCTGGGAGTCACCCCGGTTCCGCCGGCCACACTGATAGGCGTCGCGGCACTGGACGTCCCCGACCACCTGGTCGAGATCGAAGCCACCGCGGTCCTCGACTGAGGTGATCTTCCGGCGCCTCCCGGACGCGTCCTCCCCCGGACGCGCCCCCATGAGCGGGACCCGGTCGCCCCGCTCGTGAGGCGTTCTACCGCTGGAGTACTAAGCGGTCCGCTGCTCCAGCCGCTCCTTGAGCAGCTGCTCGTCGCGCGGCAGCTCCTTGCGGAGCTGCGGGCGGACGACGAGGGGGACGAGGACCTTGCCGAGGCCGTGCCCTTCGAAGTCGATCTCCAGCGTCACGCGGGAGCGCCGCCCCTCGTCGAGCGGCTCGATCTCGCCGTGGACGCGCGGCCTGACGGGACCGTCGACACCGTGCAGCCCCCAGCTGTGCGGCGGGGTGTGCTCGGTGAACTCCACGGTCATCAGCCTCTCGCGGCTGCCGATGCGCCGGGTGACCCGGACCCGGGAGCCGGTGTGCAGCGGCCCCTCGTCGAGCCGGTCCGCGCGCACCGCGCTCAGCTGCCATTCCGTCAGGTGAGAGGGGTCCGTGACATACGCGTAAACCTCGTCGGGGCTGCGGTCGACGTCGATCACTTCTCGGATGGCGGACATCGCGCCCTCCTTCCAGGGCGACCCCCTTCGAGAGCCCGGTTGGCCCCCTTTGGGGGCTTACACCGGAATCGTCCCACTCGGCCGCCCGCAAGGCCATCGCCCGCGCCTTCGCCCGCTGATGCAAGGAGCCCCCGCCTCGGCAGGGGCTCCAAACGACGAGACCGAGATCAATCAGCCGGACGCGACAACGTTCACCGACTCAGCAGCCACACACCACCGGCCCCGTCGGCGGCAACGCATCCAGCCGACCCATGCTGTATCGATCGACCCATGCTGTATCGATTCGCCGCCACCACGGCGCGGCGCCGTGCCCCACTCAGCCAGACCCCACGAAGACGACAAACAGCAACCACACCACCGGCGCCGTCGGCAACAACGAGTCCAAGCGATCCATGATGCCGCCGTGCCCCGGCAGCAGCGTGCCCATGTCCTTGATGCCCAGGTCCCGCTTGATCATCGACTCGCCGAGGTCGCCCAGCGTGGCGGTGGCCGCGACCGCGAAGCCCAGCAGCAGCCCCTGCCACCAGGTGCCGTCGTCGATCAGGAACTCCATGCACAGCGCGCCCGCCACCATCGCGAAGGTGACCGCTCCGAGCAGGCCCTCACGGGTCTTGCCGGGACTGATGCGCGGAGCGAGCTTGTGCTTGCCGAAGCGCCAGCCGACGGCGTACGCGCCGGTGTCGCTGACGACGGTCAGCAGCAGGAACGTCAGGACACGGCGCGCTCCGTCGTCGGCCGCGAGCATCATGGCGACGAACGTGGCCAGGAACGGGACGTAGAAGGCCGCGAAAACACCCGCCGTGACGTCCCTGAGATAGCCCTCCGGCGGCTCCGTCATGCGCCAGACGAGCACGGCCAACGCGGTGAGCGCCATGGCGACCCACGCGCCCTCGGCACCCCGGACATAACCGGCCACGACCATCGCCGCACCGCCGAGCGCCAGCGGCACCAGCGGCGCCTTGATGCCCTTGCGCTCGTCCAGCCGCCGGGTCAGCTCCCACAGGCCCACCACGACGGCGACCGCTATGACGCCGATGAACATGGCCTTGACGAAGAACAGCGACACGACGATCACCGCACCGAGCCCGACACCGACCCCTATGGCCGCACTCAGGTCCCGGCCCGCGCTCTTCTTCTGCGGCGCGGGTGCCGGCTGCGAGGCGTCGGACATGGGCTCCGGATTCTGCGGCGGCGCCTGATAGGGCGGCTGCGCCTGCCGCAAGTCGTCAGGGCCGTAGGACGGGGCCTGCGGCGGGTCGTACGAGTTGTGCGGGTTGTTGTGCTGGGCGTACGGGTCGTGCGGCGGAGTGCGCTGGGTGTCGTACGGCTGAGTCTGCGGCGTCTCGTCGCGGAACAAGGGGCCGCTCACCCGAGCGGCCCCCCGGTCGTCATCCTGGTCTCCGCCATGCGCGGGCACCTCGGGCACGATGGGCATGGGGCGAGTGTGCTGCGCGTCATGCGCATCGTACGTGGGACCCGCCGGGGCAGCCCCCTGGACAGGCCCCTGGTCGGACGGCCCCCAGTACCCGGCTTGTGACGGCGCCCTCCAGGAAGAGTCGTTCATCAGACCTCGAGCAGCTCCGCTTCCTTGTGCTTGAGGAGTTCGTCCACCTGGGCGACGTACTTCGCGGTGGTGTCGTCGAGCTCCTTCTCCGCGCGGCGGCCCTCGTCCTCGCCGACCTCGCCGTCCTTGATCATCTTGTCGATGGCGTCCTTGGCCTTGCGGCGGACGGCGCGGATCGAGATCTTGGAGTCCTCGGCCTTGCTCCGGGCGACCTTGATGTAGTCCCTGCGGCGCTCCTCGGTCAGCTCGGGGAACACCACTCGGATGATGTTGCCGTCGTTGCTCGGGTTGACGCCCAGATCGGAGTCGCGGATCGCCTGCTCGATGTTGCGCAGCGCGCTCTTGTCGAACGGGGTCACGACCGCCATGCGCGGCTCCGGCACGGAGAACGAAGCCAGCTGGTTGATCGGCGTCGGCGCGCCGTAGTAGTCGGCCACGATCTTGTTGAACATCGCCGGGTGCGCACGGCCGGTGCGGATCGCGGCGAAGTCCTCCTTGGCGACCACGACGGCCTTCTCCATCTTCTCCTCGGCTTCGAGGAGGGTCTCTTCGATCACCACTTGCTCCTGCGTGTCTTGAGTAGGCCCGGCTGCGGTTCCTTGGTGGGGGCGGCGGCCGGCTGCGTCGCGTCTTCTTTCTGCACGTTTCCCGACCGGCAGGACATTGTCCATCCCCCGGTCAGGCTCATCAGCCCTGGCTGCCTTGCTCACCCACAAGCGTGCCGATCTTCTCACCCTTCACGGCGCGCGCGATATTGCCCTCTGCCAGAAGCTCGAAGACCAGGATCGGGAGCTTGTTGTCACGGCACAGCGTGACGGCGGTGGCGTCGGCGACCTTCAGGTCGCGCGTGATGACCTCGCCGTAGCTCAGGGAGTCGAACTTGACGGCGTCCGGGTTGGTCTTCGGGTCGGAGTCGTAGACCCCGTCGACGCCGTTCTTGCCCATCAGCAGCGCCTCGGCGTCGATCTCCAGGGCGCGCTGCGCGGCGGTGGTGTCGGTGGAGAAGTACGGCATGCCCATACCGGCGCCGAAGATGACCACGCGGCCCTTCTCCAGGTGGCGCACGGCGCGCAGCGGGATGTACGGCTCGGCGACCTGTCCCATGGTGATGGCGGTCTGCACCCGGGACTGGATGCCCTCCTTCTCCAGGAAGTCCTGGAGGGCGAGGCAGTTCATGACCGTGCCGAGCATGCCCATGTAGTCCGAGCGGGCCCGGTCCATGCCGCGCTGCTGGAGCTCGGCACCGCGGAAGAAGTTGCCGCCACCGATGACAACGGCGATCTCCGCGCCGTCGCGCACAACGGCCGCGATCTCGCGGGCCATCTTGTGCACCACGTCGGGGTCGACACCCAGGCCCCCGCCACCGGCGAAGGCCTCTCCCGACAGCTTCAGCAGAAACCGTCCGCGTACTTTGCCGTCGTCGCTCTTCTGGGCCTTGGTGGTCATGGATCCCGCCTCTTTCACGTGGTGCACATGCGAAGAAGGCCACTGCCGATGGGGTGTCGTTCGCATCCCATGCGCGGCAATGGCCTCCTCGTCAGATCTGCTGTCGTCCGCTACGCGCGTGTGCGTGGCGGCATCCGCCGACGAAACGGACGACTGCTGTCGACCCTAGCGGGAATCCGCCGGGGATCGCGCGTCGATCGCGGTACGGACTCAGATGCCGACCTTGATGCGCGTGAAGCGCTTCAGGGTCACACCGGCCTCGTCCAGAACCTTCTGGACCGACTTCTTGTTGTCCAGCGCGTACGGCTGGCCGAGCAGCGTGGCGTCCTTGAAGAAGCCGTTGACGCGCCCCTCGACGATCTTCGGCAGGGCGGCCTCGGGCTTGCCCTCGGCGCGCGTGGTCTCCTCGGCGACACGGCGCTCGGCCTCGACGATCTCGGCCGGCACGTCCTCCTTGGAGAGGTACTTCGGCGCGAAGGCGGCGATGTGCTGCGCGACGCCCTTGGCGATCTCGGCGTTGGGCTTGTCGAGCTCGACGAGGACACCGATCTGCGGCGGCAGGTCAGGCATCGTGCGGTGCATGTACGCCGTCACGTAGCCGTCCGAGAACACCGCGAAGCGATCCAGGACGATCTTCTCGCCCAGGGTGGCGTTGGCCTCGTCCACGAACGCCTGGACGGTCTTGCCGGCCTCGATCTCGGAGGCGAGCAGGGCCTCCAGGTCGGCCGGGGAGGTCTTGGCGACGTGCTCGGCGATCGCGCCCGCGACAGCCTGGAACTTGTCACCCTTGGCGACGAAGTCCGTCTCGCACTTCAGCTCGACGAGGACACCGGAGGAGTTGTCGTCGGCGATGACGGAGACCACAGCGCCGTTCTCGGCGGAGCGGCCCTCGCGCTTGGCGACGCCCTTCTGGCCCTTGATACGGAGCGCTTCGACAGCCTTTTCGACGTTGCCATCGGCCTCGTCCAGCGCCTTCTTGCAGTCCATCATGCCGGCGCCGGTGAGCTCGCGGAGCTTCTTGACGTCGGCGGCGGTGTAGTTCGCCATGATTCCTGGAATCTCTTTCGAAGTCTGAAGATCTACGGGCTGAACGGCGGGGGCTTGGTGGGCCCCCGCCGTTCGCGACCCGAAGGGGTAAGGGGTCAGGCCTGCTCGGCGTCCGCGGCCGGAGCCTCAGCGGCGGGAGCCTCGGCAGCAGCGGGAGCCTCGGCGGGCGCTTCAGCGGCAGCGGGGGCCTCGGCGGCCGGAGCCTCAGCGGCAGGGGCCTCGACAGCGGCCTCGGCCGGCTTCTCGGCCTCGGCTGCGGCCGGAGCCTCAGCGGCCTCCTCGGAGTCCGCCTTCTTCTCGCCCTCGAGCAGGTCGCGCTCCCACGCGGCCAGCGGTTCGCCCGCGGCCTTGTCGCCCTTGCCCTCGGTGGCGACACCGGAACGGGAGATGAGGCCCTCGGCGACCGCGTCGGCGATCACACGGGTGAGCAGCGTGACGGAGCGGATCGCGTCGTCGTTGCCCGGGATCTTGTAGTCGACCTCGTCGGGGTCGCAGTTGGTGTCGAGGATGGCGACGACCGGAATGTTGAGCTTCCGGGCCTCACCGACCGCGATGTGCTCCTTCTTGGTGTCCACGATCCAGACGGCGCTGGGCACCTTGGACATCTCGCGGATACCGCCGAGGGTCTTCTCCAGCTTGGCCTTCTCGCGCGAGAGCACGAGAAGCTCCTTCTTGGTCAGACCGGACGCGGCGACGTCCTCGAAGTCGATCTGCTCGAGCTCCTTGAGGCGCTGCAGACGCTTGTAGACGGTCGAGAAGTTGGTGAGCATGCCGCCCAGCCAGCGCTGGTTGACGTAGGGCATGCCGACGCGGGTGGCCTGCTCGGCGATGGCCTCCTGCGCCTGCTTCTTCGTGCCGACGAACATGACCGTGCCGCCGTGGGCGACGGTCTCCTTGACGAACTCGTAGGCGCGGTCGATGTACGACAGCGACTGGAGCAGGTCGATGATGTAGATGCCGTTGCGCTCCGTGAAGATGAAGCGCTTCATCTTCGGGTTCCAACGACGGGTCTGGTGACCGAAGTGGACGCCGCTTTCCAGCAGCTCCCGCATCGTGACGACGGCCATGGCCGTTCTCCTCGGTGTTCTCGGTTGTGCCGCGGGTGCCGGACGGCGCCCGCGCCTGACGCCCACGTGCGCCTTGCCGCAAAGGACCGAGAGGCGCTGACACGGGCCGGTGAACCGGCCTCGTGTCGGGGCGTGCGAAGTCGACCCGGTGACCCGGATCGCCAAAAGAAGTGTACGGGACCCGCGAGGCAGCGGGTGACGCCGCTGTCCACAACCGGGGAGTTGTCCACAGGTCCCGGCCGTGATCGCACCGGATGCGGGACGGTTCTCGCATGCGAGCGAAGCGATATGCACGGATGTGGCCGGGGTTGGTGCTGGCGGTGGCGCTGCTGACCTACGCGGTCCGGCCGAACGGCGAGCCGATCGCGCTGGCGCCGGCGGGCACGGACGCGCCGGTACCGGCCATCGGCAGCTCCTGGCCCGTCGGTACCCGTCCGGCGGTGCTGCGGGGATGGGAGCCTCCGGCGACGGTGTACGGCCGCGGCCACCGGGGCGTGGACCTGGCGGCCGCTGCCGGGACACCGGTACGGGCGGTGGCGGCGGGCCGGGTGTCCTTCGCGGGGCGGGTGGCGGGAAGGGGGGTCGTCTCAGTGGAGCTCACAGGCACGGGTGCCACACCCCTGCGGACGACGTACGAACCGGTGCGGGCCTCCGTGCAGAAGGGCGAGGAGGTGGCGGCGGGCCAAGTAGTGGGCACCGTGGAACCGACGGGCTCCCACTGCACGGTGACATGCGTCCACTGGGGCCTGCTGAGAGACGACGCCTACCTGGACCCCCTGTCTCTGCTGCCGCCATGGCTATTGCACCGGGGACCTTCACGACTGCTGCCGGTACTCGGAGTACCACTGCCCACCTAGACACCTCAGACCCACCACCCCCATGACCCCACTCGACATCAGCCACCGAGACCCCACAGACCCGCTGCCAGCACTCGGAGCACCACTGCCCTCACAGACACCGGAGACCCACCCGCAGCCTCACCCGCCGAGACCCGCAGGCCCCCACCGCCGCTGCCGGCACCAGGACCGCCGCTGCCTTCACAGGCACCGGAGACCCACCCCAGCCTCACCCGTCATCAGCCGCCAACCCCCCGCAAAGCCATACCAACCGCCGCCTCCGTGATCACCGAAGACTCCTCCGCCGCCCCTAGCTCGATCCTCCGTACGGCCGCGTCCACAACCCCCTGAAGCAGCATCGCCGCCATCCGTGGCTGCTCGTGCCCCATCTCCGCCAGCGCCTCGACGATCATCGCCACGAGCCCGCCGTGCGCGGCCCGGATCTTCTCCCGAGCCCCCGCATCGAGCTCGCTCGCCGAGATCGCGACCACCGCACGGTGCCGACGGTCCCCGACCAGCGCCAACTGCTGCCGCACATACGCCTCGACCTTGCCCTCGGGCGTTCCCGCCTGCTCCATCGCCGCCGCAACCTCCGCGGCCCAGAGGGGAAAGTCGACCGCGCACAGCTCCTCGACCACGGCGGCCCGCGACCGGAAGTACTCGTACACGGACGACCGGGCAAGCCCTGTCCGCTCGGCGAGAGCGGGGAAGGTCAGCGCCTCCGTCCCGCCCTCGGACAGCAGGGAACGAGCCGCGTCCAGCAGGGCGGCTCGCTGCATCGACCGGTGCTCGGCCACGGAGGCCGCTCGAATCCTTGGCACATCAACCACTTTACGGACGGACCACCCCCGTGGGGAGTCACCCCACCCGACCGACATCCCCGCCGACACCCGACCCATGCCGATCCGGCCAGGTCACCGACCGAAACTCGCCAACTTCGCCCGCAGCTGGAGCACGGACTTGGTGTGGATCTGGCTCACCCGGCTCTCGGTCACCCCCAGCACGTTCCCGATCTCAGCGAGCGTGAGCCCCTCGTAGTAGTACAGCGTCACCACGGTCTTCTCCCGCTCGGGCAGCGTGTTGATCGCCCGCGCCAGATACCGCCGCAGCTCCCGGTCCTCGGCCACCTCGACGGGATTGTCCGCGGCGGTGTCCTCCAGCGTGTCCATGAGGCTCAGCCGGTCACCGCCCTCGCCGCCGACATGCAGCAACTCCTCCAGGGCCACCACGTTCGCCAGCGACAACTGGCTGAACACCGCGTGGAGGTCGTCGATGGCGATCCCCATCTCGGCGGCCACCTCCCCCTCCGAAGGGGTACGCCTGAGCCGCGCCTCCAGCGTCGCGTACGCCCGCTCGACGTTCCGCGCCTTCTGCCGCACCGACCGCGGAATCCAGTCCAGCGCCCGCAACTCGTCGATCATCGCGCCCCGGATCCGGGTGATCGCGTACGTCTCGAACTTGATCTCCCGGTCGATGTCGAACTTCTCGATCGCGTCGATGAGCCCGAAGACACCCGAGGAGACGAAGTCCGCCTGCTCCACATTGGGCGGCAGGCCCACACTCACCCGCCCCGCCACGTACTTCACGAGCGGCGAGTAGTGCAGGATCAGCTGCTCACGCAGCCGCTCGTCTCCCGTCGCCTTGTACGACCGCCACAGCTCGTCGAGCGTCGAGGGAGCGGGCGGCCGCACGCTGCCACCCTCGCGGGCGGCTGGAGGGATCGCCGCCCGGTCGGACCCGGAGGTGTGCTGGGGCATTCGTCGCCTTGTGCCGTTCTGCTGTGAAGTGGTGCCGCCTGAGCGAGCTGTCGGTCTGATGCCGAGTTGCCTGTCTGCGTCGGAATCCTCGTGAGCGTAGCGTGACTGAAGTGTCGCGGTGCGCGAGGGGCGTGCCGCGGACCGTACGCAGATACGTTCCGCTGGACGCTCCCCCGTGTCATGAGCGTCGCTCTGCGTGATCATGGAACCACGCCAACTGCGGGGATTTCCAAGGGCGTCAGCGTTCCCCCGGACGGCCGAACACGCTCCGTCAACAGCCATGCCGACCACCTTGTACGGAGATCATCGCCTGGCGTGTCAACTTCCAGCCGTCGCTGTGTCGTTCGACGTAACCAAGTGCTCGGAGTTCGTACAGTCTCGCGATCGCGTCGTCCTGGCTCGTCTGCGCACCGCGCGCGATCTCGTCCGGACTCGCCGCGCGGCGGCCGGGCAGCGCGGCCAGGACCCGCCGGGCCGACGCGTCCAGCAGATCGCGGGGCAGCACAGGCCCGCGCCGGTCCGGGGCCAGCTCGCCCATGTCGCCGACCAGCTCGACGACTTCCGCGGCATCCGTGACCAGCACGGCGTCCCCGCGCAGGAACTCGTGCACGCCCGCCGAGAGGCCGCTGGTGGCCGGCCCGGGCACGCCCATGGCGTGGCGGCCCAGCCGCTGTGCCGCCCGCGCCGTGACCAGCGAACCGCTCCGATAGGCGGCCTCGACGACCACGGTGCCCCGGGTGAGCGCGGCGATCACCCGGTTCCGCTGCACGAATCTGCTGGGTGTCGGATGATCACCGGGCGGCAACTCCCCGATCACCAGCCCCTGTTCCGCGATCCTGGTGATCAGCTGTGTGTGTCCGCGCGGGTAGGGCCGGTCGACGCCGCAGGCGAGGACGGCGACGGTGGCGCCGCCGGAGCCCAGGGCGCCGCGGTGGGCGGCACCGTCGACCCCGTAGGCCCCGCCGGACACCACGACCCAGCCACGCTCGGCGAGACCCGCGGCGAGGGTGGCCGCCATATGGGCGCCGTACTCGGTGCAGGCGCGGGCGCCCACGATCGCCACCGACCTGAGCGCCCACATCCGCAGGCTGGGCCGGCCGCGCACCCACAGCCCGAGGGGGCGCGCGTCCCCCAGGTCGTCGAGCTGCCTGGGCCACTCGACGTCCCCGGGGCCCACGAACCGCACACCGGCCTCCCGCGCGAGGGCGAGGTCCCGGCCGGGCTCGGCCTGCCCGGCCCGGGCCAGCAACCCCGCCCACCGCTTGCCGCTCACCCCCGGCATCGGCTCCCCGCCCTCCCGCAACCGCCGCACCACCGCACGCGCGCCGCACTCCCGCACCCACCGCCCGGCGACCTCGTCGCCTGGCTCGATGACACGGGTGAGGAAGACCCGGGCGAGCAGTTCGCCGTCCGGATCGTCGCCGGCGTTCATGTCAGCGCTCCGATGGCCATGGGCATCATCGCCGGCGTTCACGTCAGCGCCCCGATGGCCATGGGCACGCCTCGTGGCACTCCGGTGCGCAGTTGCAGCGCCAGGGCGACGTCCGTCGCGTCGGGGCGGTCGTGGCCCACGAGGTCCGCGACGGTCCAGGCCACCCGCAGCACACGGTCGAGTCCGCGAGCGGTCAGTACGCCCCGCTCCAGGCTCCGCTCCGCTTCGTTCATGGCGCCGGACACCGCATGCCAGCTGCTGCGCAGCTCACGTCCTGGGACTTCGCTGTTGGTGCGCCAGGGGGTGCCGGACAGGCGGGCCGCCGCTCGTTCCCTGGCCGCCCGGACCCGGTCGGCCACCGTCGCCGTGGACTCGCCGCGGGCGCCGCGCTCGGTCAGCTGGGCGCGGGTGACGCGGTCCACCTCCACCCGGAGGTCCACCCGGTCGAGCAGCGGGCCGGACAGCCGGGCCTGGTAGCGCCGGATCGAGGAGGGCGGACACTCGCACAGGTCGTCCGTCTGGGAGAAGCGACCGCACGGGCAGGGGTTGGCCGCGAGCACCATCTGGAACTTCGCCGGGAAACGCACGACGCCCGCACTGCGCGCGATCACGACGTGCCCCGCCTCCAGGGGCTGCCGGAGGGCGTCCAGGGCCTGGCTGTTGAATTCCGGCGTTTCATCCAGAAACAGAATGCCTCGATGCGAGAGCGAGACCGCCCCGGGCCGTGCGATGCCGGGGCCGCCCCCGACCAGCGCCTGCATCGTCGCCGAGTGGTGCGGGGCGCAGTAGGGCGCGATGTCGATCAGGGGCTTGCCCGGAGGCAGCAGGCCCGCCACCGAGTGCACGGCGGTGACCTCCAGCGACTCCTGCCGACCGAGCCGGGGCAGGATGGCGGGCAGACGCTCGGCCAACATCGTTTTGCCGGCGCCCGGCGGTCCCTCAAGGAACAAGTGGTGCCCGCCCGCCGCGGCGACCTCCACGGCCGTGCGCGCCGAGATCTGGCCCACGACGTCGGCCAGATCTCGGCCCTGGTCGAGTTGGGCGGCGCCCAGACTGTGCATCCCCGTGGCAGCGCCCGTACCCGGCACCCGCAGTCCGGCGAGCAGCGGGTCGGGGCGGCCCACCTCGTCCGGCTCCTCCTCGGGCACGGGCTCGTCCGCGAGGACCGCGATCAGCTGGCGCAGACTGCGCACGCCCAGTACGGACACCCCCGGGACCAAGGCGGCCTCGGCGGCGGCGCACTCGGGTACGACGACCTGTTCGTAGCCGGCGTCCGCCGCTGCCAGCACCGCCGGGAGGATGCCCCGAACGGGCCGTACCCGACCGTCGAGGCCCAGCTCCCCGATCATCACGATGTCGGCGAGCACCCGGGGATCGATCCGCTCGGCCGCGCCGAGGACCGCGCAGGCGACGGCCAGGTCGAAGCCGCTGCCCGCCTTGGGCACCGACGCCGGACTGAGCCCCACCGTCAGCTTTTTCTGCGGCCACTCCGCGCCGGAATTCACCACCGCCGCCCGCACCCGGTCCCGGCTCTCCGTCAGGCTCTTGTCCGGCAGCCCCACCAGCGTGAACGCCGCGACCCCCGGTTCGAGGTCGGCCTGGACCTCGACCACCACGCCCTCGACGCCCACGAGCGCCACCGCGCACGTACGTGCGAACCCCATCTCAGGCCACCCCCCGCACATGCTCGACGACGGGCGCGCCACGCGCGGGCAGGACGACACCCACCAGGTCGATGCGAACGCCTCCCGGCGGTGCGCCTCCGTGGGCGTGGATCCAGCGTTCGGCGAGGCCGCGCAGGCGCTCGGCCTTCTCCGGGGTCACCGCGGCCATGGGATGCCCGAACGCCCCCGCCCTGCGGGTCTTCACCTCGCAGACGACCAGGACGTCGCCTTCGCTGGCGACGATGTCGATCTCACCCGTCCTGCCACAGCGCCAATTGCGCTCCAGGACCGTCATCCCGGCCTCGACCAGCCGCCGCGCGGCCAGGGTCTCGCCGTACTTGCCGAGTGCGCTTCGTGCGTTCATGTCGGCACCACCTCCGGCGCCAACCGTCACGCATCCGACCCCAAGAAGTGGATCTTGGTGGACTACTCAGCGGTTGTGGATATCTCCGTCACCCACTCGGCAGCTCCAGGTCGTTCTTGTTGAGCTCCTCAATGTTCACGTCCTTGAACGTGAGAACCCGGACCTGCTTCACGAAGCGAGCCGGCCGGTACATGTCCCACACCCAGGCATCTGCCATGGATACCTCGAAGAACACCTCACCCTGGACCGAGTGCACCTGCATCTCGTAGTCATTGGTGAGGTAGAAGCGCCGTTCGGTCTCGATCACATATTTGAACAGACCGACGACATCGCGGTACTCCCGGTAGAGCTTCAGCTCCATCTCGGTCTCGTACTTTTCGAGGTCCTCGGCGCTCATGGCATGTTCCCCTTCAGCCGTGCGATCCCACCATTGTGCGCCAGTCCCGCGAGCCCCTAGACGATTTCGGTGTCAAGGGTCACGGGCCCGGCCGGGGGACCTTCGTCGAGCAGCCTGCGCAGCAGCTCGGCGAGTCTGGTCGGATACACCGTCTCATGTGACCGGGTCAGTTCCTGACACGTCCACCAGCGCGCTCCGGCGACACTGCGCCGCTCCAGGTCGGTCAGGCCCATGGCCTCGAGCTGCGTCCGGATCGTACGGCTGGTCCGGGCCAGGTAGTACCACTCGTCCTGGTCCCAGCGGCGGCCCGCGAACGGGAACGAGCACCTCCGCCGCCACAGCACCGGGCCGAGCTCGACCTCGGTGATACCGGTCTCCTCCGCGAGTTCCCTCAGCGCGGCGTCCTCACGTGTCTCGTCGCCCTCCAGGCCGCCGCCGGGCGTGAACCACCAGTCGTCGGCCGGATCGTCCGGCTCGTGGCCGTGCAGCAGGAGGATGCGATCACGCGGGTCGAGCAGCACCACCCGGGCGACCCTGCGCAGCCCGCCGCCATACGCGTCCGGGCCGGCGTCCGTCGCCTCAGTGGGCACCCGCGGGCTCCGTCCGCCTGCCGCCCCTCCGTTTGGCGATCGGACCGTACGCCCCACCGCCGAGGACGAGCACCCCGCCGGCGACGATCAGCACCCCGATCGTACGGAGCGGGCCCGGCGAGGAGAGCGCGCCGAGCGTCTCGAAACCGGTCGGCCGCTTCAGCATGCCGTCCATGGGCCAGACGACGGCATCCACGCGGGCCGTCACCGCGCCGATCGCCACCGTACCGCCGGCCGCGTCCGTGATGTGGGCCGTGGAGTCCAGGGAGCCCTCGCGCTCGTCACCGAGCAGGAAGAGCCGGCCCTTCGGCACCGTCACGGTCGGGAAATCGGTGATCTCGGCCACGCTGCCCTTGGGCAGATACGGTTCCTCGATCTGCTTGCCGTTGACCGTCAGCTTGCCGTCGGTGCAGCAGGCGACCGTGTCGCCGCCGACGGCGACCACACGCTTGACCACGGGGGCGTTGGTCACCCAGGCGGTGTCCTTGAAGACGACGACATCACCGCGGCGCACCTCGTCGCCGTCCACGCGTTCCGCCAGGACCCGGTCACCTGCGTCGATCGTGGGCGTCATCGAGCTGGTCGGCACGGTGTACGGCCGGTAGGTCACCGCTCCCCAGCCGAATCCTCCGAGGAACAGCACAATGCCCAGTGCGACGGCCAGCCCGGACAGTCGCTGTCCGGTCCGGCTGCCCACCGGGCCTGTGCCTGCGCCACCGCTGCGCGGGGCCGTACGCGTCATGCTCTCGCCACCCATGGATCCGCACCCTACCCGGCGGACCCGACCCGGTCAGCCCTTCCCGCCCGGCCAAGGTCACCAGCGGCACGAGGGTTTAACGAGCCTTGACGGTACGAGGGGAAAGTCGCGCACGCGCCGGGCGGCCGAGACTCCGCTCAGCGGGTCTCGACGGGGGCGATCCTCCTGCGACGCCACAGCGCGATCGGCACGACACCGACGAGCGCGAGCCCGTTCGGCGCTACCGTCAGGGCGGCGGACGCCGACGACTGATCGTTCAGGCCGGGCTGGTCGAAGGTGTCCGGGATCGGCAGGGTGTCCCAGCGGTTGATCGGCCAGGCCTTGACGACGGCGCGGCCGACGACGTCGTTCACCGGGACCATGCCCTTGTGCTCGTCGGACTGGTTGTAGCGCGAGTCGCGCGAGTTCTGCCGGTGGTCGCCCATCACCCAGATGGAGCCCTTGGGGACCTTCACCGTGAACTGGCCGCCCTGGTCGTCGACGCTGCACGGGGTGTTGCCGGGGTAGACGTACGGCTCGTTCAGCGCCTTGCCGTTGACCTTCAGCGGGCCGGTGCCCTTGCAGGAGACGGTGTCGCCGCCGACGCCGATGACCCGCTTGATGAGGTCCTTCTCCTCGGCGGACGGCATCAGGCCGATCCAGCTGAGGAACGTCTGCACCGCGTTCGGGTCGGCCGTCGGCTCGCCCGCGAGCCAGTTGTCCGGGTCGTGGAAGACGACGACCTCGCCGCGCTCGGGCTCGGAACCGAACCAGGGCGTGAGCTTGTCGACGAGAACCCGGTCGCCCTGCTGGAGGGTGTTCTGCATCGAGTCCGAGGGGATCGAGAACGCCTGCACCAGGAACGTCTTGATCAGCAGCGCGAGCACGAGCGCGATGCCGATCAGGATGGGCAGCTCCTTCCAGAAGGAGCGCGGCTTCTTCGGCTGCGGCGCCGAGCCGCCCGGTCCCTGGTCGTCGGGTCCGTCAGGTCCGTCTGTCCTGGGCTCCTCGCCGGTCACTGTGCCGCCCTCGCTTGCTCCGGAGTCACTCCCGGAGGTCACGGCGCTGTCCGCGGCCGGGACGGCAGCTCCCACGGGGTGTCCGCGGTGCTCCTCGCCGTCGTGTCCGGACCGTGCGCCAACCGCCACATCCCCCACGCCAACTCCTTACTCTGTGCCGCTGCCTGCCCCATCTGCGGCGCAGGCCCACCACTCCCATAACGAGCGGGAGTTCCGCAGGGGTCGGGAGTTGGCTCGTTCCGTTCGGACCGTCGGAAGCAACACTAAGCGACGGCGGAGCAGCCGCGGTCGCCCCGGGTGCCGAGTCGGACACGGAAGCGTAGGTTTTCGGCTCCTTCAGCGAGCTCCAGTGGCCGAAGGGCCAGGCGATGACCATGGCCCGCCCCACCACGGAATTCTCGGAGACCGTGCCGCCGTAGTCGGTGTCCTGATGGGCGCGGGAATCCGCGGAGTTGTCCCGGTGGTCGCCCATCACCCACAACCGCCCCTTCGGGACGGTGATGTCGAATTTCGTCGCGGACGGGGCGTTTCCGGGATACAGATAGTCCTCGTTCAGGGGAACGCCGTTGACGGTGACTCGCCCTTGCGTGTCACAGCACTTGACCCGGTCGCCGCCGACGCCGACGACCCGCTTGATGAGGTCCTTGTCGTCGTCGGACGGCAGCAGGCCGATGAAGGTGAGCCCCTCCTTGACCTGCTTGACCACGATGGGGTCGTCCTTCTTCGTGGTGGTCTGCTCGTCCTGGAGCCAGCCGCCGGGGTCCTTGAAGACGACGACGTCCCCGCGCTGCGGCTTCGAGCCGAACCACGGGGTGAACTTGTCGACCAGGACCCGGTCGCCGATCTGGATCGTCTGCTCCATGGAGCCGGACGGGATCACGAACGCCTGGACGAGAAAGGTCTTCAGAACGAGAGCTATGAGTACCGCGACGCCGACGAGGAGCGGTATCTCCTTGATCGCGCCGCGCCGTCGGCGCCGCTTGACCTTGCGCTGGAGCTTGCGCCGCTCGGCACGGGTGCGCCCACCGGCCGGACCCGCGGCAGCGCGCCGGGCCCCCGTGGGCAGCAGATTGTCGGCCGCGCTGCCGGCCACACCGCGCGGCTTGCCCCGGTTACCCATGGACCCCCGCCGCTCTTCTCGGCTCGGTCGCCTCCGCGGCGGGCACGCGCGCGTAGGCGCCGGGACGGTCCAGGCGGGTGAAGTGGCCGACGGGCCAGACGATCCAGTCGGCCCGGCCGATGACGTCGCCGACGGGAATCATGCCACCGCCCGGGGAGCCCAGATGGTCGCGGGAGTCACTGGAATCGCCCCGGTGGTCACCGAGGACGAACAGGGTGCCCGCGGGCACGAGGACGTCGAAGGGAACCGTGGACGGGCTGTCGCCGGGGTACAGGAACGTCGACTCGTCGACCGACCGGCCGTTCACCTCGATCCTCCCCTCCTTGTCACAGCAGACCACGTGGTCTCCCCCCACACCGACAACGCGCTTGATGTAGTCGGCGTCCCCGAAGTAGCCCGTTCCGTCGAACACGACCACGTCACCGCGGCGCGGATCGGCACCGAAACGGTACGCCAACTTATTTACGAGAACGCGGTCCCCGATCCTCAATCCGCGCTCCATCGATCCGCTGGGAATCTGGAACGGCTGCAACACGAAGTTGCCGAGCAGCAGCAGAAACAGCAAGCAGAACAGCAGGCTCAGCGTGATCCGTCCGCCGGGTAGCCATTCGGCGGCCCACGACACCAACGCGAAACGCGACCGTCCCTCCGGTCCCCCCGTGTCCGAGATCTCCTCGGCATCGGAAGGGCGGGAGGAGCGGTCGCGCTCCGTCGGCTGTGCTTCGGTGTCCATCGGGGCCAGATGCTATCCGGCCCCGCTGTGACGTCCGGAAAGCGCTCAGCTCTCGCGCTTCTCCTTGATCTTCGCGGCCTTGCCGCGCAGCTCGCGCAGGTAGTACAGCTTGGCGCGACGCACGTCACCACGGGTGACGAGCTCGATCTTCTCGACGATCGGGGTGTGCACCGGGAAGGTGCGCTCGACGCCGACGGAGAACGAGACCTTGCGGACCGTGAAGGACTCGCGGACACCGGCGCCCTGGCGACGGATCACCACGCCCTTGAACTGCTGCACACGCGAGCGGTTGCCCTCGATGACGCGGACGTGGACGTTGACAGTGTCACCCGGGCGGAAGGCCGGGATGTCGCTGCGCAGCGACGCGGAGTCGACGGAGTCGAGCAGGTGAGACATTTCGTCTGCTTTCCTCGCTGATGCCACAGGTCATCAACGGAAACTAGGTGTTCTGGGTGAGAGCCGTGCTTGTCGGGGCGGGCGTCGTGTCCCCCCGTGGCAGGGGCGCACGCCGGACGGCACACAGCAGCGGCCTATTCTTCCACGCCCTGTGGCCTGCGCCAAAATCGGCCGTACGGCTCCCCCGCCGGGTCCGGCGCCCAGCCCAGAATGAAGAGCATCTCACGGTCCTTCTTGTCGAAGACCTTGGGGTCGCAGCGCTCGATGAGGTCGGGCCGGTTGGCCGTCGTACGCTTCAGCGCCTCGTCGCGGCGCCAGCGGGCGATCCTGCCGTGGTGCCCGCTGAGCAGCACGTCCGGGATCCCGTGGCCGCGCCACTGGGGCGGCTTGGTGTAGACGGGCCCCTCCAGGAGGTTGGCCATGACTCCCGGCGCGAAGGAGTCGTCCCGGTGGGACTCGGCGTTGCCCAGGACACCGGGCAGCAGCCGCGCCACGGCCTCCGTGACGACGAGTACGGCCGCCTCGCCGCCGGCGAGGACGTAGTCGCCGATGGAGACCTCGTAGACGGGCATCCGGGTCGCGTACTCGTCGATGACACGGCGGTCGATGCCCTCGTAGCGGGCGGGCGCGAAGACCAGCCAGGGCCGCTCGGAGAGTTCCACGGCGAGTTCCTGGGTGAAGGGGCGGCCGCTGGGCGTGGGAACGATGAGGGCGGGCCGGTGGGAGCCCGTCTCGTAGCCGTCCGCCAGGACGGAGTCCAGCGCGTCGCCCCAGGGCTCCGTCTTCATGACCATGCCCGGACCGCCGCCGTACGGAGTGTCGTCGACCGTGTTGTGCCGGTCGTACGTCCACGAGCGCAGATCGTGGACACCCACCTTCAGCTGTCCACGCGCGCGTGCCTTGCCGACGAGGGAGACGTTCAGCGGTTCCAGGTACTCGGGGAAGATCGTGACGACATCGAGCCGCATTACGCCTCTTCTTCTCGAGAGGACACGATTTCCGCCTGGTCGTCGATCAGGCCGGGCGGCGGTTCGATGACCGCGCGCTGCTCCTCGAGGTCGATCTCGGTGACGATCTGCTCGACGAACGGGATCATCACCTCGCTGCCGTCGGGCCGCTCGACGATGAACAGGTCCTGGGAGGGCAGGTGCGAGATCTCGGTGATACGGCCTACCTCGACGCCGTCCGCCGTGACCACGTCCAGATCCATGAGCTGGTGGTCGTAGTACTCGTCCTCTTCCTCGGGCAGTTCCTCCGGGTCGACGTCGGCGATCAGGAGGATGTTGCGCAGCGCCTCGGCGGCGGTGCGGTCGCGCACGCCCTCGAAACGCAGCAGGAGCCGACCGCTGTGGACACGGCCGGTCTCGATGGTCAGCGGTCCGGCGGAGGCCGGCTCGGTGGCCAGGACGGCGCCAGGGGCGAGCCTGAGTTCCGGCTCGTCGGTTCGTACCTCGACGGTGACCTCGCCCTTGATGCCGTGGGCGCGGCCGATCCGTGCGACTACCAGCTGCACTGTGCTCGATCTCCTGTCATACGACCGGCCGCCCGACGTCGGCCATACGACGTCGGGCCGGGGACGGCCCAGTGGCCCTCCCCGGCCCGAGCCGGTTGCGAAAAGCGTCAGCGGACGTGGTCCACGTCGACGAGGTCGACACGGACACCGCGGCCGCCGATGGCGCCCACGACGGTACGCAGGGCGCGCGCGGTACGGCCATTGCGGCCGATCACCTTGCCGAGATCGTCGGGGTGGACCCGGACCTCCAGCACACGCCCACGACGCAGGTTGCGCGAGGCGACCTGCACGTCGTCAGGGTTGTCGACGATGCCCTTCACGAGGTGCTCAAGCGCCTCTTCGAGCATGCTGCTCAGGCCTCGGTCGACTCAGCCGAAGCGGACTCAGCGGGAGCCTCGTCCTTCTTCTCGGCCTTCTTCTTCGGGGTGATCGCCTCACCCTTGCCCGCGTCGTCGCCGCCGAGAGCCTCGAACAGCGGACGTGCGGCCTTCTCGGCCGGCTGGAGCAGCGGCGGCGGGGCGGGCTCGCCCTTGTACTTCTGCCAGTCGCCGGTCTTCTTCAGGATGGCGAGCACGGGCTCGGTCGGCTGGGCGCCGACGGAGAGCCAGTAGGCCACGCGCTCGGCGTCGACCTCCATGCGCGAGGGGTTCTGCACCGGGTGGTACAGGCCGATCTCCTCGATCGCACGACCGTCACGACGGGTACGGGAGTCGGCGACGACGATGCGGTAGTGAGGCGAACGGATCTTGCCCAGACGCTTCAGCTTGATCTTGACTGCCACGGGAGTGGGTTCTCCTGGATTTGACGTGGTTGGGCACGGCGAGATGGCCGCGTGGGGTTGCGGTACCCGAGTGCCCGATGGACGCGTCAGCCGGAGGCGAGAGGGTTCCTGTGCGGCTGTCGAGTACAGCTAGCTATTGTGCCACACCCTGCGGACCGCTCAGGACCAAGGGAGCCGGGAGCTGGGCAGGCCTGACGGGCACCCGGCGCTCCGGGTGCCCTGCGCACGCCGGCTACGAGCTTCCGGATGCGGCTGCCACGAACAGCCGCGCCCTCAGCCGGCCGCCGCCCCGACCACCTCCGGGATTCTGAACGGCTTCCCGCAGCCGCCGCACACGATCGGCGCCTGGGCCAGTACCGACGGGACGACGCGTACGTTGCGACCGCAGTCGCAGACCGCCTTGACCCGGACTCCGCCGCCGGAGGAGCCGTGGCGGGCGGCCGGGCCGCGGAAGCTGCGAGACGTGTCGTCCGCCGTCGCCGCCGAGTGGGCCTTGAGGGCGCGCTGGAGGCGCTCGCTGGTCGGGCGGTAGCGCCGCTTCGCCTCGGGGGTGAGCGTGACCAACGAGAAACCGCTGCTGGGGTGCGGTTCCTCGGGGTGGTCCAGGCCCATCTCCTCGGCGATCGCGAGGAATCTGCGGTTGTGGTAGCGACCGGCGCGGGAGGTGTCGCGGATGCCGCGTGCGGCGGCGATGCCATGGACTGCCTCGTGAAGCAGTCGCTCGAAGGAGAGCTCGTGACCGCACGCGGACGACGACTCCCCGATCAGGGACTCTGGCGCGGCAAGATCGGGCAGCTCGGGGTGGTACCGCTGAATGTCGGCCCACGCCTGCGCCAGCTCTGCGGCGAGAACAGGTGGTGTCTGTGTCGTGCTCACGTAATGACAACGAGCCAGAGTGCCCCGGTGTTCCGATTCCGGGGCATCCCAAATAATTTGCACGTACCCGTCAGTTGCCGCTGATGCGTCCTGACGAGGGCGGGTGCGCTGATCTGCGGAGAAGCTTCACAGCTCCTACCAAGCTGGTGCGTAGTGTGCCCTACGATCCGGCGCGTAGACCTTGTCCACGCGCCGGGGCAGCTGCGGTCGGCAGGTGCGCAAGAGGCGTTTCGGCCGCTCTCCCGCCGGAAGGGCGCTACGTCAGTAAGCTCGCGCGACGACCGCGACGTTACCGGGCGCGTCCTCGGCGTCCGGCACCGACCCGTCCTCGGCGACCAGGCACCGTACGGTCATCGCCTGCTCGGCCAGTTCGGCCTCGCCCTTCTCGCCGAGCACGGCCCACGGGATGCGCGCCCAGCCGCCGGCGCCGGCGGCCTCGGCGGCCTCCGCGATCGTCGACACGTCGGAGGTACGGGACTCGCGGCGCTCCCGGGACTGCGTCAGCAGCAGCGCCTGGTCCTCTTCGAGGATCGTGGGGATCAGCGCCGCCAGGGCATCGAGAGACACCGGCTCCTTGCCGCCCGGGATGCGGCGGGCCAGCATCGCCGTGCCGTTGTCCAGGTCACGGGGCCCGAGCTCGATGCGGACCGGCACACCTTTGAGCTCCCAGTCGACGGCTCGGCGGCCGAAGGGGGTGTCGGTGCGGTCGTCGACCTGGACGCGGATGCCCGCCGCCTTCAGCCGATCGCCGATCTCGCGGACCTTGGCCAAAACCGCGTCGTCGCCCTTGATCGCGAGGACGACGACCTGGACCTGTGCCAGGCGCGGCGGGACACGCAGGCCGTTGTCGTCGCCGTGCATCATCACCAGGGCGCCGATCATGCGCGTGGTCGAGCCCCAGGAGGTCTGCCAGACCAGTTCCTGCCGGCCGTCCTTGGACAGGTACCGCGTGTTGAAGGCCTTGGCGAAGTTCTGGCCCAGCTCGTGGCTGGTGGCCATCTGGAGGGCCTTGCCGTCGCCCATCATGCCTTCGAGCGTGAGGGTGTTGACGGCCCCGGCGAACCGCTCCTTGACGGTCTTGCGGCCGGGGACGACGTCCATCGCGAGGACGTTCACCATGAAGTCCTCGTAGACCTCGCGGTGGATGTGCGCGGCGAACTCACGGGCGTCCTCGTACGTGGCGTGCGCGGTGTGGCCCTCCTGCCACAGGAACTCGCTCGTGCGCAGGAAGAGACGGGGCCGCAGCTCCCAACGGACCACGTTGGCCCACTGGTTGATCAGCAGGGGCAGGTCGCGATAGCTCTGCACCCACTTCGAGAAGTAGTCGTTGATGATCATCTCGGAGGTGGGCCGGACGACCGCCGGCTCCTCCAGCTCCTTGCCGCCGCCGTGCGTGACCACGGCCAGTTCCGGTGCGAAGCCCTCGACATGATCGGCCTCACGCGTGAGGTACGACTGCGGGATCAGCAACGGGAAGTACGCGTTCTGGGTGCCGGTCTCCTTGATGCGGGCGTCCATCTCGGCCTGCATCCGCTCCCACAACCCGTACCCGTACGGTCGGATCACCATGGTGCCGCGCACCGGACCGTTGTCGGCCAGCTCGGCCTTGGTGATCAGATCCTGGTACCAGCGGGGGAAGTCGTCCGCCCGGGGCGTGAGAACGGGTGCCTTTGCCATGGCGCGATGGTACGGGCCCAGGTTGCCGGAATGTGAAATCTCGCCACAGGCACAGTCCACCTGCAAGCCGGGCCCGACAACCCCTGGACGCGCGGTCGAGTGCGGAGTTACCTGGCATACGGGGGGAGAGCGACGTACGTCACGGGGGCTACGGAAACACGGGCACACGGGCAACTCTCGGCTGATTGGGGCGCATTCGATGACACCTACGCTCGTGCGGCAGCACCTGTCACATACGGAAGACGCACTCTGTGTGGACCGTGGTGCACGCGCGCGTGACTGGTCCGAGATCCAGGAGCGGATGCTGGTGCCGCTCTACGAGGCCGTCTACGAGCGACTGGAAGTGGGGCCCGCCACGCGGCTGTTGAGCCTGGGCTGCGGTTCCGGGCTGGCACTGGTGATGGCCGCCTCCAGGGGCGCCGCGGTCACCGGCGTGGACGGCTCCTCCCCCGAACGACTGGCCCTCGCGCGCGAGCGGCTGCTTCCGCAGGCGTGGGGCACGCGCACGCGCGGCGCCACCCGGCTCGTCGACGGCACACCCCCGGACGCGGCCGACGCCCAGGCACCCGCGTACACCCTGGTGACCGCCTTCGAGCCCATCGGGTGTCTCGCGGGCGACTCGGAGGGGCTCGGGGACCTGCTCACCTCGGCGACGCCGCTCGCCGAACGGGGGGCGCACGTGGTGCTGGCCGGCTGGGGTCCGCCGGAACGCTGCGCCGCGTCGTCCGTGCTGCGGGTGGGCACCAAGCTGGCGGATCCGCTGCGCGGCACGGGCAGCTGGCGCCCGGCCCTGCGCGACGACCTGGAGGAGGTCGCCCAGCGGGCCGGCCTCAGGCCGGACGGCTCCGGCCGGGTGGCCTGCCCCTTCGGGTACGCCGACCTCGACAGCGCGGTGCGCGGACTGCTGTCGACGGGGCTCTTCGACGCGGCGATCGCCGCGACGGACCAGGAACGGGTGGACAAGGAGCTGACGGAGGCCCTGCATCCGCACCAGCGTCCAGGCGGCACGGTCTGGATGCCGAACGTGTTCCGGTACCTGATCGCGCGCGTGCCCTGACCCGGCCGAGAGGCCGGCGGAGGCCGGCGCGCACGGAACGCGCCGAGGGCGCCCCTCCGGAGAGGGACGCCCTCGGCACCGTGCGAAAGGGCCGTCAGCCCATGAACTTCTTGAACTCATCAGGCAGCTCGAAGTCCTGAGGTGCCTGCTGGCCCGGCACGCCGAAGGCGTTGCCGCTCTGGGCGGCGGCCGCGCGGCGGGCGGCGTCCTCCTGCTCCTGCTGCTTGCGCTTCATCGGGTTGCCGGAGCGCTGCTTGCCCTTGGCCTTCTTCGGCTGCTTCTTCGACCGGCCGGGCCCGCCGCCCATGCCCGGGACCCCCGGCATGCCGGGCATACCGCCGCCCTGGGCCATGCGGGACATCATCTTGCGGGCCTCGAAGAACCGCTCGACCAGGCCCTTGACCGCGCTGACGTCGACACCGGAGCCCTTGGCGATACGGGCACGGCGCGAGCCGTTGATGATCGTCGGCTCCTGGCGCTCGCCCGGGGTCATCGACTTGATGATCGCGGCCGTGCGGTCGACGTCCCGCTCGTCGAGGTTGTTGATCTGGTCCTTGATCTGGCCCATGCCGGGGAGCATGCCGAGCAGCTTGCTGATGCTGCCCATCTTCCGGACCTGCTCCATCTGAGCCAGGAAGTCGTCGAGCGTGAAGTCCTGGCCCTTCTTGGACGCCAGCTTGGAGGCCATCTGCTCGGCCTCTTCTTGGCTGAACGTCTTCTCCGCCTGCTCGATCAGGGTGAGCAGGTCACCCATGTCGAGGATGCGGGAGGCCATCCGGTCCGGGTGGAACGCGTCGAAGTCGTCGAGCTTCTCGCCGTTGGACGCGAACATGATCGGCTTGCCGGTGACCGAGGCGATCGACAGGGCGGCACCACCGCGGGCGTCACCGTCGAGCTTGGAGAGCACCACGCCGTCGAAGCCGACGCCGTCGCGGAAGGACTCGGCCGTGTTGACCGCGTCCTGACCGATCATCGCGTCGACGACGAAGAGGATCTCGTCCGGCGAGGTGACATCCCTGATGTCCGCCGCCTGCCGCATCATCTCCTGGTCGATGCCCAGGCGGCCGGCGGTGTCCACGATCACGATGTCGTGGACCTTGGACTTCGCGAAGTCGATGGAGTCCTTGGCGACCTTGACCGGGTCGCCGACGCCGTTGCCCGGCTCGGGCGCGTAGACGGCCACGCCGGCGCGCTCGGCGACCACGCTGAGCTGGTTGACGGCGTTGGGGCGCTGGAGGTCACAGGCGACCAGGAGCGGCGAGTGGCCCTGCTCCTTGAGCCAGCGGCCGAGCTTGCCCGCGAGGGTGGTCTTACCGGCACCCTGGAGACCGGCCAGCATGATCACGGTCGGCGGGTTCTTGGCGAAGCGCAGGCGCCGGGTCTCGCCGCCGAGGATCGTGACGAGCTCCTCGTTCACGATCTTGAGGACCTGCTGGGCAGGGTTCAGCGCCTTGGAGACCTCGGCACCGAGCGCGCGTTCCTTGACGTTCTTGATGAACGTGCGGACGACGGGCAGGGCGACGTCGGCTTCGAGGAGGGCGATGCGGATTTCGCGCGCCGTGGCGTCGATGTCCGCCTCGGACAACCGGCCCTTGCCGCGGAGGTTTTTGAAAGTCGCGCTGAGGCGGTCGGAGAGGGTATCGAACACGGTGGCGTCGGTCCTCGGGGTCGGGAGCAGTGTGAGCGTCTTCCAGGGTATCCGGCCGCGCAAGACAATCGTCCCCGCCTGCTCGATCGGTCACGCCCGCAGCGTCTCCTCCAGCTTCCGCGCCGCCGAAGCCGCCTCCTCGCCCGCCAGCGGCACCCCTTCAGCAGTCGTCACGTAAAAGGCGTCCACCGCGTTGGACCCGAGCGTGCTCACATGCGCGCTCCGCATCCGCATCCCCGCGTCCTCCAGCGCCCGCCCGATGCGGAACAGCAACCCAGGCGCGTCCTGGGCCCGCACCTCGATCACCGTGGCGAGGCGGGACGCGGCCGGGTGGACCGACACCCGCGGCGGGGGTGCCACGACGCCCCGACGGCGCGGATACGCGGCGTCCCGTTCGGCGAGGCGGGCCGCGATGTCCAGGGAGCCGTCCAGGGCCCGTACGAGGTCGGCGCGCAGCCGGGCGGCCTGGGGCAGGGAGCCGTACTGGGCGGCGACCCGCCAGTTCAGGAGGAGTACGGAGCCCTCGACGCCGTCCGGCAGGTCCAGCGCCCGCAGCTCGGCCGTGCGGACCGTCAGGCGGTGCATGGCCAGCACGCCGGCGACCGCGGGCAGCACGCCCGCCTGGTCGGGGACTGCGATGAGCAGTTCGACACCGAGCGGCTCCGGATCGCCGGCCGGCTGCTCCTCCGTCGGTGCCTCGGTCTGTGCGCGCAGTGCCAGCACCGGGCCGCCCGTCGCGACGCACTCGATCGCGAGGCGCTCCTGCTCGGCGGTGGGCGCGGCGGACTCGGGCTCGTCCAAGAAGTCCCCGGACAGCACGGCGTGGACCCGCTTGACCAGGTCGGCGACGAGCGAGCCGCGCCACGACGACCAGGCGGCCGGGCCGGTGGCCAGCGCGTCCGCCTCGGTGAGCGCGTGCAGCAGCTCCAGCGTGCCCTGTGTGCCGACCGCCTCGGCGACCGAACGCACGGTGGCCGGGTCCTCCAGGTCGCGCCGGGTGGCCGTGTCGATGAGCAGCAGGTGGTGGCGTACGAGCGTGGCGAGCACGGCCACGTCGGCGCGGTCGAAGCCGATGCGGGCGGCCACGTCCTTGGCGATGATCTCGCCGGCCACGGAGTGGTCGCCGGGCCAGCCCTTGCCGATGTCGTGCAGCAGTGCGGCGACCAGGAGGAGGTCGGGGCGGTGGACGCGGCGGGTGAACTCGGAGGCGCGGACGGCGGTCTCGATCAGGTGCCGGTCGACGGTCCAGACGTGGACGGCGTTGCGCTGCGGGCGGCAGCGCACCCGCTCCCAGTCGGGCAGGAGGCGGGTGATCAGGCCCTCGGCCTCCAGCGCCTCCCAGACGTCGATGGTGGGCTGGCCGGAACCGAGCAGGGTGACGAGTTGCTCGCGGGCCTCGGCGGGCCAGGGCGTGGGCAAGGGGCGCACGCCGGCCGCCATGCGCCGTACGGCGTGCAGGGAGAGCGGGAGTCCGGCCTGGGCGGCGGCGGCCGCGGCGCGCAAGGGCAGTACGGGGTCGCGTTCGGGGCGTGCGGCGCGGGCGAGCACCACCTCGCCGTCCTGCTCCACCACCCCTTCGGCCAGCGGAGAGCGGTCGGCCACGGGCTTGCCGCCCCCGAGCATGGCGCGCAGGCGTGGCCGCACGGCGCGCGACCTGAGCACGCGCCCCACTTCGCGCCAGGTGACATCACTGGCGTACGAGATGACGCGGGCCGCCTCGTAGACCTGCCGCAGGAGCGTGTCTGCGTCGAGGAGGCCGAGTTCGGCCGCGACCTGGTCCTGTTCCTGGAGGGCGAGCCGGTCGGTCGCGCGGCCCGTCGTCAGATGCAGGGCGTCGCGGACGTCGAGGAGCCTGCGCCGGGCGTCGTCGAGTCCTTCGCGCGGGGCGTCCGCCAGCCAGGAGGCGGCGACGGCGCGCAGGGCGGTGGCGTCGCGCAGGCCGCCGCGGGCCTCCTTGAGGTCGGGTTCCAGGAGGTACTGCAACTCGCCTTGGCGCTCCGCGCGCTCGGCGCACAGCTCCTGGAGCTCGGGGAGACGTTTCGGCGCCTGGTTGCGCCAGTCGGCGAGGACCGCCGTACGCAATCCGGCCGTGAGGCCCAGGTCGCCCGCGATGTGGCGGGCGTCGAGGAGGCCGAGCTGGACCTTGAGATCCTCCGCGGCCGTCTTGCGGGCCTCGGCCGGGGTGCGGACCGAGTGGTCCAGGGCGAGGCCGAGGTCCCAGACGGGGTACCAGATGCGGTCGGCCAGGGCGGCCACCGCGCCGGAGTCCGCGCCGTCGTGCAGCAGGAGCAGGTCCAGGTCGCTGCGTGGGGACAGTTCGCCGCGGCCGTAACCGCCGACCGCGATCAGGGAGACCCCGCGCAGTTGCTCGGTCCCGGCGGCGAACAGGCCGGTCAGCCAGTCGTCCGTCAGTTCGGCGAGGGCGGTACGGCGCGGCGGCCCGGACCGCGCCCCCTCAGTGAGGAGGCGCAGCCGGGCCGCCGCGTAGCCGCTGGGTCCCGAGTCCTCTGCATCCTTGCGCACGTTCGTACTCGTCACCCAGCGACTCCTGTTCTCTTTTCTGTCCTCTAGAGCGCGTCCGGGCCGCGCTCGCCGGTCCGGACCCGTACGGCGGTCTCGACCGGCAGGGACCAGACCTTGCCGTCACCGATCTTGCCGGTGCGGGCAGCCTTGACGATGACGTCGATGAGGCCCTCGGCGTCGTCGTCCTCGGCCAGTACCTCGATACGGATCTTGGGGACCAGGTCGACCGTGTACTCGGCACCCCGGTAGACCTCGGTGTGGCCCCGCTGACGACCGTAGCCGCTGGCCTCGGTGACCGTCAGGCCGTGGACCCCGAAGGCCTGGAGAGCTTCCTTGATCTCGTCGAGCCGGTGAGGCTTCACGACGGCGGTGATGAGCTTCATGCGTCCACCTTCTTGGTCTCAGAGGCGGGCGGGGCCGGGACGGCGCCGCGGTCGTAGCCACCGCCGGCACCACTGAAGTCGTATGCGGTCTCGGCGTGCTCCGCCTGGTCGATACCGGCGACCTCCTCGTCCTCGGTGACCCGCATCCCGATCGTCTTGTCGATCAGGAAGGCGAGGATCGCGGAGGCGACGAGGGAGTAGCCGAGCACCGCGAAGACACCGGCACACTGCTTCCAGAACTGGGTCATGCCGCCGCCGTAGAAGAGGCCCTCCACGGTGGACTGGCCGTGGCCGCTGGCGAGCAGGCCGATCAGCAGGGAGCCGACGACACCGCCGACCAGGTGGACGCCGACCACGTCGAGCGAGTCGTCGTAGCCGAGCTTGTACTTCAGGCCGACGGCCATGGCGCACAGCACACCGGCGACGACGCCGACGGCGATGGCGCCGAGCGGGGAGACCGCACCACCCGAGGGGGTGATGGCGACCAGACCGGCGACCGCGCCGGAGGCGGCGCCCAGCGTGGTGAACGCGCCGTGGCGGATCTTCTCGTAGATCAGCCAGGCCAGCATGGCGGCGGCGGTGGCGACCTGCGTGTTGACGAACATCAGCGCGCCGACGCCGTCGTCGTTGCCGAGCCACGAACCGGCGTTGAAGCCGAACCAGCCGAACCACAGCAGACCGGAGCCGAGCATGACCAGCGGCAGGCTGTGCGGGCGCATCGGGTCCTTCTTGAAGCCGACCCGCTTGCCGATGACCAGGATCACGCCGAGCGCCGCGGCGCCCGCGTTGATGTGCACCGCCGTACCACCGGCGAAGTCGATCACGCCCAGCTCGAAGGCCCAGCCACCGGCGCCCCAGACCCAGTGCGCGACCGGGAAGTAGACGACCGTGGCCCACAGGGCGACGAACAGTGCCCACGCGGTGAACTTCACGCGGTCGGCCAGGGCACCGCTGATCAGGGCGGGCGTGATGATCGCGAACATCATCTGGAAGATCATGAACACGAAGATCGGGATGGTGTAGCCGTCCCACAGCTCCGTCAGGCCGATGTTGCTGAGGCCGACCCAGTCGGAGTTCCATCCGATGATGCTGCCGGAGTCAGTACCGAAAGCCATGGAGAAGCCGTACAGCACCCAAAGGATGGTGACGATCCCGATGCTGATGAAGCTCATCATCAGCATGTTGAGAGTGCTCTTGACGCGGACCATGCCTCCGTAGAAGAAGGCGAGGCCCGGGGTCATGATCAGCACCAGGGCAGAACAGATGAGCATGAAGCCCGTGTTGGCGGCAGACAGCTTGGGTGCTTCTGCGGCGAGCGTGATGGCTGCTGGTGCCATCGGCGTCTCCTCGTCGTTGGTACGGCCCCGTGCGGGCGAAGCCTGAGCGGATTGGAGGGGTGGGCCGGTTATGCGCCATGAGATTGACGCAGCGCCGTTTCGATGGAAGCCCCTCATTGTTTCGCCGACGTGACGAAGGCGCCGTGCGTGTTACGCCTAGATGAACTGGCAGATATTGGTCGCGTCGATCGTTATCGTGGCGCAACCTTCGGTAAAGCAATCAAAACCGACCGCGGTCGGCCCTCCGATGACCGGGCATGGGGGAGCCGAGTCGGGCAGTTCGGGAGGGCCGGCCGCGGCCGGAGTTCAGGGGTTCGGCCGGGGCTGTCAGACCGCCTCCGCGGATTCGGGCAGTTCGATCGCGAGCTGGTCGGTGAGGTCCACGACCTCGGCGAGATCGCCGAAATCGCGTACGGCCGCGCCGACCGTCTTTCGGATACGAGTGTTGACGCGCTCGGAGCGGACTTTCTTGGCGATCTGCATGGCCCGCGCGGCGAGCACGGTGCTCTGCTCGGGTTCGCGGCGCAGCAGATGCACGGTGGCCATCCCGATCAGATTGAGTGCGTACGACCGCTGGTGCTCATGGTCCTTGGCGAACAGCTCGACGGCTCGCTCCATCAGGGGTTCGGCCAGGGAGGCGTAGGCGGGGCTGCGGCCGGCGACGTAGGCGAGGTCGCGGTAGGAGTGGGAGTTCTCGCCGTACAGCTCGGCCTCGGAGAAGAAACGGATCCAGTCGGGGTCCGGATCGTCCCACTCGCCGGTGTCGGCGAAGGTGTCCTCGGCCATCCGGACCGCCCGTTTGCACTTCCCGGGCTGCCCCATGTTGGCGTAGGCGCGGGCCTCCATCGCATACAGCATGGACTGGGTGCGCGGGCTCGCGCAGTCCCGGCTGCCGTACTGCGCGAGGTGGATCAGCTCCAGGGCGTCCTCGGGCCGCCCGAGGTGGATCATCTGGCGGCTCATGCTGGACAGGACGTACGAGCCGAACGGCTTGTCGCCGGCCTCCTTGGCCGCGTGCAGGGCGAGGACGAAGTACTTCTGCGCGGTGGGTTGCAGCCCGACGTCGTACGACATCCAGCCGGCCAGTTCCGCCAGCTCCGCGGCGACCTTGAAGAGCTTGCGGGTGGTGGCCTCGGGGTGGGATTCCTGGAGGAGGTCGGTCACCTCGTGCAGCTGGCCGACGACCGCCTTGCGGCGCAGGCCGCCGCCGCACTCGGCGTCCCACTTGCGGAACATCACCGTGGTCGCCTCGAGGAGATCCAGCTCGGGCTTGGACAGCCGGCCGCGACGGGCCGAGGCCGCCGAGGACCCGGAAGGCTCGGGCTCCTGGTACGGCGAGGAGGGCGCGGGCACGAGCCAGCGCTGCATGGGCTCGATGAGGGACGGGCCCGCGGACAGGACCAGCGAGTTCCCGAGGAAGCCGCGCCGCGCCAGCATCAGGTCGCTGCGCGAGAACTCGCTGAGCAGGGCCACTGTCTGCGGACCCGTCCAGGGCAGGTCGACGCCGCCCGCGGAGGGTGACTGGCGGGCGGAGCGCAGGCCGAGGTCCTCGACGGAGACGACGCAGCCGAACCGCTCGGAGAACAGCTCGGACAGGATCCGGGGGATGGGTTCGCGGGGGTTCTCGCCGTCCAGCCAGCGGCGCACGCGCGAGGTGTCGGTGGAGATGTGGTTGGCCCCCAACTGGCGGGCCCTGCGGTTGACTTGCCGGGCGAGCTCGCCCTTGGACCAGCCGCTGCGCACGAACCACGAGGTGAGCAGCTCATTGGGGCGCTTGTCGGCGTTCGTTGAGTTTGTCCCGCTCGTCCCACTACCGCCGTTGCCGCTCACTGGAACGCCCCCATTCCTGAGACCACTTGTCACTGAGTGCGCCAAGCCTTATCAGAATGCCGGTAAATACGGCCGTCCGTCCGGCGGTTGTCATCCTTCGAACGGGAAGCCGACTTGCCTCCGGCATACCCAGAAGTGCATGTGCCTCCAGGACTCGTGCACACAGAGTAATCCTACGATCACGCGTCCAGCCATGGCGATCCCCGAAACGCCACCTTTCGCCACCCCTTCGAATGAACTCACGGTCGCCTCCACACGATTGACTTGACAGAGGGCGACCGGGAGTGGGCGGAGCGGTGCATTCGGGGGCGTGCACGGTTGAGTACACAACCCGGGGGACCTCCGAGCGCCGACAAAACTCGAAAGTGGCAACAGAGAGTCACGGTTCGCGTTCGTCTCGTAACCACCGGCACGCCGGACACGTTGGAGGGGGCATGGGCTTCACGATCGGCGGCATTCGGGAGATCCGCTCCGGTACACGGCGACGCGGCCGCACGTCGGAGTGCACCGCCGTCGCCGAGTTCACCGGACTCTGGGGCTGGGACGTCGTCCCGGGCGCGCGGGCCGCGGCGGGCGCCTGCTCGTGCGGCCGCGCCGACTGCGCCGCCCCGGGCGCCCATCCCCTCGACTTCGCGCCCCATGTGCCGGCCGGTGCCACGCTCGACGAAGTGACCAGGACCTGGGGGGAGTTCCCCGGCGCCGCGGTGATGCTGCCGGTCGGCCGGGCGTTCGACGTGATCGAGGTGGCCGAGCCCGCCGGGCGCCACGCCCTGGTGCGCCTGGAGCGCATGGGTCTCCCTCTCGGCCCGGTGACCGCGACACCGGAGGGCCGCGCCCACTTCTTCGTCGCCCCCGGCGCCGCCGCCGAACTGGCCGAGCTGCTCTACCGCATGGGCTGGGACGACCCGTCCTCCCTCGACCTGCACGGCCTCGGCCCGGGTACGTACATCACGGCGCCGCCGTCCGACCGGGCGGGCCTGGGCCCGGTCCACTGGCTGCGCCCGCCCGAACTGGACACGGCGACGAAGCCGCCGGCGGCGCGGTTGCTGCTGGGGACGCTGGCGTATGTGGCACACCGGTCGCGCGCGTAGGCGTAAGTCGCGTAGCCGTACGTGACGAAGCGCCCGTCCCCCCATTGCACCTTGGGGGGGCGGGCGCTTCTGCGAGCACCTAGGAACGTTCCCAGGTCATTCTCCGATAAGGGCGTCAACGAACGCCTCCGGCTCGAACGGCGCCAGGTCGTCCGCGCCCTCGCCCAGGCCGACCAGCTTGACCGGCACGCCCAGCTCGCGCTGTACGGCGACCACGATGCCGCCCTTGGCCGTGCCGTCCAGCTTGGTGAGGACGATGCCGGTGATGTCGACGACCTCGGCGAAGACCCGGGCCTGCACGAGACCGTTCTGTCCCGTGGTCGCGTCGAGGACGAGCAGCACCTCATCCAGCGGGGCGTGCTTCTCGACGACACGCTTGACCTTGCCGAGCTCGTCCATGAGGCCGGTCTTGGTGTGCAGGCGGCCGGCGGTGTCGATGAGCACGACGTCGGCGCCCATCTCCTTGCCCTCCTTGACCGCGTCGAAGGCGACGGAGGCGGGGTCGCCGCCCTCGGGACCGCGCACGGTGTGGGCGCCGACCCGCTCGCCCCAGGTCTGGAGCTGATCGGCGGCGGCGGCCCGGAAGGTGTCGGCGGCACCGAGGACGACACTGCGGCCGTCGGCCACCAGGACGCGGGCGAGCTTGCCGGTGGTGGTGGTCTTGCCGGTGCCGTTGACGCCGACGACCATCACGATGCCGGGCTTGCTGGTCTCGGGCTCGGTCTTGACCTCACGGTCGAAGTCGGTGCCGACCAGCTTGAGCAGCTCGCCGCGCAGCAGGCCGCGCAGCTCGTCGGGCGTGCGGGTGCCGAGCACCTTCACGCGCTCGCGCAGACCTTCGACCAGCTCCTGGGTGGGCTGCACGCCGACGTCCGCGGTGAGCAGGATGTCCTCGATCTCCTCCCAGGTGTCCTCGTCGAGGTGCTCGCGGGAGAGCAGGACGAGCAGGCCCTTGCCGAGGGCGTTCTGGGAGCGGGACAGGCGGGCGCGCAGGCGGACCAGGCGGCCGGCGGTGGGTTCGGGGACCTCGATCTCGGGGGCTTCGACGAATGGCGGCTCCTCGACGGCCACGGGAGCCGAGCCGTCCGGAAGATCCACCTCCTCTATCGTCCGGCGCTCTTCGTCGCGCGGTGTCTCGGCCTCGTCGCCGATGTGCGGCTCGGCCGGCGGGGCGGTGATGTCGGGGGCGGCGGGGGGCGGCGGGGGCAGCGGCTTCCGGCGCCGGCTGCCGACGATGAGGCCGCCGAGCGCGCCGAGCACGACCACGGCGATGACTACAACAAGGATGACGATGTCCATAACCCGTCCAGTATGCGTGACCCACCTCCGGCGGGGCCGTCGCCCGCACGCCGAACGGGGCACGCCCCGCCTCTGGTTACCTGACGACCCGTCAGCTAACGTCCCCCTGCACCGGCACCCCACCCGTCCGGCGAAGGGGGTTTTCCCATGCCCGTCACCGTCATCCGTTTCAACCTCGTCGAGCCCGGCGCCACCCCCGCCTCGCTCAGTGCCCGCTACCGGGCCGCCCTGGAGATGGCCGCGTATGCCGACGACCACGGGATCACCACCGTGCAGACCGAGGAGCACCACGGCGTCGGCAACAACTGGCTGCCGTCGCCGTTCGCCTTCGCGGGGGCGGTCTTCGGCGCGACGCAAGGAAATTCAGCGGCGCGCAGCGCCTCGTTGAGGGGTGGTGGTCGGGCGACGGGCGGGCGGATCGCGGTCACGGTCTCGGCGGGCATCGGCCCGCTGCACGACCCGCTGCGGCTGGCCGAGGACATCGCCGTGCTGGATCTGCTGAGCGGCGGCCGGCTGGTGACGGTCGCCGGGATCGGGTACCGGCCCGAGGAGTACGCCCTGTTCGACGTGGAGTGGAAGCGGCGCGGGAAGATCCAGGACGAGGTACTGGAGACGGTGCTGAAGGCCTGGAGCGGCGACCCCTTCGAGTACCGAGGACGCACGGTACGGGTCACTCCGCGCCCGTACACCGATCCGCACCCCCTGCTGCTGGTCGGCGGCTCCTCGAAGGCCGCCGCCCGCCGGGCCGCCCGCCTCGGTCTGCCCTTCTTCCCCAGCGCGCACCTGCCGGAGCTGGAGGCGTACTACAAGGAGCGGCTCGTCGAGTACGGCACCGAGGGCTGGACCATGATGCCCGCCGCCGAGACCCCGCTGTTGCACATCGCGGAGGACCCGGACGAGGCGTGGGGCCGGTACGGCGCGCACTTCCTGCACGAGGCGCGGACGTACGCCTCCTGGCAGTCCGGGGACATCCGGTCGGCGGTGCGGTCGGCGGCCACGACGGTGGACGAGCTGCGCGCCGAGGGCGTGTACCGGATCCTCACGCCCGAGGAGTGCCTGGCCCAGGGCCTGGACAACCTCGTCCTGCATCCGCTGGCCGGCGGGATGCCGCTCGACGAGGGGTGGCGCAGCCTGCGTCTGTTCTGCGAAAACGTACTGCCCCGGCTCAGCGAGTGAACCGGGGCGGTACGCCTTACGGGTGTCGAGGAGCCGGCAGCGGGGACTTGGCCCGGCTCCTCGAGCTCAGTGGCCTCTTCGAGGAGGCTCAGCCCATCTCCTCCAGCGTCTTGCCCTTCGTCTCCTTGACGTACTTGAGGACGAACGGGATGGAGAGCGCGGCGAAGACCGTGTAGATCACGTAGGTCACGGAGAGGTTCCAGTCGGCCAGCGACGGGAAGCTCGCGGTGATGGCCCAGTTGGCGATCCACTGCGCGGAGGCGGCCACGCCCAGGGCGGCGGCACGGATCCGGTTCGGGAACATCTCGCCGAGGAAGACCCAGACGACCACACCCCAGGACAGGGCGAAGAAGAGCACGAACACGTGGGCGGCGATCAGGGCGATCCAGCCCTGGGTTGCGGGCAGCTTGCCGTCGACCAGGTCGAAGGAGAACGCCCAGGCCTCCAGCGCGAGACCGATCACCATGCCGACGGAGCCGATCAGGGCCAGCGGCCTGCGGCCGACGCGGTCGACGAAGATCATGGCGATCACGGTGCCGAGGATGTTGATGATCGACGTCGTGAACGAGTAGAAGAACGAGTCCGTCGGGTCGACGCCGACCGACTGCCACAGGGTCGAGGAGTAGTAGAACGCGACGTTGATGCCGACGAACTGCTGGAAGACCGACAGGCCGATGCCGATCCAGACGATCGGCTTGAAGAAGAAGCCGCCGCCGAGCAGGTCCTTGAAGGTCGACTTGTGTTCGCTCTTCATCGCGTGCTCGATCTCGGCGACGCGGGCGTCCATGTTCACGTCCTTGCCCTCGACCTCGGCGAGGATCTCGCGGGCCCGCTCGTGCTTGCCGACGGAGATCAGGAAGCGCGGGGACTCGGGGATCGCGAAGGAGAGCAGGCCGTAGAGGACGGCCGGGACGACCATGACGCCGAGCATGACCTGCCAGGCCTCCAGGCCCATCAGCTTGCCGCGCTGGTCGCCGCCGGCGGCGTTCAGCAGACCCCAGTTGACCAGCTGCGACACGGCGATGCCGATGACGATCGCGGCCTGCTGGAAGGAGCCGAGGCGGCCGCGGTAGGCGGGCGGGGCGACCTCGGCGATGTAGGCGGGGCCGATCACGGAGGCCATACCGATGGCGAAACCGCCGACGATGCGCCAGAAGGCGAGGTCGTACAGCGCGAAGGGGAGCGCCGAGCCGACGGCGCTGATCGTGAAGAGGGCCGCCGATATCTGCATGCAGCGGATACGGCCGATGCGGTCGGCGATGCGTCCGGCGGTCGCGGCGCCGATGGCGCAGCCGATCAGGGCGATGGCGATGACCTGGGCCAGGGCCGCGGAGCCGATGTCGTAGCGGCCCCTGATGGCCTCGACGGCGCCGTTGATCACGGAGCTGTCGTAGCCGAAGAGGAAACCGCCCATCGCGGCCGCCGCCGCGATGAAGATGACGTGCCCGAGATGATCGGGGTGAGCCGTGGCGGCTCCTGACTTGGATCCCTGCGCTGTGCTGGTCACGTGTACTCCTCGGGCCGCCGGCAACGTCGCCGGCGGGGGTCGGCCCTTCGAGGTAGGTGGTACCTGAAGGTAAAAGCAACGTTGCCGAGACTATGCCTTCAAGTTTCGAAGTCAAGAGCCAGCAGATGTGACCTATGCCCCCGCAAGTGGGGGTATTGCGTTCACGAGTTGAAGGAAAGGCAAAGCCGCGTCAGCGCAGTCGCTGCGAGATGACCTTCGATACGCCGTCGCCCTGCATGGAGACGCCGTACAGCGCGTCGGCGACCTCCATGGTCCGCTTCTGATGCGTGATCACGATCAGCTGCGAGGCCTCCTGAAGCTCCTGCATGATCCGGATCAGCCGCTGGAGGTTGGTGTCGTCGAGCGCCGCCTCGACCTCGTCCATCACGTAGAACGGGCTGGGCCGCGCCTTGAAGATCGACACCAGGAGTGCCACGGCGGTCAGCGAGCGCTCGCCGCCCGACAGCAGGGACAGCCGCTTGACCTTCTTGCCCGGCGGCCGGGCCTCGACGTCCACGCCCGTGGTGAGCATGTTGTCCGGGTCGGTCAGCACGAGCCGCCCCTCGCCGCCCGGGAACAGCCGGCCGAACACGCCCTCGAACTGGTGGGCCGTGTCCCAGTAGGCCTCGGTGAAGACCTGCTCGACGCGCTCGTCGACCTCCTTGACGACCTGGAGCAGGTCGGCGCGGGTCTTCTTCAGGTCCTCGAGCTGCTCGCTGAGGAACTGGTGGCGTTCCTCCAGCGCCGCGAACTCCTCCAGCGCGAGCGGGTTCACCTTCCCGAGCTGCTGGTACGCGCGTTCGGCGACCTTCAGCCGCTTCTCCTGCTCCGCGCGGACGAACGTCTTCGGCTGGTTCCTCGGATGCTCCGGATCTTCCGGCAGCTCTTCGCCCTCGGCGGGGGGCGAGGGGGGCACCAGCTGGTGCGGGCCGTACTCGGCCACGAGCCCCGCCGGTTCGACACCGAGCTCCTCCAGCGCCTTGGTCTCCAGCTGCTCGATCCGCATCCGCTTCTCGGCGCCGAGCACCTCGCCGCGGTGGACCGAGTCCGTCAGCTTGTCGAGTTCGCCCTTGAGATCGCGTCCGGCGCCCCGGGCGGCGGTCAGTTCCTGCTCGCGTCGCGCCTTGGCGGCCTCGGCGGCGGACCGCTCTTCGTCGGCGCGCGCGAGGGAGACCTCGACATGGGCGAGCAGCTGCCGCGTCCCGGAGGCGACCGCTTCCGCGACCGTCGCCTCGTGCCGCAGCCGGGCCCGTCGCTGTTCGGCACGCGCGCGTGCCTCGCGTTCCGCGCGGGCGGCCCGGTCCAGCGAGTCGGCCCGTCCGGCGAGCCCCTTGACGCGTTCCTCGTGCGTACGGACCTGGAGGCGGGCCTCCATCTCGGTCTGACGGGCGTTGGCCCCGTCAGCGGCGAGACGGTCCCGTACCGACGTGTCGGGCTCCTCCTCGACCGGCATCTCCTCGGCGACGGCGAGCCGTTCGGCGAGTTCCTCGACATCCTGGAGGGCCTTGTCGAGCGCCTCCTGGGCCCGCGCCGCGGCGGCGGTGGACCGCTCGGCCTCCCCTGCCGCGCCGCGCGCCTGTCCGGACAGCCGCCCCAGCTGCTGGGCTACGGCCGACTTCTCGCGGTCGGCGGCCCGGCGCCGCTCCCCCAGCTCCTCGACCCGCGCGGCACAATCCCGGCGCCGCTCGACGGCCGCGTGCTGCGCCTCGGTCAGCTCCGCGCACCGCACGGCCAGCTCTTCGAGCTCGGCGGCGGCCTCGTCCACGGACGCCTGCACTTCGAGCAGACTCGGCGCCCCGGCGGACCCGCCCTGCGCGAAGTACGCGCCCAGCAGATCGCCCTCGGCGGTCACGGCGGTCAGATCGGGCCGCGCGTAGACGAGATCCTCGGCGTCCTCGAGGGTGCCGACCACGACGATCCCGCGCAGCAGCCGTCGTACGGCGGGCATCAGCTCGGCGGGCCCGCGGACGAGGTCGGCGGCATACGGCGGCCCGTCGGTGCGTGCCTCCTGCGGTACGTCGTCGGGGGCGCCGCTCAGCAGCAGGGCGGCCCGGCCCGCGTCCTGCTTGCGCAGCAGCCGGATGGCGTCGGCGGCGGCGGACGGCGTGGTCACCGCGAGGGCGTCGGCTCCGACGCCGAAGGCCGCGGCCAGGGCGACCTCGTGGCCCTGGGCCACGGTCAGCAGTCCGGCGGCCGGGCCGAGCAGACCGCTGAGACGATCCTTCGCCGCGAGCAGCGCTCCGGTCCCGTCCTTGCGGCGCAGACCCAGTGCCAGCGCCTCGCGGCGGGCCTGGGTCGCCGCCCGCTGCCGCTCCGCCCCCGTGGCCGCCTCGCGGGCCGCCGTCAGGGCGGCCTCCGCCTCGGCGAGCTGCTGTTTCGCCGTCTCGTGCTGCTCGGCGAGTTCCTGGTCGCCGGCGTCGAGGCCGTCGACCTCGGCCTTGAGGGCCTCGTACTCCTCCTGGGCGGCGACGGCCCGTTCCTGTGCCTCGTCCCGGGCGGCGGCCAGCCGGTCGATCTCGGCCTGGGCCGAGGCAGCGCGCGAACGGGCCGCGTTGACCTGGCCGTTCAGCCGGGCGAGGCCCTCGCGGCGGTCGGCGATGGATCGGGCGACATCCTTCAGGCGCCGCTCTTCGTGCGCGAGTTCGCGTTCCAAGTCGGCCCGGTGGGCGACCGTGTCCTCCAGGGCCCGCTCGGCCGCCTCCAGGGCCGCTTCGAGTTCGGCCTCCTGCTCGCGGATCCGGGCGGCCTCGCGCTCCATGTCCTCGGGGTCCCGGCCGCGCCGCTCCTCTTCGGGCGCCGAAGTGGCGCTCTTCACGCGCGCGTCGGCCAGCGAGATCGTGCCGCGCACCCGCTCGGCCAGCTGGGACAGCTCGTACCAGGTCTGCTGGGCACGCTGGAGACGCGGGGTGAGCTGCCGCACCTCGTCCTCCAGAAGCGCCTCGCGCTGGAGCGCCTTCTTCAGGTCCAGCTCGGCGGCTTCCTTGCGTTCCTTCAGGGCGGCCTCGTCGGCGATCTCGGCCTTGAGGGCCTCCCGCAGCCGTACGAGATCGTCGGCGAGGAGCCTGAGGCGCGAGTCGCGGAGGTCGGCCTGGATGACGGCGGCCCGGCGGGCGACCGCGGCCTGGCGGCCGAGGGGCTTGAGCTGGCGCCGCAGCTCGTCCGTCAGGTCCTGCACGCGAGCGAGGTTGGCCTGCATCGCGTCCAGCTTCCTGAGCGCCTTCTCCTTGCGCTTGCGGTGCTTGAGGACACCGGCCGCCTCTTCGATGAAGGCGCGGCGGCCCATGGGGTCGGCGTGCAGCACGGAGTCGAGCTGGCCCTGGCCGACGATGACGTGCATCTCGCGGCCGATGCCGGAGTCGGAGAGGAGTTCCTGGATGTCGAGCAGGCGGCAGGTGTCGCCGTTGAGCTGGTACTCGCTGCCGCCGTTGCGGAACATTATCCGCGTGATGGTGACCTCGGCGTACTCGATGGGCAGTGCCCCGTCGGAGTTGTCGATGGTCAGGGACACCTCGGCGCGGCCCAGCGGCGGGCGGCCGGTGGTGCCGGCGAAGATGACGTCCTCCATCTTGCCGCCGCGCAGCGACTTGGCGCCCTGCTCGCCCATGACCCAGCTGAGCGCGTCCACCACATTGGACTTGCCCGAGCCGTTCGGCCCCACGACACACGTGATACCCGGCTCGAACCGGAGCGTGGTCGCCGAGGCGAACGACTTGAACCCGCGGAGGGTCAGGGCCTTGAGGTGCACGCCGCTGGACTTTACCTCCCGGGGGTGTCTCACTCCATGAACCCGCGGTTTCACCGGTGAACGTGCAGGGCACACCAGACGTTAAAGAGAGTGAAAGGGTGCGCGGGGGCAAGAAAGAAGGGACGCCGAAGCGTCCCTTGCAGATCTGACAACTTAGCGGCTGATATGGGCTGCCCAACCACTGCTGTCGTTGTTCGATGCAGTGATCAGGTGAGCGCAGGCTCCGCCTGGTGTGCGTCGATGCTCTCCATGCTCTCCATGATCCTGTCGTGAGAAGCGGCAGCCGCGAGCGCGTCGTTCTCTTCCTGGATCCGTACAAGCTCGGATTCCAGGTCCTGGACGCGCTGCTGGAGCCGTCGCATCTCGGCGAGGAGTCGAGGGTCGGAGCCGCCGACGTAACCGAGAAGCGCCTTTGCCATGATGGATGGTCCTCCACACTGAGTGACCGACCGAAGCGGTGTGGGTCGTGAGGGATTCGCACCCGCGGTGCTTGACACTTTTGAGTTCGTGCTGTTGTTCTTCCATGCCAAACAGCTAAGGTGCGCGGGGTGCTTTTAGCGTCTCACCAAAAAGTTTGACGGTCAACACGATCACGCCCGTATTGGCGGGCGAACCGGGGGCACGCGGCCGGGAAACGGCGGCGCTGCGACTCCTGCGGGACCCTTGGGCGTGGCGATCATCTTTACGTGCGGAGCCTGTCACCGCAAGGGGTTATTGGCAACCACCAGGCACTTTCTGCTTCGGGCAGGTGCCGATGGCATGCCCCTCCGGTTCCGCCCGGGGATTCCGAAGAACTGGATCACCGGATGGCGAAGCCGTCGTAACCCCCGCGAGGTGTGTCCCAGATCTCGGTGACGCCGTCCACGCGGCCGGGCGTGTCGTCGCCCTGGAGCCAGTCGAGGAGCCCCTGGCATCCCGCGCGGGGCCCTTCCGCCACCACCTGGACCCGTCCGTCACCCAAATTGAGAGCAAAACCACTCAGGCCGCCGATCTCCAGCGCCTTGGCCCGCGTGAACCAGCGGAAACCCACGCCTTGCACACGTCCACGCACCCAGGCGACCAGTCGCACATCCTCGCTCATGAGTGCAACCTAACCGGCCAATGTCTCTCGGGGCACTTCCTCCCCTGGCGCCATGCGGTACCGTCCCCACCCAATGAATCTCATACGAAACTCACTCGTTCGTGTGAGTTTTGTGAGCTTGGTTGACCGGGGGGACGCGTCGACCGCGAGGACGAGGAAGGCAAGGACATGGGACGCCACCGACGCTCCGCCGCCGGCCGCGCCGCCACGGGCCGCGCCACGGGGGTCACGGAAACCTATGGCTCCCCCACGGAGAGCCACCCGGACCACGACCCGTACGACTCGTACGCCGGCGACCGCCCCACGCTGGGCATCGCCCCCTATCTGAACCCCGAGTCGTACGCCGAGGCCTACACGAAGAGCCAGGAATACCTCTTCGCGACGGACTTCGCGCCGGACGACCACGGCCGCACCGGCGCGGTCTTCCCGTCCGACGGCTTCACGCCCTCCGACGGTCCCCGGCGCGCGGGTTCGCACCGCCGCCGGAAGAAGGGCGGGACGCCGGTCAAGACCGGGCTGCTCGGCGTCTCCGCCGCGGTCGCCCTCGGCACGGTCGCCGTCGCCACGGGTGCGGTGCCCGGCCTCGACAACTACCAGCTCGGCGGGGGCAGCGGCAGCGGCGCCGACAAGGTGCAGGCGGCAAACTCGCCGACCAACTCCCCGGTCGAGCAGGGGGGCACCGACGGCAGCGCCGGCGGCACCGAGAGCCGTGACGACGGCTCGTCGACGAGCCGCGACGCCGAACGCTCCACCTCGCCGACCCCCACGCCGTCCGCCTCGAAGTCGACGCCGTCCGCCGCCCCGACCAAGACGCCGTCCAAGAAGCCGAGGACGACGCCGCCCAGCAAGCCGAAGGCGCCCCCTTCCCGTGCGGCCACGAAGGCGCCGGAGAAGACGACCGAGCCCGTGACGGTGTCGGCGGAGACCCAGGCCGAGGCCGAGGTGCTCAAGCTCGTCAACGAGGAGCGGGCCAAGGTGGGCTGCAGTGCGCTGGCCGCCAACAGCGCGCTGGCCAAGCTGGCCGAGGACTTCAGCGAGGACATGGCCGCGCGGGGCTTCTTCGACCACACCGACCCGGACGGGGCGAGCCCGTGGGACCGGGCCGCCAAGGCCGGGATCACCGACCTCGGCGGCGAGAACATAGCCCGGGGCCAGGCCGACGCGGCCGCGGTGATGGAGGCCTGGATGAACAGCCCCGGCCACAAGGCCAACATCCTGAACTGCGACTTCAAGACGCTGGGCGTCGGTGTGCACCTCGGGTCGGGCGGCCCTTGGTGGACCCAGGACTTCGGGTACTGACGGACAGGACCCGCACTAACTTCTGGTTAGTGCAACCTATCGGTTAGCGCTGCGTTCACGTACGCTTGGGATATGGACACCACGCACGAGCGCTCGGAGGCGCAGGACCTCCCGTACAGCGTGTTCGCCAAGGCCTGCCCCTCGCGCGGCACGCTGGAACACGTCACGGGGCGCTGGGGCACGCTCACGCTCGGCGCGCTGCACGAGGGATCGCTGCGCTTCAACGAGCTGCGCCGCCGGGTCGACGGCGTGAGCGAGAAGATGCTGTCCCAGACGCTGCACGCGCTGGAGCGCGACGGCCTGGTGCACCGCGAGGCCCAGCCGACCAACCCGCCCCGAGTGGACTACGAACTGACCCCGCTCGGCCACGAGATCGCCCAGCGTCTGCTGAGCCTCATCCACTTCGTGGAGGGCACGATGGACGACGTGCTCGCCGCACGCGAGCGTTACGACGTGACGCGCGGCGCTCGCTGACAGCGCGGGCAGAAGTAGCTGGAGCGGTTCATCCAGGGCCGCCGGCGCATCGGCGTACCGCACCGATTGCACGGCAGGCCCTCACGCCCGTACGCGTCGAGCGACCGGTCGAAGTAGCCCGACTCACCGTTGATGTTGACGTACAGGCTGTCGAAGCTGGTGCCCCCGACGGCGAGGGCCGCGTTCATCACGTCTCGTGCGTGGCCCAGGAGTTCGGCGGTGCGCGGGCGGGTGAAGTTCGCGGTGGGGCGCTCGTAGTGGATGCGGGCGCGCCAAAGCGCCTCGTCCGCGTAGATGTTGCCGACGCCGCTGATCAACGACTGGTCGAGCAGGGCCCGTTTGATGGTGGTGCGCTTGCGGCGCAGAGCCTGATGGAACGCCTCGTCGTCGAAGAGCGGGTCGAGGGGGTCGCGGGCGATGTGCGCGATGACGTCGGGCAGGCCCTGAGGGGTGGTGTCGTGCAACGACAGGCCGCCGAAGGTGCGTTGGTCGACGAAGCGAAGTTCGGTCTCGAGGTCGTCCGCGAATCTCACGCGGATGCGCAGGTGCTTCTCGTCCGGCGCCGCCTGCGGCTGCACCAGGAGCTGACCGCTCATCCCGAGGTGCGCCAGGATCGCCTGGCCGGTGTCCTCCAGCGGCAGCCACAGGTACTTGCCGCGACGGCTGGGATTGCCGATGCGGTGGCCCTTGAGGCGGTGGGTGAAGTCGTCGGCGCCGGCGAGGTGACGGCGTACCGCGCGCGGATGCAGCACCTCGGCCTCGGCGACGGTCCGGTGGGCGACCCACCGCTCCAGACCGCGCCGTACGACCTCGACCTCGGGCAACTCGGGCATGGGATCCCCCGTCACATCCGGTGTATGAGTCGAGCGCCCGCCCTCGGTCAAGGGGGCGGACGCTCGGATCGCTCTTGTGCGGTCAGGCGGAGACGGACGACGGACCCTCGCCGTCCTGGGCGGCCTGCTCGACCACCGCGGCCGGCTCGACCACCGTCTTGGCGCGCTCGTCCGCCGCGGCCCGGATGGACCGCCACGCGGATTCCGCGGCCTGCTGCTCCGCCTCCTTCTTGCTGCGGCCGGTGCCGGTGCCGTACGAGACGCCTCCGACGCGGGCGGCAGCAGTGAAGGTCTTCTCGTGATCGGGGCCGGTCTCCGTGACCAGGTACTCGGGGACTCCGAGGCCTTCGGTCGCGGTGAGCTCCTGGAGACTGGTCTTCCAGTCCAGGCCGGCTCCGAGGTTCGAGGACTTCTCGATCAGCGGGTCGAACAGGCGGTGCACCAGCTCCGCCGCCGAGTCCAGTCCCTGGTCGAGATAGACCGCGCCGATCACCGCTTCCAGGGTGTCGGCGAGGATGGACGCCTTGTCCCGGCCACCCGTGCCCTCTTCACCGCGGCCGAGCCGGATGAAGGAGCCGAGTTCGAGGCCACGGCCGACCTCCGCCAGTGCGCGTGAGTTGACCACCGCGGCCCGCAGCTTGGCCAGCTGGCCTTCGGGCAGGTCGGGGTGGGTGCGGTACAGCGTGTCCGTGACCACGAGGCCGAGGACGGAGTCCCCGAGGAACTCCAGACGCTCGTTGGTCGGCAGACCGCCGTTCTCGTACGCGAACGAACGGTGGGTCAGCGCACGCACCAGAAGGGCGGACTCGAGCTTGTACCCGAGCCGCCCTTCCAACAGCGTGTGGGACGAGGCTGTGTTGTCCGCCGGGTCGACCCCGTTGGTACGGGGGGTGTTCTTCTTTGGCGTGGACACGGTGCCTCTCACCAGCCGCTCAGACCTCGAGGACCTGGCGCTTGTTATAGGTGCCACAAGCGGGGCACGCGATGTGCTGAAGCTTGGGCTCGTGGCAGCGCTCGCACGCGACCAGGTTGGGGACCGCAGCCTTCCACTGCGACCGGCGGTGGCGCGTGTTGCTGCGCGACATCTTCCGCTTCGGAACAGCCACGGCTACTTCTCCTGCTTCTCGTCGACGCCCGGTTCGGCGTCGCTGGTGTCGTCCTTCTCGCCGTCTCCGAGTGAACCGGCGAGTCCCTGCAGTGCCGCCCAACGAATGTCGACGGCGTCATGGTGGTGGTCCGGGTCGTCCGCAAGGCGTGCTCCGCACTGGGCGCACAGTCCTGGGCAGTCTTCCCGGCACACCGGCTGCATCGGCAGTGCGAGCACCACCGCATCACGCAGCACGGGTTCGAGGTCGAACAGTCCGTCCTCGATGAAGAGCATGTCCTCATCTTCCTCGGCGTCGTCGACCGGCTCCGCCTTGGGGCGGCCCCGGTCATCGGCGTCGGGGTACGAGAACATCTCCTGGAAATCCGCTTCGAGCTCCAGCTCCAGCGGCTCCAGACACCTTACGCACTCCCCCTTGGCCTGTGCACGGGCGGTGCCCGTGACGAGCACCCCTTCCATGACCGACTCAAGGCGGAGGTCGAGCTTCACCGGGGCGCCTTCCGGCACTCCGATGACCCCCTGGATACCGAAGTCCTTGGGGGCGCCGGTCTCGCGGGTCAGGCGCTGTAGCGCACCAGGCCGCCGACCCAGCTCGTGCGTGTCGAACACGAGGGGGTTGCGGTGGTCGAGGCGGGCGTTCAGGGCCATTCCTGCTTTCGATCTTCTGAGCTCTGGGGCGCTGCCCTTCGGTGTTCCCGGGCAGCGTTGATCGCGGACGTACACGCGACCGAAGAGCCAGGATACTGGACCTTTCGCTCATGGCCCAATCCGGTGTGCGCTCCCGGCCGGGAGGCGGGTGTCAGCCGTTGCCGCGCCCCTGCTCGAACGCCCGCAGCTGCTCCGCGCTGATCATGCCGGTGTCGAAGAGACTGGTCTCGTCGAGGGCGGGCATCGGCTGCTGCTCCGCGTATCCCTGCTGGGCCTGGTTGGGGTCGTAGGCGGGCTGCTGGCCCTCGTAGCCCTGGTAGCCGTAGGGATCGACCTGCTGCTGGTAGCCGTACTGATCCTGCTGGCCGGCGTACGGCTGCTGGTAGCCGCCGTAGGGATCGGGCTGCTGCTGGTAGGCGTAGGCGGGCTGGGCGCCCTGCTGGTCGTATTGCTGCGGTACGGGCTGCTGCTCGGCCGGGGCCGCCGGGGTGTCCGCCTCCGCGAGGGCGGTGAGGTTGGCCAGGTAGTCGGCGTCGCTGGAGTGCTGGACCGTGGTGAGGTCGTCGGCGAGGGAACCGAGGTCGTCGCTGGCGATACGGCCGTGCAGTTTCTGGCGGCCACGGCCGACGGCGTCCAGGGTCTTGGCGAGCACCGCCTCGAAGGCGCCCAGCTTGACGTCGACGTACTCGTCGGCGCTGCGGCGCAGGGTGTCCGGGTCGTGGCTGCGCTCGGGGGCGTCCTCGTCCTCATAGCCCTGCTCGTCGATGCCGGGGCCGGTGCCCAGGAGCTTCTCCCGGCCGCGGCCCACCGAGCCGAGGGTCTTGGTGAGGACGACCTCGAAGTTGGCGAGCTTGGAGTCGACGTAGTCGTCGGCCTCCGCGCGGATCTCCTCGGCCTGTTTGCGGGCCTCGGTCAGGATGCGGTCGGCCTCGGCCTGGGAGCGGCGGGCGATCTCGGTGTCGGAGATCAGCGAGCCCCGTTCGGCGTGCGCCTGCCCGATGATCCGCTCGGCCTCCTGGCGGGCCTGTTCGACCATCTGCTCGCGGTCGCCGATCAGCTCCTGGGCCTGCGCGAGGGAGCCCGGCAGGGCCGCGCGCACCTCTTCGAGCAACGAGAGCAGTTCGGCGCGATTGACCACGCACGAGGCCGACATGGGCATCGACCGGGCACCGGAGACCGTGGACACGATCTCGTCGAGCTTCTTCTGCACGTCCACCTGTGCTCGCCACTCTCTACAGCTGTGTTGGAGACGGACGGGACGACTGTACGGCCATGGGATGGCCGGGGGCACCCGAGTGACGGGTCGTCAGGTGCTCAGTCCTTTCTGAGGCGCTCGGCAAGGGCCTCGAGGACGATCGGGGGCACCAGGTGGGACACATCGCCGCCCCAGGTAGCGACTTCCTTGACCAGGGAGGACGACAGGAAGCTGTAGGTGGGGTTGGTGGGCACGAAGAGGGTCTCCACGCCCGAGAGGCCGTTGTTCATCTGGGCCATCTGAAGCTCGTAGTCGAAGTCGCTGACCGCGCGCAGCCCCTTGACGATGGCCGGGATGTCGCGCTGCTTGCAGAAGTCGACGAGGAGGCCGTGGAAGGCCTCGACGCGGACGTTGCCGAACTCGGCGGTGACCTGGCGGATCAGGTCGATCCGCTCATCGATCTCGAACAGGCCCTTCTTGGCCTTGTTGATCATCACCGCGACATAGACCTCGTCGTACAGACGGGAGGCGCGGGCGATGATGTCGAGGTGTCCGTTGGTGACGGGGTCGAACGACCCGGGACAGACGGCGCGGCGCACTTGAGATCCCTCGCTCTCCGGTCCGGTCATCGTGCGTCTTCACACGTAGAGGCGGCGCGACCGTACCAAAACGTTCCCTCGCCGTAGCGACGGGACCGGATCGCGTCGAAACCGTCAGGCCAACTGAATGCGCCGCCTCTGGTGCTGCGCTCCACGGTGACGAGCGCATCGGGCGTGAGCCACCCCTGCGAGCGGAGTGTGAGCAGAATCTCCCGAAGATCGTCGTCCGAGACGGCGTACGGCGGGTCGAGGAAAACGAGGTCGTACGGCTGTGCAGGCGGCGTCTGGATGATCTGCCGGGCCTTGCCCGCCCTGACCTCGGCGCCGGGCAGGCCCAGGGTTCGCACGTTCTCCCGGACGGTGCGGGCCGCCCGGGCGTCGGCCTCGACCAGCAGGGTGTGGCCGGCGCCGCGGGACAGGGCCTCCAGGCCGACGGCGCCGGAACCGGCGTACAGGTCGAGGACCCGCTCGCCGTTCAGCGGGCCGCCGAGGAGGGACTGCCAGGTGGAGAAGAGGCCTTCGCGCGCGCGGTCGGAGGTGGGGCGTGTGCCGGTTCCCGGCGGGACGGCTAGGCGACGTCCACCGGCTGCGCCGGCGATCACGCGGGTCATCTGGGGTCCTTGTTCGAGGAGGGTTACAGGTCCAGTTTGGCAGGCGGATGTGGGACCGGCTGTTCTCTAGCCCTTTTCCAGGTACTGCTCCCTCTCCTCGTCCAAGAGGGCGTCCAGGGCCGTGCGCAGGCCCGGGAGGTGGGTGAGGTCCGGGTCGGCGGCGACGAGCGCCGCCGCCTCCTCCCTCGCCTCCGCGATGATCTCCTCGTCCTCGATGACGGCGAGCATCCGCAGGCTGGAGCGGGTGCCGGACTGGGCCTGGCCGAGTACGTCGCCCTCGCGGCGCTGTTCGAGGTCGATGCGGGAGAGTTCGAAGCCGTCGAGGGTGGAGGCCACGGCGTTCAGCCGCTGGCGGGCCGCGCTCGCCTCCGGCATCTCGCTGACCAGGAGGCACAGGCCGGCCGCCGAGCCTCGGCCCACCCGGCCACGCAGCTGGTGCAGCTGGGAGACGCCGAAGCGGTCGGCGTCCATGATCACCATGACGGTGGCGTTGGGCACGTTCACGCCGACCTCGATGACCGTCGTGGCGACCAGGACGTCGGTCTCGCCGGCGGCGAAGCGGCGCATGACCGCGTCCTTGTCGTCGGGGTGCATGCGGCCGTGCAGGACTTCCACCTTGAGGCCTTGGAGGGGGCCCTTGGTGAGCTGGTCGGCGATGTCGAGGACGGCGAGCGGCGGGCGTTTCTCGGCCTCGTCCTCGGGGGACTTCTTGGCCTTTTTCGGGTCGGCGGGTTCGTCGATGTCGTCGCCGATACGGGGGCAGACGACGTACGCCTGATGGCCGTTGCCCACCTCCTCGCGCACTCGCTCCCAGGCCCGCGCCAGGAAGTGGGGCTTGTCGGCCGCCGGGACGACATGGCTGGCGATGGGTGAACGCCCGGCCGGGAGCTGGTCGAGGACGGAGGTCTCCAGGTCGCCGAAGACGGTCATGGCGACCGTCCGCGGAATGGGCGTGGCGGTCATGACCAGCAGGTGGGGCGGCTGTTTGCCCTTGCCGCGCAGGGCGTCGCGCTGCTCGACGCCGAACCGGTGCTGTTCGTCGACCACGACCAGTCCGAGGTCGTGGAACTGCACCTTGTCCTCGATCAACGCGTGCGTGCCGATCACGATCCCGGCCTCGCCGGTGACCAGGTCGAGCAGCGCCTGCCGTCGGGCGGCGGCCCCCATGGATCCGGTGAGCAGCACCACCTTGGTGGCCTGCTCGGCGCCGCCCAGCATGCCGCCCTCGGCCAGCTCCCCCATCATCTCGACGACCGACCGGTGGTGCTGCTGGGCGAGCACTTCGGTGGGCGCGAGCATGGCGGCCTGCCCGCCCGCGTCGACCACGGCGAGCATGGCGCGCAGGGCCACCATTGTCTTCCCGGAACCGACCTCCCCCTGGAGCAGCCGGTGCATCGGATGGTCGGTCGCCAGGTCGTCGAAGATTTCCCTGGTGACCTTCCGCTGGCCGTCGGTGAGGGTGAAGGGGAGGCGGTCGTCGAAGGCGGTCAGCAGGCCGTCCGGCCTGGGTCTGCGGGGAACCGCCGGGAGTTGGGCGTCGGCGTGGCGGCGGCGGGCGAGGGCGATCTGGAGGACGAAGGCCTCGTCCCACTTGAGGCGGGAGCGGGCGTCGTCGATGTCCGCCTTGGTGTGCGGGCGGTGGATCTTGAGGAGGGCCTCGGGGAGGGAGACCAGGCCGCGGCCCTCGCGGAGGGAGTCCGGGAGGGGATCGACGGCTTCCTGGGCGCCGGGCAGCACCGTCTGGATCGCCTTGCCGATCTTCCAGGACTCCAGCTTGGCGGTGGCCGGGTAGAGCGGGATGAGGGCCCCGGCCCAGGAGTCGACGGCTTCCTCCGCGCTGTCGCCGTCGCCGCGCAGCAACTCGTACGCCGGATGCGCCAGTTGGAGTCGGCGGTTGAAGACGGAGACCTTGCCCGCGAACATCGCGCGCGTGCCCGGGAGGAGTTCCTTGTGGGGTTTGTGAACGCCATGGCCGAAGAAGACCAGTTGGAGCCGGCCGCTGCCGTCCGTGATGGTCACTTCGAGGCGCTGGCCCTTGCCCCGCGGCGCCTTGGACGAGGCGAAGGTGTGCAGGCGGGCGTCGGCGACCTGGGCGACCACCGTGACGTGCTCGTCCATGGGGAGGTCGGCGAGGTGGGTGAGCTGGCCGCGCTCCTCGTATCTGCGCGGGTAGTGGTGCAGGAGGTCGCCTACGGTGTGCAGGCCGAGATGCTCGGCCATCACCTTCGCGGTGGCGGGGCCGAGCACCTTTTTCAGGGGTTCTTCCAGTGCGGGCACGAGATCCATTGCACACCACAGCACTGACAATGCCGTATACGTCTCGGGAAACCCCTGGTCAGGCGGCTGGTTGGGGACCTAGGATGGCGCGCTCCCGGCCATCTCGACTCCGCTGCCGGCCCGCCCTCGCGGTCACCGCCTCACATGGGACCGCCCGACCCCGCGCCGTCGCTCTTCCCCCCACCGGCGCTGTGACGATGGACTCCCAGACCTCACAGTCATCACACTCATCCCAGTATCCTCAGACACCTCATACGTTCCAGGTCGACCTGCGCGGTCTGGTGGACCTGCTCTCCCATCACCTCTACTCCAGTCCCAAGGTGTATCTGCGCGAACTGCTCCAGAACGGGGTGGACGCGATCACCGCCCGGCGGGCCGAGCAGCCCGACGCCCCGGCGCGCGTGCGGCTGTATGCCGAGAGCGGCTCCCTGCGGGTCGAGGACTCCGGAATCGGGCTCACCGAGGCGGACGTGCACACCCTGCTCGCCACCATCGGGCGCAGTTCCAAGCGCGCCGAGGGACTCCAGGAGGCCCGCTCCGACTTCCTCGGGCAGTTCGGCATCGGCCTGCTCGCCTGCTTCGTGGTCGCCGAGCGGATCCGCGTGGTCAGCCGCAGCGCGCGTACGCCGGGCGCCCCGCCCGTCGAGTGGACGGCGAGCGACGACGGTTCGTACACCGTGCGCACGCTGCCCGACGAGGCCCGTCCCGAACCCGGCACCACCGTGCACCTGGTGGCGCGGGCCGGCGCCGGCGAGTGGCTGACCGAGGAGCGCGTCCTCGCCCTGGCGCGGGACTTCGGCTCGCTGCTGCCCTACGACGTACGGGTGGGCGAGGAGACGGTCACCGATCTCCCCGCACCCTGGGACCGGGCGTATCCGAGCCCCGCCACCCGAAGGGTGGCCCTGGCGCGGCACTGTCACGACCTCTTCGGGTTCACTCCGCTGGACGCGATCGACCTGAACGTGCCGGTCGCCGGGATCCGCGGGGTGGCGTACGTCCTGCCGTCGGCGGTCAGCCCGGCCCAGCGCGCGGGGCACCGCGTCCACCTCAAGGGGATGCTGCTGACCGAGCGGGCCGAACAGCTGCTGCCCGACTGGGCGTTCTTCGTGCGCTGTGTCCTGGACACCGACAGCCTGCGGCCCACGGCCTCGCGGGAGTCGCTGTACGAGGACGAGACGCTGGCCGCCGTACGGGAGGCGCTGGGCGAAAGGATTCGGTCCTGGCTGACGGGCCTGGCGGCCGGTGATCCGGAACGCCTCGCGGCCTTCCTGTCCGTGCACCACCTGGGCGTGAAGTCCCTGGCGCGGCACGACCAGGAGATGCTGCGCACGATGCTGCCGTGGCTTCCCTTCGAGACCACCGACGGGCGGCTGTCCCTGGAGGAGTTCGCGCAGCGGCACCCGGTGGTGCACTTCACGCGGACCGTCGAGGAGTACCGCCAGGTCGCGCCGATCGCGTCCGCACAGGGCGTCGGGGTGATCAACGGCGGTTACACGTACGACAGTGAGCTGATCGAGGCGCTGCCCTCGGTGCGGCCGGGCACCGTGGTCGCCGAGCTGGACGCCGACACCGTGACCGCCCATCTGGACGCGGTCGACCCGGCCGAGGAGCTGGCCCTGTCCGGCTTCCTGGCGGCCGCGCGGGCGAAGCTCGACCCGCTGGGCTGTGACGTCGTCCTACGGGCCTTCCATCCGCTCTCCGTGCCCGCGCTGCACCTGGACGACCGTTCCGTCCGGCACGAGCAGGCCCGCGCGGAGGCGGAGGAGCAGGCCGACGACCTGTGGGCGGGCATCCTCGGCTCGCTGCGCGGCAGCGCCCCGCGCGCGCGGCTGGTGCTCAACCACCTCAACCCGCTGATCCGGCGGATCAGTTCACTCGGCGACCCGGAACTGATCGGCACCGCCGCGGAGTCCCTGTACGGGCAGGCGCTGCTGATGGCCCAGCGCCCGCTCAGGCCCGCGGACTCGGCGCTGCTGAACCGGGCGTTCATCGGCCTGTTGGAATGGGCCACCCACAGCGAGGACGGTCACCGATGAGCGGGATCACGGACTTCGACGACCTGCGCCGGGCGATGGCGGAGAACTCCGAGCAGCCGGAGGGACCCGCCCGCAACGCGCGCGCGGAGCAGCTGCTCGCCGAGGCGGAGAAGCTGAACATCCCGCTCGCGGTGATCGAGGCGCTCGGACACCAGCTGAAGGTCTACAACTACAGCTCCGAGAAGGCCAAGATGTTCGTCCCCTTCGCGCGCCTGCTGCGCATGTGGGACGAGCGGCCCGAGGACTTCGACGAGTACGAGACGCACTCGCTGCACTGGGTCTTCAAGTGGATGTCGTCCGGCATGCTCGACCAGCCGCACATCCCGCTCGCCTCCGTCGAGAAGTGGCTCGGCGAGATGGAGCACCGCTACCGGCTCGCCGGGCACTCCGAACGGGCCGTGCGCGGCGCCGAGTTCAGTGTGGCCGCGCACATCGGGGACGTCGGGCGGGCCGAGCGGGCGTACGCCGCGTGGCTGGCCGCCGACCGGGACAACATGGCCGACTGCCACGCCTGCGAGCTGCACGGGCAGGGCTGGTGGCAGGCGGAGCGGGACCGGGACGCGGAGGCGCTGGAGCTGTGGGGGCCGGTCCTGGCGGGCGAGTTCAGCTGCGCCCACGAGCCGCACACGGTGCTCGCGTCCTCCCTTACGCCCCTGCTGCGGCTGGGCCGCGTGGAGGAGGCGCGCGCCCACCATCTGCGGGGCTTCCGGCTCGTACGGGCCATGGAGAGCATGCGGGGCGCGTACGCCGACCACGTGGAGTTCTGCGCGCTGACCGGCAACGAGGCGCGCGGCCTGGAGCTGCTCGCCCAGCGGCCGGCGTACTTCACGAACGACGGGCATCCGCGCAGCAAGCTGGACTTCATGGCCGTGGTGGCTCTGCTCATGGACCGTCTGACCGAGCTCGGGCTCGGCGGGCAGCGGGTGCCCGGCCCGGCCGACCGGACGTGGACCGCACGCGAACTCGCCGCCCACGCGCGCGGGGAGGCACTCGCGCTGGCCGCCCGCTTCGACGAGCGCAACGGCACGCGGCATGTCAGTGAGCGGGCACGCGCGCGTATGGCGCAGCGGCCGCTGGTGGAGCGGCTGCCGCTGGGGGTGCGTACGGCGGCGCGTCCCGTCTCCGCGCCTTCGGTGGCGCCGCCGGTCACCGTGACCACGGACGAGCCCGATCTGGCCGCGCTGCTCGCCAAGGCGCGGCGGCTGTCGGAGACCCTGCAACCGAACGCCATCGAGGCGTGGGCGGCCGTCTCACGGGTGGCGGAGGGCGTCGCCCTGGACGCGCGCGACCGGGCGGAGATCGCCGACCACGAGGCGATGGACCTGGGCCCCGAGGGCGTCGAACGGTTCGAGCGTGCCGCCGAGTTGTACGCGGAGGCGGGCGACCCGGGCGAGTCACTGGCCGCACGCGCGCGTGCGGCGTACGTACGCGCCCTCACGGGCCAGGTGGACGAGGCCCTCGCGAAGGTCGCCGCGCCCTACGACGAGATCCTCGCGCTCTACGCCGAGGGCGGCACCGGAGTACGGCAGACGGCGTCCGTGCTGATGGGGCGGGCACGGATCCTGATGCGGCGGGTGCACGAGGCCGAGGGGGCCGTGGAGGACGGGGGCGTGGAAGTCGGGGGCGTGGAGGACAGGGGCGTGGAGAACGGCTCGCCCGGCGAGGCCGACGTCCCCCAGCGCACCCCGATACCGGCTGCTGACAGCTCCTTCGTGAGCTCCGTCCTCGCCGACGCGGAGATGGCCGCCCGGGAGGTGCTGGCCCTGGTCGAGGGGCGTACTGAGGGTTCTGACGCTTCTGAGGCTTCCGAGGAAGGGGCCGACGTACGGCTTGCCTCGCGAGCCGCCGAGGCGCGGGCGATGCTCGCGGAGCTGGCGGCGCAGGCTGGGGACGTGGAGAGGGCCGCGGAGCTGTTCGCGCGGGCGGCGGCGGCCTTCGTCGGTGCGGGGCTGCCGTGGTTCGCGGTGGAGTACGAGGCCCGGCTGGCCGGGCTGGCCCACCACCTCGGCGACACCGCGGCGGCCGAGCGGGCACTGCGGGCCGCGCTGGAGCACGGCGGGCCGCATCTGGAGGCGCCCGGGCGGGCTCGGCTGCACCTCCAGCTCGCCGAGGTCGTCGGCGGCAGGGGGCTGTCCCAGGAGGCGGCCGAGCACGCCCTGGAGGCGGCGCACTGGGCCGACGAGGCCGGGGAGGGCCCGACGCTCGGCGCCTGGGCCCGGCACCAGCTGGGCGGGTTCCTGCTGCGGCAGGGGCGGTGGGCCGAGGCCGCGGAGGTGCTGGAGTCGGCGCTGCCCGACCTGAGCCCCGAGACGCACGGCGACGGTGCGGTCGTACAGACCCAGTGGTGGCTCGGCGACTGTCTGAGCGAGCTCGGTGAGCACCGCGCGGCTGCCGAACGGCGGCTACAGGCGGCCGAGATCGCCCGGCACTGGCCCGAGCAGCACGACCACGCGACGCTCGCCCACCTCGCCGCCGAGTCCCTCGGACACGCGGGCCTGCCCGCCGAGGCGGACCGGGCCTACGCGCGCGCGGGCGACCTGTGGCGCGAGCTCGGCAACGTCCACGGCCTCGTCCGCTCCCTGCGCGCCCGCGCGTGGCTGGCTCTGAACACGCAGGAGGGCCCGGGCGACGCTCAGGCGAAGGACGGGGCGTACAGCGCACGGGAGTTGATGTCGAGAGCGGTCCAGGAGTGCGAGGCGGCGCTGGGCTCGGACACGGCCGACGAGGCGGCCCGACAGCGGCTCGCCGCCGAACTCGGCCACACCCGCCGCCAGTTCGGCGACCTGCTCGCCCGCTCCGCCGCCGAGGACGCCGACGACCACTCCATCCGGGCCGTCCTGGAGGACGCCCTGTCCCAGATGACGCAGGCGAGTGAGATCTTCGCCTCCCTCGGCCACACCGCCCTGCACAGCCGGACCGGCGCCGAACTCGCGGCGGGCTGGCTGGAGGCCGACCTGGGCCGCCCGGCTCCGGCGGCGGCACGCGCGCGTGCGGTACTGGCGGCGTACGGCGCCGACAGGGACGAGGACGGGGACGCACAAGCACGGCTGGCCGAAGCCCGGCAGCTGCTTCAGGTGATGCAGGAACAGAGGCACGAGCAGACGGAGGAACAGACGGCGGGGAAGGCTGAGGATCAGGCGGCGGGCTAGCGCCTACTCGACCCCTACTCGACCCCGATGAGGAGTACCGCTCCCTGCCGTCCTCCCCGGTACACCACCGTGTCGACGGCGAGGTACGACTCCCTCACGCGTGCTTCGAGGCGGTCGGCGACGGACTCGGGGGCCTCGTCGCCCAGGACGAGGGTCACCAGTTCGCCGCCGGCCGCGAGCATGCGGTCGAGGACCGTCTCCGCGGTCGCGGTGACATCCGTGCCGATCACGGCCACGTCGCCCTCGATCAGGCCGAGGATGTCGCCGGCCTGGCAGATGCCCGCCATGGTCCAGGACTGGCGCTCCGCGACGACGACTTCGGCGTAGCGGGTCGCGCCGGCCGCCGAGGTCATCGTCACGACGTCCTCGTCGAAGCGGCGCTCCGGCTCGTGCACGGCGAGCGCGGCGATGCCCTGGACCGCGGAGCGCGTCGGGATGAGGGCCACGCGGATGCCCTCGGTGCGGGCCTGCTCGGCCGCCGCGGCCGCCGTGTGGCGCAGGTCGGCGTCGTTGGGCAGCAGCACCACCTCGCGCGCGTGGGCCCGTCGTACGGCGTCGACGAGCTCCCCGCTCGCGGGCTGCTCCCCGGGGCGCGCGAGCACCGTGGTCGCGCCCGCCTCGGTGTACAGCCCGGCCAGTCCCTCGCCGGGCACGACGGCCACCACGGCCCGCTGGGCCCGCTCCCGGACCGGCCGCTCGGCCCCGGTGGTGTGCACGTCGCCGAGCCCGAAGTGCGTGATCCGGATCCGGTACGGCCGCCCTGCCTCGACGCCCGCTTCCACCGCGGCGCCCGCGTCGTCGACGTGCACGTGGACGTTCCACAGGCCGTCGCCGCCGACCACGACGAGCGAGTCCCCGAGGGCGTCGAGCCGCTCCCGCAGCCGCGCCACGGCCGTGTCCTCGGCCTCCAGGAGATAGATCACCTCGAAGGCGGGCCCACCCTCCTCCGGGCCGCCATCCCCGCACTCACGATCTGCTTGACCAACTACTTGACCGAGTTGATCGAGTTGATCGAGATCCGCGGAACCCGGACCGGCAGTCCCGCGCGCGTGGGACACCCGTTCGTCATCGCGCGCCCACGCTGTGCCCGGCCCGTGGTCACCGTCGCCGGCCCGACCGCTGCCGAGCTCCCCGCCGGAACCGGAAGCCGCACTCGCCGTCTCTCCCGGCGTCTCCCCCGTGAAGGTCGCCACCAGTGCCCCGAGGACCGTCACCAGCCCCCGTCCGCCGGCGTCGACCACCCCGGCACGCTCCAGGACGGCCAGTTGCCCCGGCGTCGCGGCGAGGGCCGCGCACGCTCCCTGGTAGGCCGCCCGGGCCACCGTCGCGCAGTCGCCCTCTGCCCCGCCGGCCGCGTCGGCGGCGGCCGAGGCGACCGTGAGGACGGTGCCCTCGACCGGATGGGCCACGGCCTGGCGGGCGGAGTCGGCCGCGTGCCGCAGGGCGAGACCGAGGCCCCGTCCGTCGGCGTGAGCGCTCCCGGTGCCACCGTCGGCGGCGAGCACCTGCGCCATACCCCGCAGCAGCTGCGCGAGGATCGTCCCGGAGTTGCCCCGAGCGCCGATCAGGGCCCCGTGCGCCATCGCGCGCACGGCATCGGCGAGCGCAGGCTTCCCGGCGGCCCCGGTGGTCCCGATCTCCACGGCAGCCCCGAATTCCCCAGAAGCACCGGCTTTCCCGGAGGCACCAGCACCCACCACACGCCCGGCGAACACCGCCTCGACGGCCGCGGCGGCCGACTCGACGGTCAGATACAGGTTCGTGCCGGTGTCCCCGTCGGCGACGGGATAGACGTTGATCGCGTCGATCTCCTCGCGCGCCCGGCCCAGCGCCTGGAGCGCGAGACCGCACCAGGTGCGCACCGCGAGAGCATCGAAGAATGTCTGCGGCACCTGCGCCACCTGCGCCTCCTTGAGCTGCTGGACGTGGGACGCAGCGTAGACCTCAGATGGGTGTCCGCCGGAAGAGGGCCTGGACGAGGCCCCTGAGCAGCCATGGTAGTTTCGTTCTACTGGCGCAGTCGTTGTATGCTGCTCCGGTTGCCCGATCCACATCGGGCTCTCCGCCTGGCACCGCCTCCCGATCTCTGATCCTGCGATCTTGATCCCGGCATGCCGGGATCAACCGTAAGTGCATCTGAAGTCTTTGGAGTGACCCGTGGCTGCCAACTGCGACGTCTGCGGCAAGGGGCCGGGCTTCGGCAACAACATCTCGCACTCTCACCGCCGTACGCCCCGTCGCTGGAACCCGAACATCCAGCGCGTTCGTACTGTGGTGGGCGGGACGCCGAAGCGCGTGAACGCTTGCACCTCTTGCATCAAGGCCGGCAAGGTCTCGCGCTGACGCAGAGCTAAGCGCGCGGCCACTGCTGGTTCGCTGCACTGAGCCGGTCCACCGAGTGTGGATCGGCTTTTTGCATGCCCGGACGGCATAACGGACGGCATGCCTGGACGTCGTACCGGACGCCCGGAGCGAGCACCCTAGTCCTGAGCCCTGAGCGCCCACCCGTGGTCCACCGGCCCGATCCCCCCGCCCAGCGCGAACCCGGCCCGGATCGCCCCGGTCACGTACTCCTTGGCCGCCGCCACCGCCTCCGGCACGGACTGCCCCTTCGCCAGCTGCGCGGCGATCGCCGACGCGAGGGTGCAGCCCGTCCCGTGCGTGTGCCGGTTGTCGTACCTCGGTGCGCGCAGCCAGTGCTCCTCGGAGCCGTCGCTGAGCAAGTCCACGGCGTCACCGGAGAGATGACCGCCCTTGACGAGCACCCACCTCGGTCCGTACGCCAGCACAGCCGCAGCCGCCTCACGCATCCCGGCCTCCGCCTCGACCCGGAGACCCGTGAGTTGAGCCACCTCGTCGAGGTTCGGCGTCGCCACGGTCGCCACCGGCAGCAACTTGGTGCGTACGGAATCCAGCGCGGACGCGGCCAGCAGCGAGTCCCCGTGCTTGGAAATCCCGACCGGATCGACGACGGCCGGTGCGTCCGTCCCGCCGATCAACTCGGCCACCGCCTCGACCAGCTCGGCCGACGCGAGCATCCCGGTCTTGACCGCCTGTACGCCGATGTCGTCGACCACGCTGCGGTACTGGGCCCGCACCGCCTCCACCGGGAGCTCCCAAGCCCCCTGCACACCAAGGGAGTTCTGCGCGGTGACGGCCGTGATCACGCTCATGCCGTGCACCCCGAGCGCGAGCATCGTCTTCAGGTCGGCCTGAATGCCCGCGCCCCCGCCGGAATCGGAGCCCGCGACCGTCAGCACCCTGGGCGGCGCGCTCATGACTCGATGTCCCCGAAGTGGTCCCAGCCGCCCTTGCTGGTCCACGGCGCCCCGTCGACCGTCACCTGGGGCAGCGCCGAGGGGTTGAGCACCTCGCCGATCACCTTCCAGCGAGCGGGCAGCTTCACGTCCGGCGGGAAGGTCGCCACGATCGCGTGGTCCTCTCCCCCGGTGAGCACCCACTGCATGGGGTCGACACCGACGGCCTGCCCGATGTCGTTCATCTGGGACGGGATGTCGATCGCGCCGGAACGGACGTCGATACGGACCTTGCTGGCCTCGGCGATGTGCCCGAGGTCGGCGATCAGCCCGTCGCTCACGTCGCACATCGCGGTCGCCCCGAGCCCGGCGGCGGCCGGCCCGGCGTGATACGGCGGCTCGGGGCGCCGGTGCGCCTCCACGAAGGCCCGCGGCGAACGGAACCCCCGGGACAGGACGGCGTATCCGGCCGCGGACCAGCCCAGCCAGCCAGTGACCGCGACGATGTCGCCAGGCTGCGCGCCCCCTCGCGTCACGGGCTCGTTGTTGCGCAGATCGCCGAGCGCGGTGATCGACACCATGATCGTGTCGCCGCGTACGACGTCCCCGCCGACCACCGACGCGCCCGCGACCTGGCACTCGTCGCGCAGGCCGTCCATCAGCTCGACCGGCCAGGCCACCGGGAGTTCGCCCGGGACGACCAGGCCGAGCAGCAGCGCGGTCGGTACGGCGCCCATCGCGGCGATGTCCGCGAGGTTCTGCGCGGCCGCCTTGCGGCCCACGTCGTAGGCGGTGGACCAGTCGCGGCGGAAGTGCCGCCCCTCCAGGAGGATGTCGGTGCTGGCCACGACCCTGCGATCGGGCGCGGCGACCACCGCGGCGTCGTCGCCGGGGCCGACCCGGACCGCCGGGGTGGTGGTGAGACGGGAGGTGAGCTCCCTGATGAGCCCGAATTCCCCGAGCTCACCAACCGTGCCCTTCATTGCCCTTACGCCCCTTCTGTCCCTGTCCGTGCCCGCTCGCGCGTCACCAGTGTCCTCGATACGGTCGAGGTGACCGTCAACTTCTTTCGTGCCCGCACCCCGGCGCGCAAGCCCCGGCCCCCGCAGGTCTCCCCGTGGCGAGCGGCGACGCGATACCGTGGCGTTCCTTTTCCCCACATGATCCTCGTGGCCGCCCTGGAGGTTCCGTGGTACAGGCGTACATCCTGATCCAGACGGAGGTCGGCAAAGCGTCGACCGTCGCCGAGACGATCAGCAAGATCCCTGGAGTCATCCAGGCCGAGGACGTGACAGGACCGTACGACGTGATCGTGCGGGCCCAAGCCGACACGGTCGACGACCTCGGCCGCATGGTGGTCGCGAAGGTCCAGCAAGTGGACGGCATCACCCGTACTCTGACCTGCCCGGTCGTGCATCTGTAGTCCCCGTCTACCCTTGGCCGGTGAACTGTTTCCGCCGCCGGCACCGCATCCTCATCGGGCCGCCCGCGCTTGCCGTGCTGATCACGGTCGCGGGCTGCTCCTCAGCAGACGACACCGCGTCGGCGGCGGTTCCCAGTCCGAGTACGAAGGTCACCAAGCTGTGCCAGAACCTGGACAAGGCGCTGCCGGCGAAACTGGACGGGCTGGGCCGCGAGGATCCCGAGCCCGCGTCCACGTTGACGGCGGGCTGGGGAAGCCCGGCGATCATACTGCGCTGCGGTGTCGTACAGCCGCCCAAGATGGTCGACCCGAAGGTGGCCGAAGGCGGCGACCCGGACGCGGTCGCCGGCGGGGTGAACGGCGTCGACTGGCTGATGGAGAAGCAGGACGACGGGGCGTACCGCTTCACCACGGCCAATCGCAGCGCATACGTCGAGGTCACGGTGCCGAAGGGGCGGGACAGCTCCGGAGCGCTGATCGACCTCGCCCCGGCAGTCAAGAAGGCGATCCCCGAAGGGATCGCCGACTGAGGCGACTGAGATGACTCAGGGGTACGACGCTCAGCGCAGGCCCGTCGACCTGCGCAACGCCGCCTGCACCAAGCGGTCCACCAGCTCCGGATAGCTGATCCCGCTCGCCTGCCACATCTGCGGGTACATCGAGATCGGTGTCATGCCGGGCATCGTGTTGATCTCGTTGATCACGAACTCGCCGTCCTCGGTGAGGAAGAAGTCCGCGCGCACCAGGCCCTCGCAGGACGCCGCCTCGAAGGCCTCCACCGCGAGCCGCCGCACCTCGGCGGTCTGCTCGTCGGTCAGCGGGGCGGGCACGATGCCGGGGGTGGAGTCGATGTACTTGGCCTCGAAGTCGTAGTACGCGTGCGTGTCCGCCGGCGGGATCTCCGAGGGCACGCTCGCCCGGGGCCCGTCCTCGAACTCCAGCACCCCGCACTCGATCTCACGGCCGCGCAGCGCGGCCTCCACGAGGATCTTCGGGTCGTGCCGCCGGGCCTCGGCGATCGCCTCGTCGAGCCCCGCCAGATCGTCGACCTTGGTGATGCCGATCGACGACCCCGCGCGCGCGGGCTTCACGAACAGCGGCCAGCCGTGCTCGCCGGCGAAGTCGACGATCTTCTTGCGGGCGGCGGACTCGTCGCGCTCCCACTCGCGCGGCCGGATCACCACGTACGGGCCCACCTTGAGCCCGAAGGAGGTGAACACGCGCTTCATGTAGTCCTTGTCCTGGCCGACGGCCGAGGCGAGCACACCAGAGCCCACGTACGGCACACCGGAGAGCTCCAGCAGGCCCTGGAGGGTGCCGTCCTCGCCGTACGGACCGTGCAGCACCGGGAAGACCACGTCGACCTCGCCGAGCGCCTTGGGCACCGATCCGGGCTCGCTGTAGACCACTTCGCGGTTGCCGGGGTCGATGGGGAGCACCACGCCGCCCTCGCGCGAGTCGGCCAGCTCCTCGACGTTGGGCGTACGGCGGTCGGTGATCGCCATGCGTTCCGGTTCGTCGGCGGTGAGCGCCCAGCGGCCGTCCTGGGTGATGCCGATCGGCAGGACGTCGTACTTCGTCCGGTCGATGGCCTTGAGGACGGCGCCGGCGGTGACCACGGAGATCCCGTGTTCGGAGCTGCGCCCGCCGAACACGACGGCCACGCGCGGCTTGCGAGGCGGCTGCTCAGGGCTCTGGGAGAGGTTCTCGGTGCTCATATCGCGTTGAGGGTACCCGCTGGTATCCGCAGAGTCAGCGACCACTTGGCCGCCGTAGCTCAGCGTCGTTCCGGCTTCGCGCTGCGCGACATCAGCTCCTTGAGAGCGACCACCGGAGGCTTGCCCTCGTGCACGATGCCGACGACCGTCTCGGTGATCGGCATGTCGACGCCGTGCCGGCGGGCCAGATCCAGCACGGACTCACAGGACTTGACGCCCTCGGCGGTCTGCTTGGTGACCGCGATGGTCTCCTGGAGGGTCATGCCCTTGCCGAGGTTGGTGCCGAAGGTGTGGTTGCGGGACAGCGGCGAGGAGCAGGTCGCCACCAGGTCGCCCAGACCGGCGAGTCCGGAGAAGGTGAGCGGGTCGGCGCCCATCGCGAGCCCGAGCCGGGTGGTCTCGGCGAGACCGCGCGTGATGAGCGAGCCCTTGGCGTTGTCGCCGAGCCCCATGCCGTCCACGATGCCGACGGCGAGGCCGATGACGTTCTTGACCGCGCCGCCCAGTTCGCAGCCCACCACGTCCGTGTTGGTGTACGGGCGGAAGTACGGCGTGTGGCAGGCGGCCTGGAGCCGCTGGGCGACGCCCTCGTCGGTGCAGGCGACCACCGCGGCGGCCGGCATCCGGGCGGCGATCTCCCGGGCGAGGTTGGGCCCGGTGACCACGGCGATACGGCTCGGGCCGACCTTGGCGACATCCTCGATGACCTCGCTCATCCGCATGGCGGAGCCGAGTTCGACGCCCTTCATGAGCGAGACGAGGATCGTGTCGGGCGCGAGCAGCGGCGTCCACGCGGCGAGGTTGGCCCGCAGGGTCTGCGAGGGGACCGAGAGGACCGTGAAGTCGGCGCCCGCGGCGGCCTCGGCGGGGTCCGTGGTGGCCCGCAGGTTCTCCGGGAGCTCGATACCCGGAAAGTAGTCGGGGTTCGTCCGCGTGGAGTTGATCGCTTCCACGACCTCCGGACGACGTCCCCACAGGGTGACCTCGCAGCCCGCGTCGGCGAGCACCATGCCGAAGGCCGTGCCCCACGAACCGGCGCTGAAGACCGCCGCCTTGACCGGCTTGCTCACGTGCTGCGCCCTTCTTCCTGTCCGGCCCTGGGCCGGGTCTGCGCCTGCGACCGCGTCTGTGACTGCGACCGGCTCCGGCGCCGCTGCTCGATCCGCTCACGGCGCGGGTCGTAGGGCGTGGCGGGGGCCTTCGCGCCGCGGATGATCTCCAGCTGGCGGGTGACGGCGGCCATGATGACCTCGGTCGCCTCCTTGAGGAGGTCCGGGGTCATCTCCTTGCCGTAGAAGCCCGACAGGTCCACCGGCGGGCCCGCGAGGACGTGATGGGTCTTGCGCGGAAGGACGTTGGGCTTCTTGGCGTACGGCGGCAGCAGTTCGTTGGCGCCCCACTGGGCGACCGGGATCACCGGGCACCTGGTCTGCAGGGCGACCCGCGCGGCCCCCGTCTTGCCGGTCATGGGCCAGCCGTTCGGGTCGCGGGTGAGGGTGCCCTCGGGGTAGAAGGCGACGCACTCGCCGCGCTCCACGGCGTCGATCGCGGCCCGGAAGGCGCTGAGCGCGTCCGTGCTCTCGCGGTAGACGGGGATCTGCCCGGTGCCGCGCATCGCGGCGCCGACGAACCCCTTCCGGAAAAGACCGCTCTTCGCGAGGAATCGCGGAACACGACCGGTGTTGTACTGAAAGTGCGCGTAGGCGAAGGGATCGATGTGCGAATTGTGGTTCACCGCGGTGATAAATCCGCCCTCGGCCGGAATGTTCTCCATTCCGCGCCAGTCCCGCTTGATCAGAACCACCAGCGGCGGTTTGCACAGGACCGCTGCGAAGCGGTACCAGAACCCGATTCTGCGGCGGGGCACGCGGACACCTTCCTCTAGGGCCTGAGGGCCGCACAAGTCTCGCCCCAGGCCGCCGGTCTGTCGAGAACACGGTACGCCCCGACACAGCGCCCGCCAGATAGGTCGGTGACGGCTGAGTAACAATGGCCGCGACAAGAGAGGGACGGAACACTCGTGCAGTGGACCTTGGTCATACCCCTGAAAGCCCTGGCGCGGGCCAAGAGCAGGCTCTCGGACACCGCCCACGACGGGTTGCGCCCCGGCCTGGCACTCGCCTTCGCCCAGGACACCGTGGCAGCCGCGCTGGCCTGCCCGTCGGTGAAGGATGTGGCAGTCGTCACGAACGACGCCCTGGCCGGCCGCGAACTGGGCGCGATGGGCGCCCGCATCGTCCCGGACGAACCCAGCGGCGGCCTGAACGCCGCGCTGGCACATGCGGAAGCCGTCGTACGGACAACACGCCCACAAAGCGCGGTGGCGGCCCTGAACGCGGATCTGCCGGCGCTGCGCCCCCTGGAATTGGCCCGGGTCCTGGACGCGGCCACGGAATTCCCCCGCGCTTTTCTCCCGGACGCCGCCGCAATCGGCACCACACTGCTGGCCGCGATCGCGGGAAGGGAATTGCGCCCGCTATTCGGCACTGATTCCCGGGCCCGCCATCGCGCATCCGGCGCCGCGGAACTCGCCTTGGCCGCGGTGGATTCGGTACGCCAGGACGTGGACACCGGCGACGATCTGCGGGCCGCACTGGCCCTGGGAGTGGGACCGCGGACGGCCGCCGCGGCGGCGCGGCTGCTGATTCCCGGGCAGTAGGCTGCGGCCATGCAGGCGACCGCTTACACGTACGACTCCGACAGCCGCAGCGGGCAGGTACTGCTGGACGACGGCACCCCGCTGCCCTTCGACGCGCCGGCGTTCGACGCGGGCGGGCTGCGGCTGCTGCGGCCCGGGCAGCGGGTGCGGATCGAGACCGAGGGCGAGGGCGAGGCCCGCCGGATCACCCTGGTGACGCTCCAGACCCTCTGACAGCCCCCTGAACGCCCCGTAAGCCCCCTTGAACGCGCCGCGGGCCGGACTCCCCACGGGAGTCCGGCCCGGCGCGTGAGTGCCCCTGTGCCCTTACCTCTTGCGGGCGGTGGCCTTCGTGGCGGTGGTGCGGGACGTCGACTTCCTGGCCGGGGCCTTCTTGGCCGTCGCCTTCTTCGCCGGGGCCTTCTTGGCCGTCGCCTTCTTGGCGGTGGTCTTCTTCGCTGCGGTGGTCTTGGCGGCCGTCGTGGTCTTCTTGGCGGGCGCCTTCTTGGCCGTCGTCTTCTTGGCGGCGGCCGCCGTGGTCTTCTTCGCGGGCGCCTTCTTGGCCGTCGTCTTCTTGGCGGCGGCGGCCTTGGTGGTGGCCTTCTTCGCGGCGGCCTTCCGCACCGTCGCGGAGGCACCGGTCAGGCTGCCCTTGGGTGCCTTCTTGACCGCGACCTCGCCACCACGGGGGAGCTTCTTCGAGCCGCTCACCAGATCCTTGAAACCCTGGCCCGCGCGGAAGCGCGGTACGGAGGTCTTCTTGACCCGAACCCGCTCGCCCGTCTGGGGGTTGCGGGCGTAACGGGCCGGGCGGTCGACCTTCTCGAACGAACCGAAGCCGGTGACCGAGACCCGCTCACCCGAGACCACCGCGCGGACGATGGCGTCCAGTACGTGGTCGACAGCGTCGGCGGCCTGCTGGCGGCCGCCCATCTTGTCGGCAATCGCTTCTACGAGCTGCGCCTTGTTCACGTCTTCCCCTTCGGAGACATTGCCAGAACGAAAGTGTTCAAGCCTTTTCGCACGTTAGGCAGATATATACCGCAAATCAAACACGAAACGGGCTAATCACCCGTGCGCCGCAACGAACTCGACTGTCTCGGACCTGTTCAGCGTTCCTCTTCGGGGAATCGACCCTCGTCGAGGTCCGCGGTGAACGCCTCCAGACGCCTTGCCGCATCGGCGAGATCGTGCTTGGCCGCGGCCGTAATGACCAGCAGCTTCCGGGTCAGCGCCATCCGTACGCCCTCCGGGACTTGCAGTGCGCGCACCTTTGCGTGCGCTTCCTTGAGCTGGACCGCGACTGCCGCATAGAGCTGGAGTTGGCCGTCGTGTTCCATGCACAGATTGTGCCATCTGGGGCGAGTTGTCGCCTGCTCAGGGTGCAACTGCCACCTCAAACGGCCTCTCCGGCGCCCGTGGAAGCCACGGCTACAAGGCTCGCGTACCCAGACAACAGCCGCCGTAACGTGGGAAGTTGAGAGGATCTCCCGGCGCACCCGGGGCTGTTCGGGTGCAGACAAAGCTGTACCCCCGATCGGGCCGATCGGGGGTACAGCGGGGGTGTCGAGGTGGCTGAAACTCGACTTGCCAAGGCCCTCCGCGGGCCCTCGGCGTCAGACCTGGAGCGTCCGCGGCTTGTGCGCAGGGCGCTTGGCCTCGTACGCGGCGATGTCGGGCTCGTTCTGGAGGGTGATGGAGATGTCGTCCAGCCCGTTCAGCAGCCGCCAACGGGCGTTCTCGTCGAGTTCGAAGGCCGCGGTGATGCCCTCGGCACGCACCTCACGAGCCTCAAGGTCCACAGTGACCTCAGCAGTCGCGTCCTTCTCCGTGAGCTCCCACAGGGCTTCCACGATCTCCTGCTCCACGATCACCGTGAGCAGGCCGTTCTTGAGCGAGTTGCCGCGGAAGATGTCGGCGAAGCGGGAGGAGATGACGGCCTTGAAGCCGAAGTTCTGCAGCGCCCACACGGCGTGCTCACGGGAGGAGCCGGTGCCGAAGTCGGATCCGGCGACCAGAACGGTCGCGCCCTCGCGCTCGGGCTGGTTGAGGACGAAGGACGGGTCCTTGCGCCAGGCCTCGAACAATCCGTCCTCGAACCCGTCCCGGGTGACCTTCTTGAGCCAGTGAGCAGGGATGATCTGGTCGGTGTCGACGTTGCTGCGGCGCAGCGGGACGACCCGGCCGGTGTGCGTGGTGAATGCTTCCATGGCTGATCAGACTCCAGCGGGCGTACGGGTCTCGGCGTCGGACAGGTCGGCCGGGGAGGCCAGGTGGCCCAGGACCGCCGTAGCGGCGGCGACCTGCGGCGACACCAGGTGCGTACGGCCGCCCTTGCCCTGCCTGCCCTCGAAGTTGCGGTTGGAGGTGGACGCGGAGCGCTCACCGGGGGCCAGCTGGTCCGGGTTCATGCCCAGACACATCGAGCAGCCCGCGTGCCGCCATTCGGCGCCGGCGTCCTTGAAGACGACGTCCAGGCCCTCGGAAACGGCCTGAAGACCCACCCGCGCGGAGCCCGGGACGACCAGCATGCGTACGCCGTCGGCGACTTTGCGGTCCTTGACGATCTCGGCGGCGGCGCGCAGGTCCTCGATGCGGCCGTTGGTGCACGAACCTACGAAGACGGTGTCCACCTTGATGGAGTTCAGCGGCTGGCCGGCCTCCAACCCCATGTATTCCAGGGCCTTTTCGGCGGCCAGGCGCTCCGAAGCGTCTTCGTACGAAGCAGGGTCGGGGACCGCGGCCGAAAGCGGCGCTCCCTGGCCCGGGTTGGTTCCCCAGGTGACGAACGGAGCCAGCTCGGCGGCCTCGATGACGACCTCGGCGTCGAACTCGGCGTCCGCGTCCGTCTTCAGCGTCTTCCAGTACGCGACGGCCGCGTCCCAGTCCTCGCCCTTGGGGGCGTGCGGGCGGCCTTCGAGGTACGCGAAGGTGGTCTCGTCTGGGGCGATCATGCCCGCGCGGGCGCCGGCCTCGATCGACATGTTGCAGATGGTCATGCGGGCTTCCATCGAGAGCTGCTCGATGGCGGAGCCGCGGTACTCCAGGACGTAGCCCTGGCCGCCGCCCGTACCGATCTTGGCGATGATCGTCAGGATCAGGTCCTTGGCGGTGACTCCGTCGGGCAGATCCCCGTTGACGGTGATGGCCATGGTCTTCGGGCGGGCCATGGGCAGCGTCTGGGTGGCCAGCACGTGCTCGACCTGGGAGGTGCCGATGCCGAACGCGAGTCCGCCGAAGGCGCCGTGCGTGGAGGTGTGCGAGTCGCCGCAGACGACCGTCATGCCCGGCTGGGTCAGGCCCAGCTGCGGGCCGACGACGTGCACGACGCCCTGCTCGACGTCGCCCAGCGGGTGCAGGCGCACCCCGAAGTCGGCGCAGTTCTTGCGCAGCGTCTCCAGCTGGATCCGGGAGACCGGGTCGGCGATGGGCTTGTCGATGTCGAGGGTCGGGGTGTTGTGGTCCTCGGTGGCGATGGTCAGGTCGAGCCGGCGCACCCGGCGACCGCTCTTGCGCAGACCGTCGAAGGCCTGCGGGCTGGTCACCTCGTGCAGCAGGTGCAGATCGATGAAGAGGAGGTCGGGCTCGCCCTCGGCGCGCCGGACGACGTGGTCGTCCCAGACCTTCTCCGCGAGTGTCCTACCCATCGCTTTCCCTCCGGCCGGCAAGTGGTGCGCCGGCCCAACTAGAGATCTTGAGAGGCTGCGGCGCCCGCGCCCCCCGCATTTCCGGGCACTCGCCGCCAGGCCCTTTGCACTACGAGCCACTGTGTCTTCCAGGGTGGCGTGTTCCACCGAAAATTGAACTTGCGTTTCACAGAGTGAGACGCGAGTATCGTTTCATGGACAACAGTAGCGGCGTCGGCGTTCTGGACAAGGCAGCCCTTGTCCTGAGCGCCCTGGAGTCCGGTCCGGCCACCCTCGCGGGTCTGGTCGCGGCGACCGGGCTGGCACGACCCACGGCCCACCGGCTGGCCGTGGCCCTGGAACACCACCGTATGGTGGCGCGCGACATGCAGGGCCGTTTCATTCTCGGCCCCCGGCTGGCCGAGCTGGCCGCGGCGGCGGGCGAGGACCGCCTCCTCGCCACGGCGGGCCCGGTGCTCACCCACCTCCGTGACATCACGGGCGAGAGCGCGCAGCTCTACCGGCGTCAGGGCGACATGCGCATCTGCGTCGCCGCGGCGGAGCGCCTGTCCGGACTGCGGGACACGGTCCCGGTCGGCTCGACGCTCACGATGAAGGCCGGTTCCTCCGCGCAGATCCTCATGGCCTGGGAGGAGCCGGAGCGCCTGCACCGCGGCCTCCAGGGCGCCCGCTTCACGGCCACCGCGCTCTCGGGCGTACGACGCCGGGGCTGGGCCCAGTCCATCGGTGAGCGCGAGCCGGGCGTCGCCTCCGTCTCCGCGCCCGTGCGCGGCCCCTCCAACCGAGTGGTGGCCGCCGTCTCGGTCTCCGGCCCCATCGAGCGCCTGACGCGCCACCCGGGCCGTATGCACGCCCAGGCGGTCATCGACGCGGCCGGCCGCCTCTCCGAGGCCCTGCGCCGCACGGGCTGAGCAGCGCCGGCGATCGGGAAGACGGCCCGCCTCAACGCCGCGGCAGGCCCGGTCCCCGACGTCCGTCCCGCTCACTTTCCCCTGAGTCGACGACGAGTCGATCGGCGAGTCGATCGGCCGCACGGTCGCCGCGCCGGGCGACCGGCACCACCCCGGTGGCCTCGCCCAGGCCGAACTCGGGCATGTTCACATAGACCGACTCGTAGGATCCGGCGGGCACGACGTACGTCTCGTGCCAGAAGCCGACCTTCCCCTTCCCCTCGCGCAGTCGCCGGTTGAAGGCGGTCCAGGCCGGGCGGTGCTTCCGGTCCGGCGCCGAGGCGTACGCGAGGAGCTTCTCCTTCGAGTCCCAGTACTGCACGACGTACAGCACGCGCGGGAAGCCCAGCAGGAGCTGGTACCCCAGCAGTCCGCTGCCCTTCTCGCGCGAGAGCTCCGCGAGCATCGGCGGCATCGCCCTCGCGGTCGGCCACCAACTCCGCGGTGCGGCGAAGCTGTTGATGCGCATCCCGATGAGGAAGACGACGATCTCGCCCTCACTCGCGGCGGTCATGCGCCCTTCGATCGGCTTACCCATGATGTCCCCCATCGACGATCATTGGATAGCTTCACTATCCATGATTGGATAGTGACACTCCCCAAGCGGGAAAGCAATCGGAAACTCGAACACGGGACGGATATGCGACTGGCGGAGCTGAGCGAGCGCAGCGCGGTCTCGACGGCCACGATCAAGTACTACCTGCGCGAAGGCCTGCTCCCGCCGGGCCGCCGGATCACGGCCACGCAGGCCGAGTACGACGAGGAGCACCTGCGGCGGCTGCGTCTGGTGCGCGCGCTGATCCAGGTCGGCGGGGTCTCCGTGGCCTCCGCGCGCGACGTGCTCGCCGCGCTGGACGACGACTCCCTGGATCACAACAAGCGCCTGGGCACCGCGGTGTGGGCCCTGCCGCACGGCCAGGCCCCGGACGAGGCGGACCCGGCGACCCGCACCGCCCGACGCCGCGCGGACACGCTCCTGGAGCGGCTGGGCTGGGGCTACGGCCCGACGCCCGAGGGGGCACCGCCCCCGTACGGGATGCTGGTGACCGCGATCGCCACGCTGGAGCGGCTCGGATACCCGTGCGGCGTCGAGGACTTGGAGCCCTACGCCCGCGCGCTGGCGCGGCTGGCGATCGACGATCTGGATCTGGTGGAGCGCTACAGCGACTCCCCGGACGAGCAGGTGGAGGCGGCCGTGGCGCTGACCGTGCTGTACGAGCCGGTACTGCTCGCCCTGCGCCGGCTGGCTCAGGCGCAGGAGTCGCGCCGCCGGTTCGGCGGGAAGTGAGGCCCGAACGCGAGGCCGGACACGCCGATGGGCCCCCACCGAAGTGGAGGCCCATCGGACTACGTACCCCCGACCGGATTCGAACCGGCGCTACCGCCTTGAGAGGGCGGCGTGCTAGGCCGCTACACAACGGGGGCGAGGATCTTGCAAGCGTCTAATTTACACCGCCGCAGATCCGAGCTGGTCTACCTGGACTCGAACCAAGACTAACTGAACCAGAATCAGCCGTGCTGCCAATTACACCATAGACCAATGTGGTTTAGACCAGTTTGTACCCCCGACCGGATTCGAACCGGCGCTACCGCCTTGAGAGGGCGGCGTGCTAGGCCGCTACACAACGGGGGCCCTAGCGATCCAGGAAGAACCAGGATCCGTACCCCCGACCGGATTCGAACCGGCGCTACTGCCTTGAGAGGGCAGCGTGCTAGGCCGCTACACAACGGGGGCTTCGCGGAGATGATCCCCGCTTTTGCAGATGAGCTCTGCGAGCTGGCCTACCTGGACTCGAACCAAGACTAACGGAACCAGAAACCGTCGTGCTGCCAATTACACCATAGGCCACTGGAACTCAAGTCCCTGAAGGGATCTTGTTCTAGTGTGCTCCCCCGGGTTCCGGCCTTTCGGCCCGCTCTCCGGCGGCGCAGGAAGAACATTACCCGAAGGTGGACGGGGCTCCAAAACGGGTATCGGCGCCGAGGATCGCGGGGAGTTCGGCGAGAGAGGCGATCCGGTGCGGGCCCGCGGCGGCGTCGGAGCCGGTGTGGACGCCGGTCCGGTCGATCCAGACCGACAGCAGCCCGGCGTCGGCGGCGCCCCGCCCGTCGATCTCCGGGTGGTCACCGACGTACGCCACTTGGTGCGGGGCCAGCTCCAGGGCGTCGCAGGCCGCCAGGAAGGCGCGGGCATCCGGCTTGGAGAAGCCAAGCTCGGCGGCGCACAGGACGGCCTCGAAGCGGTCGTGCACGCCGAGCAGCCGCAGCTTGCGATCCTGGACGTGGATGCTGGAGTTGGACAGCACGGCGTGCCGGTGGCTGCTCGCGAGGGCGTCCAGCGCGGGCAGGACGTCCGGGAAGAGGGCCCAGGCGGTCTCGTAGTGCGCGACGTACCGCTCGAACCAGGCGTCGGCCTCGGCGTCGGACAGAGCCGCGTCGCCCAGGAAGACCCGTACGCGGTCCCGGCGCTGCCCCTGGAAGGTCGCCTCCCCCGCCGCGAACCGCGCCCACTGCGCGTCGGTGATCCGCCGCCAGCGAACGAGGGCCTGCTCGACGCTGTCGTAGCCGTCGAGCAGGCCCTCGGCCGCGAGGTGCCCGCGCATGCCGACACGGTCGGCGGTGGTGTAGTCGAAGATCGTGTCGTCCACGTCCCAGACCACTGCTTCCAGCGACATGCGATCGACCTCAGGTACCTCAGGTGTCGGGTGGCGGGTCAGCCGGTGGAGGCATCCTCCCACGGGCCGCAGTCCCACGGAGTGCCTCCGGCGCCGTCCTGGAGGCAGGCGCGGATGTCGATGAGCCTGTTCTCGGGCAGGGAGAGGTTCCAGGTCTTCGTCTTCCCCGCGCCGTTGGGGTTGTAGTACGAGTTGACGGTGGACGAGCCGTTGTAACGCCACTGGGCCGTGGCGCCGTGGCCATCGGCGTTGTTGTCCTCCGAGGTGAGGATCTCGCCGTAGTTGTCGAAGTACGTGAACGAGTCCAGGCCCCTGCTGCCCGCTCCGTACCTCGTGGCGGCCGCCGGGGTCGCCACCATCGCGACCACCGCGCTGCCGCTCGCGATCAGGCCGGCCATCGTCAGGAGATTTCTTCGGAGACTGCCCATAGAAGTGAACCCCACCCCATATTCGAACTAACTTCCAGAACGGGGTGAACGTATCACTCGGGGATCACCGGAAGTCCCGTGTTCACCAAGGAAGTTGACGGTTGGATCAGCCGGCCAGCCTGACCAGTGCCGCGTCGATCCGTGCCAGCGTCTTCTCCTTGCCCAGGACCTCCAGGGACTCGAAGAGGGGCAGGCCGACCGTGCGGCCGGTGACGGCGACGCGGACCGGGGCCTGGGCCTTGCCGAGCTTGAGGCCGTGGGTCTCGCCGGCGGCCAGGACGGCCTCCTTCAACGACTCCGGCGAGGTCCAGTCCGCCGACTCCAGCTTCTCGCGGGCCGTGCGGAGCAGGGCGTCCGAGCCCTCCTTCATCGCCTTCGTCCAGCTCGGCTCGTCGAAGACCGGCTCCGGCAGGAACAGGAAGTCGACGTTGTCCGTGATCTCCGACAGCACCTTCAGGCGGGTCTGCGCGTGCGGGGCGATGGCCTGCCACTTCGCCTCGTCGAAGGCTTCCGGCGCCCAGGAGGCGAACGGGGTCTGGAGCCACGGGCGGCAGCGCTCCGTGAAGTCCTTCACGTCCAGCAGGCGGATGTGGTCGCCGTTGATCGCCTCGCACTTCTTCAGGTCGAAGCGCGCCGGGTTGGGGTTCACGTCCGCGATGTCGAAGGCCGCGACCATCTCGTCCATCGAGAAGATGTCCTGGTCGGCCGAGAGCGACCAGCCCAGCAGGGAGAGGTAGTTGAGCAGGCCCTCCGGCAGGAAGCCGCGCTCGCGGTAGAGGTTGAGCGACGACTGCGGGTCGCGCTTGGAGAGCTTCTTGTTGCCCTCGCCCATCACGTACGGCAGGTGGCCGAAGGACGGGATCCGCCGCGCGATGCCCAGCTCGGTCAGCGCCTTGTACAGGGCGATCTGGCGCGGGGTGGAGGAGAGCAGGTCCTCGCCGCGCAGGACGTGGGTGATCTCCATCAGGGCGTCGTCGACCGGGTTCACGAGCGTGTAGAGGGGCGCTCCGTTGGCTCGTACGATCCCGTAGTCCGGCACGTTCTCCGGCAGGTACGTGATCTCGCCGCGGACCAGGTCCGTGAAGGTGATCGCCTCGTCGGGCATGCGGAAGCGGACGATGGGCGTACGGCCCTGGGCCTTGTACTCCTCGACCTGCTCGGCGGTCAGCTCGCGGCAGTGGCCGTCGTAGCCGGACGGCTTGCCGGCGGCGCGGGCGGCCTCGCGGCGGGTGTCCAGCTCCTCCTGGGAGCAGTAGCAGCGGTAGGCGTGGCCGGCGTCCAGGAGCTTCTGCGCGACGTCCTGGTAGAGGCCCATGCGCTGCGACTGGCGGTACGGCGCGTGCGGGCCGCCGACCTCGGGGCCCTCGTCCCAGTCGAAGCCCAGCCAGCGCATCGCGTCGAGCAGCTGGGTGTACGACTCCTCGGAGTCGCGGGCCGCGTCGGTGTCCTCGATCCGGAAGACCAGAGTGCCCTCGTGGTGCCGGGCGAACGCCCAGTTGAACAGGGCGGTGCGGACCAGGCCCACGTGGGGGTTACCGGTGGGCGACGGGCAGAATCGGACGCGAACGGGGGAGCCGGGTGCGCTAGCCACGCTTGACAACCTTGTTGGTGAGAGTGCCGATGCCTTCGATGGTGACGGCGACCTCGTCGCCGACGGTGAGGGGCCCGACGCCTGCCGGGGTGCCCGTGAGGATCACGTCGCCGGGGAGCAGCGTCATGGCCTCGGTGATGTTGACGATCAGATCCTCGATGGAGTGGATCATCTCGCTGGTGCGGCCGAGCTGACGCTGCGAGCCGTTGACGGTGAGCTGGATGGTCAGGTCGGAGGGGTCCAGGTCCGTCTCCACCCAGGGGCCCAGCGGGCAGGACGTGTCGAAGCCCTTGGCCCTGGCCCACTGCTTCTCGCGTTTCTGGACGTCGCGGGCGGTGATGTCGTTGGCGCAGGTGTAGCCGAGGATGACGTCCTTGACGCGCTCGCGCGGGACCTCGCGGCACATGCGGCCGATGACGACGGCCAGTTCGGCCTCGTGGTGGAGGTCCTCGGAGAAGGTGGGGTACTGGATCTCGTCGCCCGGGCCGATCACCGAGGTGGACGGCTTGAAGAAGGCGAACGGGGCGTCGGGCACCTCGTTGCCCAGCTCCTTCGCGTGCTCCGCGTAGTTGCGGCCGAAGGCCACGACCTTGTTGGGGAGCATCGGGGGCAGCAGCCGCACCTTGCGAAGGGGGACCTTCGTGCCGGAGAGCTCGAAGTCCGCGAACGGGATGCCCTTGATGATGTCAAGGACGAGTTCGTCCGGCTTGTCGCCCTCGACCGCGCCGAAGGCGACGTTCCCGTCGATGGAGAATCTGGCGATGCGCACGGGATCCTTGCGCCCCTCACTGAGTCACTGAGCTGCTGAAGTCTGAGGCCCCAGGGTACTCAGCGGCGCGGTGGTTGGCTCCAGGAGGCGCGGGGAGGACGGCTGCGCGTACTATTCCGCCGCGGACGCCGCGGCCGGGAGCTCCATGAGGATGGTGCGCCTGGGGTTCGCGGTCTGTGCGGGCAGGTCGACGGAGTGCTCCTGCTGCCGCTGGTCCGGGATCCGCACCTCGTCGGCGTCCTCCAGGTGCGCCAGCGTCGTGCGTCGCGGGTTGGCTGTGGTGCGGAACATCATCGTCGTCTTCACAGTTGTACGAGACCTTGTCCTGTACGGGCGCCGGAGGGCCCCAAGGGTCCTGAGGTCGGCGCGGGTTGTCGGATTTGCCATCTCTGTAAAGCGTCAGGCTAAACATCCAATTCCCCCGCGAAGCCGCACACAGCCCTTGATCCGCGTGTGAGTTTGCTCACGGAGCTACGGGCAATCCAGTCAAATCAGACCCACAGCCCATCCCAACGAAACGGACATTGGCTCCCTGAAGCCATCATTCCGCTCCTGATCATCTCGACTGGGACACCCGCTGCCCCCGGGCGACTCGCGGGCATAAGTCCGCTATGCGGGAGATCAGTTTCCACACCCCGTCACTCGCCACTCACGTGGTGTCACGTAGGTCACGGCATGGCCTACGGGCCTTGTTGGAGATCCGGCACTGTGCTGGAATTCCACGGACCGCCGCAGGATCGAGCCGGCGCACAGGGGGCGCGCAGAAGCGCCGAGCGGCGGTGAGACAGGGGGAGCCAGCGCCGGTTACTCACGACCACCCGGGGGGCGTTTTCAGGACGCCTCCTACGACGCCGACACCGTCCTTCCGTTCGCGCGGAGGGGCGCCTGGTCCAGAGGTTGCGACGCTAGTGCAGGGACGTTTCAAGAGGGATGGCAGTGCTTCGGCGAAGCCGGAGCCGCAAGGTGGGGCTGGCCCCATAAAAGGCAGCTCCTCGCCCCAGCACGCCCAGAACCCGGGCCCGGCCGGCGACGGCGGTGAGCGCTCCGGGCGCCCCGGCGCGTCCGCGCCGGCGAGCGCCTCGGCCTCGACCACGCCGACGGTGAAGCCGCCGAAGGGCCCCGCCGGCCCCGGCCCGCGCGTAGCCCTGCGCAACTGGCGCATCTCCACGCGTCTGGTGGCCCTGCTCACGCTCCCGGTGGTCGCGGCCACCTCGCTGGGCGCGCTGCGCATCAACGACTCGATGGACGACATCCAGCAGCTCGACAACATGAAGCTGCTGACGGAGATAACCAAGCAGGCCACCGAGCTGGCCTCCGCGCTCCAGGAGGAGCGCGACCTGTCGGCCGGCCCGCTGGCACACGGCTCGAAGGCGTCGACCGACTACACGGTCAAGGGCTTGCGGGACAAGACCGACCGGGCCATGACCTCCTTCACGGACGCGGCGGAGGACGTCGACACCTCCAGCAAGGACGGCAACCTCTCGGGCGTCCGCGAGAGCCTCGTCGGCCTGGTCCGTGACCTGGGCGGCCTCGCGCAGATCCGCAGCAATGCCTACGAGACCAAGAACAACGCCTCCCAGACGGTCGAGGGCTACCACCGCCTCATCACCCACCTGCTCGACCTCTCGCAGGACATGGCGGAGGCCACCAGCAACCCCGAGATGATCCAGCGCACGCGCGCCCTGTCGGCCTTCTCCTCCGCCAAGGAGTACGCGTCCGTCCAACGCGCGATCCTCGCCGCGGCGCTGCCCATTACCACCGCCAACTCGAGCGGCGACCTCTCCGAGAACGACCGCCTGTACGCCGAGGGCGCCAAGGAGAGCGAGGACTCCGAACTCTCCGGCTTCCGCAGCATCTACGGCACGGACAGCGCCCCCGAGCTCCTCAAGCCCGTCGAAGAGGGCAACCCGACCATCCAGGCCACCGACCTCTACGCCGGCCGTGCCTTCGGCCGGGTGGACGGCCTCGCCGGCCTGGACAAGCGGTCGTACAAGGACTGGGTGGACGACAGCTCGATCAAGATCGAGCAGATGGGCAACATCGAGCACACGCTGCTCGAGGACATGGAGCAGAAGGCCCGCGAGCTGCGCAACGAGTCGGAACAGGACGCGATCATCTCCGGCGCGCTGATCCTGCTCGTCCTCGGCATCTCGCTGGTCGGCGCCTTCGTCGTGGCCCGGTCCATGATCCGCTCGCTGCGCCGCCTTCAGGAGACCGCGACCAAGGTCGCCCAGGACCGCCTGCCCGAGCTGGTCAAGCAGCTGTCCGAGTCCGACCCGCAGGACGTCGACACCTCCGTCGAGTCGGTCGGTGTGCACTCCCGGGACGAGATCGGCCAGGTGGCCGCGGCCTTCGACGACGTGCACCGCGAGGCGGTCCGCCTCGCCGCCGAGCAGGCCCTGCTGCGGGGCAACGTCAACGCGATGTTCACCAACCTCTCGCGCCGCTCCCAGGGCCTCATCCAGCGTCAGCTGTCGCTGATCTCCGAACTGGAGTCCCGCGAGGCCGACCCGGACCAGCTGTCCTCGCTGTTCAAGCTCGACCACCTCGCGACCCGCATGCGCCGTAACGGTGAGAACCTGCTCGTTCTCGCCGGTGAGGAGCCCGGCCGCCGCTGGACCCGTCCGGTCCCGCTGGTCGACGTGCTGCGTGCCGCCGCGTCCGAGGTGGAGCAGTACGAGCGCATCGAGCTGGCCTCCGTGCCGACCACCGAAGTGGCCGGCCGCGTCGTCAACGACCTCGTGCACCTGCTCGCCGAGCTGCTGGAGAACGCGACGTCGTTCTCCTCCCCCCAGACCAAGGTCAAGGTCACCGGTCACGCGCTGCCCGACGGCCGGGTGCTGATCGAGATCCACGACACCGGTATCGGCCTCTCCCCCGAGGACCTCGCGGCGATCAACGAGCGGCTCGCCTCGCCGCCCACCGTGGACGTCTCCGTCTCCCGCCGCATGGGTCTGTTCGTGGTCGGCCGCCTCTCGCAGCGCCACGGCATCCGCATCCAGCTGCGCCCGTCCGACTCCGGTGGTACGACCGCCCTGGTCATGCTGCCCGTGGACGTCGCCCAGGGCGGCAAGAAGCCGCAGCCCAAGCCGGGTCAGGGCGCCGGTGCGGGTGCGGCGGCGGCCGCCGCCGGTGTGGCCGCCGCCCGCCGCGGCACCGGCCAGCCGGGCGGCGACGCCCTCGGCGCCGGTGCCAGTAGTGCCGGTGCTCTCGGTTCCGGTGCGCCCACGGGCGGCCGACTCAATCCCGGTCAGGGACCGCGGGCCGCGCTGCCCGGGCGTGACGCGGGCGGTCGTCCGGGTGCGCCGGGCGGAGCACGCGGGCCCCAGGGTCCGGGCGCGCCGCAGCAGGGCCGGCCGGCTCCGGCCGGTGCGGGCGCCGGCTTCGGCGGTCAGGCTCCCGGTGCGCCGCAGGGCCTTCAGGCCGCGGGCACGGGCGTGCCGCCGCAGGGCCAGGACGCTTTCGGGGGCACCCGAGGCCCCGTACCTCCGCAGTCGTCGTCCAACTCGAACAAGGGCTCCGAGCCGCAGGGCCGGCGCCGTCGGCCGCAGCTGCCGGGGCGCGGTGGCCCGCGGGCCGAGCTGCCCGGCGGCAACCCGCAGCCGCGGCCCAGCTGGAGCGACGAGAACGCGCAGCCGCCGGTGCCGCGCGCCTCGCTCGACGCCCCGCGCGGCCATGACGAGCAGGACACCGACCAGAACTCCCGGATGCCGCGGATCGACGACCGGCAGGGGCCGGGTTCGACCGCGGAGATGCCGGCCATTGGGCGCATGGACGGCCGCCAGGGCCCGGGCGCCACGTCCGAGTTCGCCCGCCCGGACTTCGACGCACCGCGGCCCGGCCCGAACAGCGCCCAGAACACCGGGCAGTTCCCCCGTCCCGGCTTCGACATTGCGGCCCCCGGCGGGGACAACGGCCCCCAGAACACGGGCCAGTTCCCCCGCCCGGGCGCGAACGACGGCCAGAACACGGGCCAGTTCGTCCGCTCGGACGTCTTCGGCGCCCCGAACGACAACCCGGCCGCACCGTCGACGCCGTCGACCACCGGCCAGTTCGCGATGCCTCCGGCGCCTTCGGCGTACGACAGCGGCTACGACGGCAGCTCCACGGGACAGCACGCCCTGCCGGGCGGGTCTGCCAACGGCGGCTCCTCGACCGGCCAGTTCGAGCGTCCGCAGGTCAACGGCGTGCGTGGCGCCGACTTCGGTGCCCCGCGACCGCCGGCCCCGCAGCGTCCGCAGCAGCGGCCCGCCCGTCAGGACCCCGAGGCGCTGCCGCCCGCGGGTCCCGGTGACGGCCGTACGCCGCTGTACGACACGCTCGAGACCAACTGGTTCCACGGCAGCCCGCAGGAGCAGCAGCAGAGCAACGGCTCAGCTTCCGCCCCGGCCGCCCCGCAGCAGCAGCCTCAGGCTCCCGCTGCCCCACAACGTCCCGTAGCCAGCTCCTGGCGCAGCTCGCCGAATGACGATCTCATTCGGCAGGCAGAGCGCGTACGGCAGCCGGCCGCGGGCGGCGTCACCACCTCCGGCCTGCCGCGCCGGGTGCCCCGGGCCAACCTCGTTCCGGGCACCGCTCAGCAGCAACAGCACCAAGCCGGTCCGCAGGTCTCGCGTGCGCCTGATGCCGTACGCGGCCGGCTGACCAATCTCCGTCGGGGCATAGCTCAAGGTCGACAGGCCGGTACCGGCCAGACCGAGAGCTTCCCGAGCCCCACTCACCAGCAGGAGCGTTAGTTGAGCCCGATGAGCCAGGCGGCACAGAACCTGAACTGGTTGATCACCAACTTTGTGGACAACACCCCTGGGGTGTCCCACACCGTCGTCGTGTCCGCCGACGGCCTCCTTCTGGCAATGTCCGAAGGCTTTCCGCGCGACCGTGCCGATCAGTTGGCGGCGGTCGCCTCCGGTCTGACGTCCCTGACGGCCGGGGCCTCCCGGATCTTCGAGGGCGGCAGCGTGGCACAGACGGTCGTCGAGATGGAGCGGGGATTTCTCTTCCTCATGTCCGTCTCGGACGGCTCGTCGCTCGCCGTTCTCGCCCACCCCGACTGCGACATCGGCCTCGTCGGCTATGAGATGGCGCTCCTCGTCGATCGCGCGGGCGCGGTGCTCACGCCCGACCTGCGCGCTGAGCTGCAAGGCAGTCTGCTCCACTGACCGCCCCAGATCCACCCGTCTCACCAAATCACCGTCCGGCCGCCACAAACCCCCCACCGGCCCCTGTCCGACGGCTTGACTGACCGACTTGCTGTCCCGCCCGGAGGATTCATGACCCCGCCCACCGCCTCTCATGATCCGTACGCGGAGCCGTACGAGGATGAGGGCGACCAGCCGCTGGTACGTCCGTACGCGATGACCGGCGGCCGGACCCGGCCGCGCTACCAGCTCGCCATCGAGGCCCTGATCAGCACCACGGCCGATCCGGCTGCGCTCATGGGACTGCTCCCTGAGCACCAGCGCATCTGCCACCTGTGCCGAGAGGTGAAGTCGGTCGCCGAGGTCTCGGCACTTCTGGCCATGCCGTTGGGCGTGGCCAGGATCCTCGTCGCGGACCTCGCGGAGGCCGGACTCGTCGCCATTCACCAGCCGGGCGGCGACGAGAGCACCGGCGCTCCGGACGTGACACTGCTCGAAAGGGTGCTCAGTGGACTTCGCAAGCTCTGACGGAGGCCGGGCGACCACCTCCGCCAAGATCGTGGTGGCGGGCGGCTTCGGCGTGGGCAAGACCACGTTCGTGGGCGCCGTCTCCGAGATCAACCCGCTGCGCACCGAGGCCGTGATGACGTCCGCGAGCGCGGGCATCGACGACCTCACCCACACCGGGGACAAGACGACCACCACGGTCGCCATGGACTTCGGCCGCATCACCCTCGACCAGGACCTGATCCTCTACCTCTTCGGCACGCCGGGCCAGGACCGTTTCTGGTTCATGTGGGACGACCTGGTGCGCGGTGCCATCGGTGCCGTCGTCCTCGTGGACACCCGCCGGCTCGCCGACTGCTTCCCCGCGGTCGACTACTTCGAGAACTCGGGCCTGCCCTTCGTCGTCGCCCTCAACGGCTTCGACGGGCACCAGCCCTACGCGCCCGAGGAGGTGCGCGAGGCTCTGCAGATCGGTCCGGACACCCCGATCATCACCACGGACGCCCGTCACCGCTCGGATGCCAAGAGCGCGCTGATCACGCTGGTGGAGCACGCTCTCATGGCGCGTCTGAGATAGCACCCAAGTCAGTGACGCCATATGGCAGTTGTCGTAGATGTCCCGGAGCCGGCTGTGTCCTTTGACACGGTCGGCCCGGGTGTTCATAACGTTTCGGCAGAGGAATCGGGTGGTACGGCCACGCGTCGCGGTCGTGTGGTGTCGCTACGCACACAAAGGCCCCGTCTTTTGACGGGGCTCGCTCTTTATGACCGTTTTATCTGGGCCTTACATCACTACGGATCCCCGCCTTCCACTGTTTGGAAGTGCGCAGGCCGCCGTGCTGGAATGCCTGGACTGCCCAATAGTCAACGACGTACTCACCAGTCTGTGACGTACTGGGCTCTGAGACACTGCGGCACAACGTTGGTGCCCGCCGCCGAGAGGTTGTTGGTCGAGTGAGGCGAAGCAAGAACGGTCCCGAGCCGTCGGCCCGGGGCAACTTCACCCCGCCGCCGCGCGGAGCGGCGCCTGCCCCTGTGCCCGGTTCGGAGCCCGCGGCCGCGCCCGCTTCGAGCGGCGGCCGTTTCTCCCCGCGCAACTGGCGCGTACCGACCAGGCTGAACGCGATCCTGCTCATACCCGTGGTGGTCGGCCTCGTCATGGGCGGCTTCCAGGTGAAGAGCTCGATCGACACCTGGCAGGAGGCCCAGGACGCGGAGAACACCGCGCGCCTGGTGAGAGCCTCCCTGACCTACGCGGACGCCCTCTACAACGAGCGGGACGTCAGCGCCGCACCGCTGCTGAAGGGCTCCGCCCAGACCGCCGCGGACAAGGCGACCGTCAGCACGGCCCGCAAGAACACCGACAACGCCGCCGACGCCTTCGACGCGGCCGCGCAGAACATGCCGCAGAAGGCCGGCCTGCTGCGCCGCCTGTCGATCTTCCGCGCCGAGGAGCCCAAGCTCCAGGCGCTGCGCTCCACCGCGTACACCTCCAAGCGCACCGGTGTGCAGACCGAAGAGGGCTACGTCGAGATCGCCCACCCGCTGATGGAGTTCTCCAACGAGCTGGGCCTCGGCACCGGAAACATCACCAGCTACGGCCGTACCGTCTACGCGATCGCGCTCACCAAGGCGTCCTTGTCGCTGGAGCGCTCCATCGGCATGCACCTGCTGGTCAACCCGGGCCCCAAGAACAGCGACCTCGCCGCCCAGCGCGTCGCCCTGACCTCGTACGCGTACCTCGAAGGCATCGCCGTCGAGGAGTACATCGGCGGTGGCACCGCGGCGGACGCCAAGAAGCTCGACGACGCCGAGGCGAAGATCAAGAGCGACGGCGCGGCGATGGCCAAGGAAGCCGCCCAGCAGGCCGCCGCCAAGGGCGAGAAGTACGTTCCGCCGCCGTCCGACCCGACCGACATGGTCAAGGCCATCGGGACGCTGACGACCACCGACCCCTCCGCGCGCCAGGCGCTCGCCGAGGAGGGCGTCACCGCCGAGAACTGGTGGGCGGTCAACACCCTCAAGTACAACGCCTATCGCCAGATCGAGTCCGACCTGACCGACAAGGCGGTGAACGAGGCCGCCGGCATCTCCGACGACGCCCGGCGTGACGCCTTCATCACCGGTGCCGCCGTCGTGGTCGCCCTGCTCGCCGCGTTCATCCTGGCCGGCATGGTGGCCCGCCAGATGAGCCGCGCCATGCGCCAGCTGCGCAACGCCGCCTTCGGCATCGCCGAGCAGCGCCTGCCGATGCTGGTCGACCAGCTCTCGCGCACCGACCCGGGCCGCGTGGACACGCGTGTGCAGCCCATCCCGATCACCACCAGGGACGAGATCGGCGAGGTCGCCCGGGCCTTCGACCAGGTCCACCGCGAGGCCGTCCGGCTCGCCGCCGAGCAGGCCCTGCTGCGGGGCAACATCAACGCGATCTTCACCAACCTCTCGCGCCGCAACCAGTCGCTGATCGAGGGCCAGCTGACCCTGATCACCGAGCTGGAGAACAACGAGGCCGACCCGGACCAGCTGGAGAACCTCTTCAGGCTGGACCACCTCGCGACCCGTATGCGCCGCAACGGCGAGAACCTCCTGGTCCTCGCCGGCGAGGAGCCCGGCCGCCGCTGGGACCAGCCGGTCCCGCTGGTCGACGTGCTGCGCGCCGCCTCCTCCGAGGTGGAGCAGTACGAGCGCGTCGAGCTGTCCGGCGTCCCGGAGGCCGAGATCCACGGCCGCGCCGTGACCGACCTCGTGCACCTGCTGGCCGAGCTCCTGGAGAACGCCACCACGTTCTCCTCGCCGCAGACGAAGGTCCGCGTGACCGCGACCCGGCTCCCCGACGGCCGCATCATGATCGAGATCCACGACAAGGGCATCGGCCTCACCGCCGAGGACTTCGCGGACATCAACCACAAGCTGGCCAACCCGCCGACCGTGGATGCCGCGATCTCGCAGCGCATGGGCCTGTTCGTGGTCGGCCGGCTGTCCGACCGGCACGGCATCCGCGTCCAGCTGCGCCCCTCCGGCGAGCAGGCCGGCACCACCTCGCTGGTCATGCTGCCCGACGCGATCACCCACGGCGGTGGCGGCGAGCAGCAGCCCGTCCGCGACGAGTTCACCGTGTCGCAGATCATCCCGGAGCAGAACTTCCAGGGCGAGAACTTCAACAACGGCCTGCCGATGCGTACGGCCGCGGAGCTCGGCTTCGACGACAGCCGCTACACCGAGGTGCCCGACGACATCCGCGAGCTGGACCCCGTGGGCCGCTCCCTGATGCGCGAGGAGCGCCGCGCGGCCCTGGAGTCCCAGTCGGACGAGCCGGGCCAGCCGCCCACGGAGCATTCCTCCGAGGCCGCCTCCTACACCGACGGTTTCGACGCCCGGCCCGGCTACGACAACGGCCGCAGCGGTTTCCCGGAGCAGCCGGCCGCGTTCGACCACCAGCAGGCGTACGAGGAGCCGCGGCAGCCGTCGTACGAGGAGCCCCAGCAGGCGTCGTACGAGGAGCGGCAGCGGACCGCGTACGACGAGCCGCAGCAGCCGTCGTACGACGACTCGTACTACGCGCCGAACGGCGGCCTGCCGCGCTCCGACGCCTTCTCGCCGAGCGGCGGATACCCGGAGCCCGGGTATCCGGAGCCGGTCCAGGAAGAGCCCGCCCCGCCCCGCGCCGCCGCCCCGGACAGCTTCCAGGGCTTCGCGGAGCGGCCCTACCAGGATGACTGGCCGCAGCAGGACGGCTACCGCGACGGATACCAGGACCAGTACGCTCCGGAAACGGAATCCGCGCAGGCCGCTGACGTGAGTGAGCGGGACCGCGTAGGCTTCGAGCGTCCGGGACCGGCACCCTCCGCCGCCCACGCGCTGACCGACGCCGGGCTTCCCCGCCGCGGATCCACCGCGAGCGGCGCGAACGGCTCAGGCGACGCGCGGCACGTGAACCAGGAGCCGCCGGCCCCCGCGGAGAGCAACGGCGACGGCAGCAGCTGGCGGTCGGCGAACGACGATCGCTGGCAGCAGGCCTCGCAGCTGCGCAAGCCCAAGGCGGGCGGGGTCACCTCCTCCGGTCTGCCGCGGCGGGTGCCCAAGGCCAACCTGGTCGAGGGAGCCGCCGAAAGCACCCACCAGGGGGGCCCACAGGTCTCCCGTGCTCCCGAGGACGTCCGGGGCAGGTTGAGCAACCTGCGCCGTGGGGTCCAGAGGGGACGTAACGCAGGTAGTGAAACGAACGGCCAGGCCACCAGGAATCAACACGGTGGTCCTGACAGCACCTACAACCAGGAGCGTTAGTGTGAGCCCGATGAGCCAGGCGGCGCAGAACCTGAACTGGTTGATCACCAATTTCGTGGACAACACCCCCGGGGTGTCCCACACCGTGGTGGTCTCCGCCGACGGACTCCTTCTGGCGATGTCCGAAGGCTTTCCCCGCGACCGTGCCGACCAGCTCGCGGCCGTCGCCTCCGGTCTGACGTCCCTGACGGCAGGCGCCTCCCGCATCTTCGAGGGCGGCAGCGTGAACCAGACGGTTGTGGAGATGGAGCGGGGATTCCTCTTCATCATGTCCATCTCCGACGGTTCCTCGCTCGCGGTTCTCGCACATCCGGAGGCGGACATCGGTCTCATCGGGTACGAGATGGCGCTCCTGGTGGACCGTGCCGGTACGGTCCTGACGCCCGATCTGCGCGCGGAGCTCCAAGGGAGCCTGCTCAACTAACAGACAGACGGTGCGTTTTGACGTCCCGAGGCCATAAGGTTTCGGGACGCGGCTCCACAGTGCAGGGTGCAGGGCGCAGTCGGAGGAGGAGAGAAAGTGGCAACACCCCCAGGCGGTTCATCTTCGGGCAACTGGTCGTACGGCCCTGCCCAGGGCCAGGGCGACGGTTCCCAGAACCCGAACCGTTACAACTTCCCCTCCGCCCCGACCCCACGGCGTCCGCAGCCGTACGCACCCCACAGCCCCCAGGGCCCCGGGCCGTCGCCGTACGACCAGCCGCCGGCGCCGCGCATCCAGCCCGTGCAGCCGCAGCGACGCACCCCTGAGCCCGCGCCCGCCGGGGGGACGAACAACCCGCTGGTACGTCCGTACGCCATGACCGGCGGCCGGACCCGCCCGCGCTACCAGCTCGCCATCGAGGCGCTGGTGCACACCACCGCGCAGCCGCACCAGATGCAGGGCCAGCTGCCCGAGCATCAGCGCATCTGCCACCTCTGCCGGGAAATCAAGTCGGTGGCCGAGATCTCGGCCCTCCTGACGATCCCTCTCGGCGTGGCCAGGATCCTCGTCGCCGACTTGGCGGAGGCGGGCCTGGTCGCCATTCATCAGCCCGGCGGCGACGAGAACGCCGGCGGCCAGCCAGACGTGACTTTGCTCGAAAGGGTGCTCAGTGGACTTCGCAAGCTCTAGCGGAGGGCCTTCCCGCTCCACCACGTCCGCGAAAATCGTGGTGGCTGGCGGCTTCGGCGTGGGCAAGACCACGTTCGTCGGCGCCGTCTCGGAGATCAATCCGCTGCGCACGGAGGCCGTGATGACGTCTGCTTCGGCGGGCATCGACGACCTCACCCACACCGGGGACAAGACGACCACCACGGTCGCCATGGACTTCGGCCGCATCACCCTGGACCAGGACCTGATCCTGTACCTCTTCGGTACGCCCGGCCAGGACCGCTTCTGGTTCATGTGGGACGACCTGGTGCGCGGCGCGATCGGCGCGGTGGTGCTGGTGGACACCCGGCGCCTGGCCGACTGTTTCCCCGCGGTCGACTACTTCGAGAACAGCGGCCTGCCGTTCGTCATCGCCCTCAACGGCTTCGACGGGCAGCAGCCGTACAACCCCGACGAGGTGCGCGAGGCGCTCCAGATCGGCCCCGACACCCCGATCATCACGACGGACGCCCGCCACCGCGCGGACGCCAAGTCGACGCTGATCACGTTGGTGGAGCATGCGCTGATGGCGCGGCTGCGGTAGCGCTTTCGCGGGATTTTCCCGGCGGCCCCCGATTTCTCCGGTTGGAGGGAGCGGGGGTCGTTTTGCTTGGGCATAATTTCGTGGTTCACGTTCGGGAGGGGATGCGATGAGCGCGGAGGCGGCTGCGTTACGGCTGGGGACGACCGTGGCGAGGTCGGCGGCCCAGGCCTGGCTCGGCGGGAAGCGGCGGGAGCAGGAACGCCGGCTGCCGATGGCCGAGCTGGTCCGGCTGCGGGTGCCCGGGCTGCGGCTTCAGCGGAGTGTGGAGCGGCAGTTCGGGGAGATCGCGGACGCGGTGTTCGACCGGCTGGCGCCGTTTTTGGAGCGGGAGTTCCAGGGGCTGTCGGAGGGCGGCCGGCAGGCGGTGCTCGACGGCGTCTGCGACACCTTCGAGCGGGCGGACCTGTCGGACGCGGCGATCCTGGCGGCGGACGCGAATCCGGCGGTGGTGGTGCGGCGGATCACCGGGGCGGTACGGGCGCCGGTGGGCCTGAGCGAGGCCGAGGGCCGGCTGCACGAGGTGCTGTTCGCGGAGTGCTGCGAGTACTACGTCCGGATCGTGCGCGGCCTGCCGGTGTTCGAGGAGCGGGCGCTGACCGAGCTGCTGGCGCGGACGACGTCCTTGGGCACGGAGATCGCCCGCATCCTGGAGCGCCTCCCGGACCGGTCGCTGTTCGCGCCGGAGGGGACGGACCGGGATGCCGAGTTCCGCCGCCGGTACCTGGAGCTGGTGAGCACCAGCCTCGACGAGGTGGAGCTGTTTCGCCGTACGTCGGACCGGGCGGCGGCGCAGGCTCGCTTGTCGGTGGCGTATGTGAGTCTGCGGGCCACGGGGGACGACGGGAGCCGGCGAAAGCTCGGACGGCGTTCCCTGCCGCTGCTGCGGCCCGACATGAGCGACTGGGAAGAGGCCGGGGGCGACGGCGCCGGGATGCGCGTCGAGGCGGCGTTGGGGGGCGCCTCGCGCGTGCTGTTGCGCGGTGAGGCGGGCTCCGGCAAGACGACGTTGCTGCGGTGGCTGGCGGTCACCGCGGCGCGGGGCGCCTTCACGGGAGAGCTGGCGGGGTGGAACGGCCTCACCCCGGTGTTCGTGAAGCTGCGGGAGTACAGCGGACGGCCGCTGCCGACGCCGGAGGCGATGCTGGACTCGGTGGCCGGACACCTGACCGGGGTGATGCCGAAGGCCTGGGTCGAGCGGCAGCTGGCCGACGGCGGGGCACTGCTGCTGATCGACGGGGTCGACGAACTGCTCGACGGCGAGCGCAGAGCCGTACGGGATTGGCTGCGGAAGCTGCTGACGGCGTACGGCGAGGTCCGGGTCGTGGTCACCTCGCGGCCGACCGCCGCAGGGGCGGACTGGCTGCGCCGGGAGGAGTTCACGGCGCTGCACCTGGACCGCATGCAGCCGCCGGACCTCGCGGCGTTCGTGCGGCAGTGGCACCAGGCCGTGCGGGAGCTGGGCGACGAACTGCCCTGCTCGGTGGACGAACTCCCCCAGTACGAGCAGTCGTTGCTGAACAGCCTCAAGGACCGGCCGCACCTTCAGTCGCTGGCCGGGACGCCCCTGCTGGCGTCGATGCTGTGCGCGATGCACCTGAACCGGGGCAGCCAGCTGCCGCGCGACCGCATGGAGTTGTACCGCAACGCCCTGCACACCCTGGTGCACGAGCGGGACGCGCACCGGAGTGTCCCGAGCGCGATGGACAGCCCGCTGAGCCTCGGCGACAAGGTCGTCCTGCTGCGGGACCTGGCCTGGCGGCTGTCGGACAACAACCGCAGCGAGATCTCGCTGGAGCAGGCGCAGACGTACGTCGGGCGGAAGCTGGCGGGCATGCGGCATCTCGACGAGACGGACGGCAGCCGCGTGCTGGAGCAACTGCGCGGCCGCTCGGGCGTGCTGCGCTCCCCCACCGTGGGGCGGCTGGACTTCGTCCACCGGACCTTCCAGGAGTACCTGGCGGCCGAGGAGGCGACGGAGGAGGACCGGATCGGCAATCTGGTCGGGCGGGCGCACCTGGACATCTGGCGCGAGACCATCGTCATGGCCGCAGGGCACGCCAACCGGCCGCAGCGGGAGGAGCTGCTGGGCGGGATCCTGGACCGGGCACGGGCCGAACCCCGGCATGCCCGACGGTTGCGGCTGCTGGCCGCGGCCTGCCAGGAGACGGTGCCGGAGGTCTCCGAGGGGCTGGCGGGGCGACTGGACGAGGCGATTGGGGCGCTGCTGCCGGCGCGGCGGCCGACAGATCCGCCCGCACTGGCGGCCGTGGGGACGAGTCTGCTGAGGAAGCTGCCCCGATCACTCGGGGAGCTGACGGAGAAGGCTGCCGCACAGACCGTACGGACGGTGGCTCTGATCGGCGGCCAGGAGGGGCTTTCGCTGCTGGCCGGGTACACGGACGACGAGCGTGACGGGGTGGTGGAAGAGCTCATCAACGCCTGGGGCTACTTCGATGCCGACGCCTACGCGCAGCGGATCCTGGCGCGACTGCCGTTGGCGGACTACGAAGTCCGACTGACGCACACCGGACAATGGCGCGCCGCAGCCGGGCTGCCCGGCATCAGGCAGGTGGTGATCGACCACCCTGTCACGGACTTCGCCATGCTGAACGAACTTCCGCCGCTGACAAATCTGGCAGTCTTCAGCCTGCGGGGCAGGCCCGACCTTTCCGCGCTCCGAGCACATCCCGGGCTGACCACAGTGACCCTGGCAGGTCATGGAGAGCCGAAGGGCTTCGAGGCATTGGCGGACCTGCCGCATCTGCACCACCTGTTGCTGGACACCGAGAGCGTGCCGGACCTCTCGGCGCTCCGCCTTGGACCGGCGACTTCAATTCTGACTCTGCTGCACGTGAAGCCGATCACAGATCTCGCCTTGCTGGCCGACTGCCGCAACGTCTCTCAACTTCACCTCCTGACTTCGAATACCTGTCTCCCTAAAGGGGTTCAGGCCCTCCGTTCCTGGCCCGAACTGAGGTGGCTGTACCTCGTCCGCATGGATATGGACGCCTGGCTGCGGGCCTCGGGGCTCCCGCCGCAGCTGAAACAACTCGCCCTCCGTAACTGCCTCCTCCCCGACGACCCGTCCGCCCTCAATCTCCCCGGTGTCAATCTGATGATCAAATGACAGCACGTACACGGCCCCGCCCTCCCGAAGGAGAACGGGGCCGTGTACACGCGCCGAAAAAACTCAGTGCCAGCTGTGCGGTGCCCGGAACCCGGGCTCGCGCTCCAGTCGCCGCCAGCCCGCCCTCGGGCGGCCGCGGTGGGTCGGGGTCGTGGACGGCTGGGCGGCGGCGCGGGCCAGGAGGATGGCCGTGATGGCGGCGACTTCCTCGGGCTCGGCGTGGCCCTTCTCGACACGAATGTCAGGGGTGCTCATGGGTGTCAGTCTCCGTGAGAGAGGTTTCCGCGGGGGTACCGCGAAGGATCCGCAGGGTTACTGCGGGGGGTTGCCGTGCTTGCGGGAGGGCAGGTCGGCGTGCTTGGTGTGCAGCATCGCCAGGGACTTGATCAGGACCTCGCGGGTCTCCGCCGGGTCGATGACGTCGTCGACCAGGCCGCGCTCCGCCGCGTAGTAGGGGTGCATCAGCTCGGACTTGTACTCCTTGACCATGCGGGCCCGCATGGCCTCGGGGTCCTCGGCGTCGGCGATCTGACGGCGGAAGATGACGTTGGCCGCGCCTTCCGCGCCCATGACCGCGATCTCGTTGGTCGGCCAGGCGTAGGTGAGGTCGGCACCGATGGACTGGCTGTCCATGACGATGTAGGCACCTCCGTAGGCCTTGCGCAGGATCAGGGAGATCCTCGGCACGGTCGCGTTGCAGTAGGCGTAGAGCAGCTTCGCTCCGTGCCGGATGATCCCGCCGTGCTCCTGGTCGACGCCGGGCAGGAAGCCCGGGACGTCCAGGAAAGTCATGATCGGGATGTTAAAAGCGTCGCACATCTGGACAAAGCGCGCAGCTTTTTCCGACGCCTCGATGTCCAGGACGCCCGCGAGGGACTGCGGCTGGTTGGCGACGATGCCCACGACCTGGCCGTCCAGGCGGGCCAGCGCGCAGATGATGTTGCGGGCCCAGCGCTCGTGGACCTCCAGGTAGTCGCCGTCGTCGACGATCTCCTCGATGACCTTCGTCATGTCGTACGGCCGGTTGCCGTCGGCCGGGACCAGGTCCAGCAGGACCTCGCCGCGGCGGTCCGACGCGTCCGTGGACTCCACGCGCGGCGGGTTCTCCCGGTTGTTCTGCGGAAGCATCGACAGCAGGTAGCGCACCTCCCCCAGGCACGTCTCCTCGTCGTCGTAGGCGAAGTGGCACACCCCGCTCGTCTCGGCGTGCACGTCCGCGCCGCCCAGGCCGTTCTGGGTGATCTCCTCGCCGGTGACCGCCTTGACGACGTCCGGGCCGGTGATGAACATCTGGGAGGTCTCGCGGACCATGAAGACGAAGTCGGTGAGGGCGGGGCTGTAGGCCGCGCCGCCCGCGCACGGGCCCAGCATCACGCTGATCTGCGGGATGACGCCGGAGGCCTTGGTGTTGCGCTGGAAGATGCCGCCGTAGCCGGCGAGGGCCGAGACGCCCTCCTGGATGCGGGCACCGGCGCCGTCGTTCAGGGAGACCAGGGGCGCTCCGGCCGCGATGGCCATGTCCATGATCTTGTGGATCTTCGTGGCGTGGGCCTCGCCCAGCGCGCCGCCGAAGATGCGGAAGTCATGGGCGTAGACGAAGACCGTCCGGCCCTCCACCGTGCCCCAGCCGGTGATCACGCCGTCCGTGTACGGCTTCTTGGCCTCCAGGCCGAAGCCGGTGGCCCGGTGCCGGCGCAGCTGCTCGACCTCCCGGAAGGAGCCCGGGTCGAGGAGCAGTTCGATGCGCTCGCGAGCGGTCAGCTTGCCCTTGGCGTGCTGCCCCTCGGTCGCCTTCTCGCTGGGGCCGGCCAGTGCCTGCGCACGGATCTCGTGCAGTTCGGCCACTCGCCCGCGCGCATCCGTCGGCTCAGCTGTCGCCTCGTCCGTCGACTCACCCGGCGCCTCATCCAAAACGGTCATGTAGCGACCTTACGAAGTCCACCAAGAAAAGCTCGCCGTCGACTCTGCACAGTGTCCGGACCGTTTTCCTGGTACCCCTGAACAGAACCACGTCGGCATGCAGCCCTTTCGACTGCTCAGAGGCCCTGGGGCTTGTAGGGGTCGGACAAAGCCATCAGGTGAGAGCCACCTCACATTCGTGGCCGGCACATGCCCTCCCCGGAGTGACACGAAGACCCAGACGGCGGCCTGTCGCGACGACCTCCACCGAGTCGTCGGCCCGGATCACCCCGCGCACCGGCTGGTCCCAGGTGATGTCCAGCGGTTCTCCGGTGCGGGGCGGTTCGCTCACGCAGAGGGTAGCGGTGCGGCCCCGGCGGCGGACCAGCACGCTCGCCCCCGCGGACGCGGTGAGCGCTCCCGCCGTACCGGCCTGCCAGAAGTTGGCGGCCGTCAGGCCGAGGGAGGGGACGTGGACCGCCTGGCAGGTGCCGTCGTTGGCGAGGACCGACAGCCAGTGGCGGTCGGCGGCGCGGGCGGCGACCGTACGGCGGGAGGCTCCGGGCAGGAGGACGTAGACGTAGGCGGCGTTCGTCGGGTCGGTGCCGTGGTCGAGCCAGAGGGTCTGCCAGCGGCGGGTGCGGCGCTCGGTCGTACTGGAGGTGTTGATGTCGGACCAGGCGCCGGTGCGGTCCTCGCGGAGGGTCTCGAGGTGTCCGCCGGGGACGATCCAGCCGCCGTGGTCCTCCAGGTGGGCCCAGCCGTCACCGCGGACGAACGACTGCGTGCCGGCCTCCCCCAGGTTGCGGTTGTCGACGACCGTCTCGACCGGGACGCCGTCGGCGCAGGTGATCCCCGCGCCCAGGCAGATCACCGCGTCGGCGACGCAGAACCACGACTTGCGGGCCTGGAGGGTCGAGCCCAGCCCCTTCAGGTGCTGGCCGATCGCCGCGTACTCGCCGTCGGTCGTGCCGCCGACCCACCGCACGTCCGGCTTGGGTTCGCCCCATTCGCCGCCCGCCTTGTCGGAAAGCCGCTTGGTGGAGACGGTGGTGCCGGGGAGCCGGTACCAGTCGACGGTCGGCCAGTACCAGTCGGTGTACTGGTCGCTCGCCTGGTCGGCCGCCCACCACGAGAGCATCCCGGCGCCGGTGTGCCAGCCGCGCGGGTTCTCGCCATTGCCGCACTCGTAGTGGGCGATGCGGTCGCCGGCCATGGCGATGTTCGCGGTGAAGGCGGGGCGGCGGTGGACGGCGCGGTCCATGGCCGGGAAGAGGCGGTGGCCGAGGGGTTCGGGCGCCGCCGGGAGCGGTGAGCCGGCCACGGCGTGCAGGCGGGCGAGGTCGGCCACGTCCAGATGACGAGCCGTCAGGATCGGTGCCACGGTGTCCCGTTCGATCCACCCCTTGATGCTCGCGTACCAGCGGTCGCGCTCCGCCGTACTCGCGGCGACGGCGATCAGCGCGATGGCCGCGATGAGGGACTGCCCGTGGAAGTGGTCGCCGCGCAGGACGTGGCGGTCGTCGCTCTTGAGGTAACCCCGGCTGATCGCACGGCCGTTGACGCTGTCCATCACCAATCCGTCGTGGATCAGGGGCGCGTACGCGTGCTCGACGCTGTCGAGGACGAGCTGCCGGTTCGGGTCGGTCACCTCCCAGGCGGATCCGGCCAGCAGCGCGAAGAGACGGCCGAGTCCGTCGAGCATGACCTGGCCGTACGTCCCCGAGTAGGCGACCCAGGTGTGCTGGACGAACGAGCCGTCGGCGTACAGCCCGTCCCCCCGCGTCACGTACGGGAACACCGGCGAGAGCGCGTCACGAGCGAGGGCGATCTTGGCCGGGGCCCGCCCGAGGATGCCGCGCAGGGCGACGGAGCGGCACAGGTCGACGCGGTTGGCGCCGGTGGAGGTGCCGGAGTAGTCGGTCAGCATCGCGTCGGGGACGAAGTGGTCGACGGCGGCGCAGGCGGCTTCCCGTCGGTCGTCGGTGAGGTGGTCGTACAGGGCGGCCGTGATGTCCATGAGCAGGCGGGGGCTGCCGATCTGCCATTCCCACCAGTTGCCGTAACGGGTGGTGGAGGGGTTGTAGACGGTGGCGGAGAGGTGGTCGAGGCCGCGGAGTACGTCCGCGAGGAGGGCCGGGTCCGCGGTGGAGCCGGTGCCCTGCCGGACGTACGCCTGGGTCATGGTCCACAGGCGGCCAAAGCTCTGGGTGATCCCGGACGGCGGGTCGTAGGGGTGGTCGGGCCAGAGGGAGCCGGCGGCCGGGGCCATGGTGGCGCGGAAGCCGCGGGCGAGTTCGCCGGTCTCGGCGAGGCGGGAGGCGTACGGCTCGGTCGCGGGGTCGTAGCCGGTGCCGAGGGTGAGGTCGAGCCAGCGGTGGCGGAGGGGGGTGTACGGGTCAGCGGGGGCTGTGGGGACGCATGGGGCCGTCGCCATGAGGGCCGCGGCGAGGAGGATGGCCCGGCGGTGGGGGTTCATGCCAAGGGCGTTTATCACCTCAGCGTCACCGCGCCAACACTTTGCGGATGATGTTGAATCTTGTACGGAATAGGTCTAGCGTCGTTTCCGTTAGCTAGTTCAACGTTCAACATACTCCGAACCTCCTCCGACAGGGGCACATCATGAGCATCTTCAGCCGCAAGGACTCCGCGCCGGCCGCCACGGCGACCATCGCCGTAAACCCCGACCTCGCCGCGCTGACCGGCGAGTACACGATCGACCCGGCCCACTCCTCGATCGGTTTCGTCGCGCGCCACGCCATGGTCACGAACGTCAAGGGCAAGTTCCTCGACTTCAGCGGCACGCTGCACCTGGACGGCACCGACCCCGCCGCCTCGACCGCCTCCCTCGACGTCAAGATCGAGAGCGTCGACACCGGGTCCGCGGACCGCGACGGCCACCTCAAGAGCGCGGACTTCTTCAAGGCCGAGGAGTTCCCGACCATGACCTTCCGCTCCACCAAGGCGGAGGCGCTGGGCGGCGACGACTACCGCATCACCGGCGACCTGGAGATCCTCGGCACCACCAAGCCACTCACCATCGACCTGGAGTTCAACGGCGCCGCGAAGGACCCCTTCGGCAACGAGCGCGTCGGCTTCGAGGGCAAGGCGGAGATCCTGCGCTCCGAGTGGGGCCTGTCGTGGAACGCCGCGCTGGAGACGGGTGGCGTGCTGGTCTCCGACAAGATCAAGCTGAACTTCGACATTTCGGCCATCAAGAACGCGTGAGCCTGGTTGCTCAGGAGGGGTGTGCTCGTTCCTGCACAGTCGGGGGGCCGATGGTTCACCCGCGCCGGACCTTGATCTGCTAAACAGCCATCACATGATCCGCAACCCCCCACAGCGGAGAACTTGATGAGCAGATCAACCAGCAAGCCCGGCAGGGGGCTTGCTGTACTGGCGGGCCTCGTGTCGCTGGCCCTCCTTCCCGTCGCAGAGCCCGCAGCGGCCACCGACACCGCCTCTCCTGGCACCACCTCTACCGGCACCACCTCTTCCGGCACCACCTCTTCCGGCACCACCTCTTCCGGCACCGCGCAGCGCGTCATCGTCATGCTGCGCGACACCCGGCGCGCCGCGGCCCACGACCAGGCCGTGGCCGACGGCCAGGCAGCCGTCGTATCCGATCTGCGGGACGCCGGCGCCACCCGCCTGAGCAAGCTGAACCTGCTCAACGCCGTCGCCGCGACCGTGCAGCCGGCCGCGTTGGCCCAGCTGCGGGCCGACAAGCGGGTCGCCGCGGTCGTACCCGACCGGCTGATAGCCATGCCCGACGCCCGCCGTGCGACCGCCGACGCGGTCCAGGCGGCCGGCGGAACCACCGCCACCGCGCCGGCCTGCCCCAAGAACCCGGCCAGTCCCCTCATCGAGCCGGAGGCGCTGCACCTGACCAAGAGCGACACCGCCCAGCGGATCGCGACCGGCAAGGGGGTCAAGGTGGCCTTCTTCGCCGACGGCATCGATGTGAACAACCCGGAGTTCCTCCGCCCGGACGGCACTCATGTGATCACCGACTACCAGGACTTCTCCGGCAACGGAACGAACGACCACACCGACGGCCGTGAGGCGTTCGGCGACGCCGGATCCATCGCGGCCCAGGGCAACCGCACATACGACCTCTCGGAACAGCTGCGGCACACCAAGGTGGCGAAGGGCTGCACCGTCCAGGTCCGCGGCGTCGCCCCCGGCGCCGAGTTGATGGCGATGAAGGCGTACGGCGAGACCGGCGGAGCCTGGGCCTCGACTCTGGTGCGGTCCATCCAGTACGCCGTCGACCACGGCGCGGACATCCTGAGCCAGTCCTTCGGCGGCAACGGCTATCCCGACGCGGCCACCGACCCGGTCCGGATGGCCGACCGGGCCGCCGTCGCGGCCGGTGTGACGGTCGTGGCCTCCAGCGGTGACTCCGGTGTGTCGGGCACCATCGGCAGCCCGGCCAGCGACCCGCAGGTGATCGGGGTCGGCGGCACCAACGCGTACCGGCTGACCGCCCAGGCGTACGGCTACCGCGGCTACGTCAGTGACAACATCGCCGCCCTGTCCTCCGGCGGCACCACGCTCGACAACAAGCTGGTCGACCTGGTGGCCCCCGGCTCGGCCGGCCTGTCCCCCTGCACGGTCGGCCCGCACTGGACCGGCTGTGCGGCCGCGACCAACGTCTTCCACGGCACCAGCCAGTCGGCACCGTTCGTGGCGGGCGCGGCGGCGCTGGTGATCCAGGCGTACAAGGAGACGCACCTCGGTGCCCGCCCCTCACCGGCGCTGGTCAAGCGCATCCTCACCGGCACGGCGACCGACCTGCGTGTCCCCGCCTCGGAGCAGGGGGCAGGGCTGCTGAACACCACGGCGGCCGTCAAGGCGGCCCGCGCCGTCGACGCACCCGGCGGCGACGCGCGGAGCACCGCCCTCGTCCCCTCCGCCGGGCAGCTGAACCTGACCGGTCAACCGGGCAGTACCCAGCGGACGTCCGTCGCGCTGGCCAACACCGCGAACCGTCCGCAGCGGGTCACCATGACGTCACGCACCCTCGGCGACCGGGTCTTCCGTACGGACCGCACTCTCACCGTGGGGAAGCCGCAGAACACCAAGGCCGTCGAAGGCCCGCTGGCCGCGCCGCCCGTCACCTTCGAGGTGCCGCGCGGCACCCCGTTGCTGGACGCGCGGATGGTGTGGCCGGGCACCGAGAAGACGGGCCACTTCGTCCTCTTCCTGATCGACCCCGACGGCCGGCTGGCGCAGGTCAGCTACAACTTCGAGGAGTACGGCACCTACAGCAATTACCAGTACGTCGATGTGCACGACCCGCGTCCCGGCACCTGGACCGCCAAGCTGGTGTGGAACAACGGCCGGATGGACCTCCAGCATCCGCTCACGCCGCCCGGCAGCTACCGGGGAGCCGTCAAGCTGCGGCTGACCGGCTACCGGTACGCGTCGGCCGGGGTGCCCGCCCAGACCAGGCTCGTCCCGGCGGGCGGCACAGCGGAGTTCGGCGTGCAGGTCCCGATCCCGGACCAGGCGGGTGACGCGCCCTTCTCGCTCCAGTTCACCTCCGGCACGGGAAGCGTCCTGTCGCTGCCGGTGGCCCGGCGTGCGCTGATTCCGGCCGACCCGGCCCCCGGGCACAGCACCTCGTTCACCGGCACCGTCACCGGCGGCGTCGGCCGGGACGTGGGACAGTCCCTCGGCTTCTACCTCGACCTGCCGCCCGGCCACCGCGGCCTGAGCATCGACCTCACCATCCCGGACCCGGCGAAGGAGCTGGTGGAGTACCTGGTCAGCCCCAGCGGCCAGGTACTGGCCCGGGACACCGACCGCAACTTCTCCGACAGCAAACCGACGAAGTACGTGAACCTGTCCGCCAACCGGCCCGCCGCCGGGCGGTGGACCGTCATCGTCGCCCTGATCAACCCGGCCAGCGGCAAGGAGTTCAGCCAGCGGATCACCGGCCGGGTACGTCTCGACTCGGCGACCGCGTCCGCGCCCGGCCTGCCCGACAGCCCTGACCGGACGATCAAACGGGGCAGCAGCGTCACCGTCCCGATCCGGGTCCCCAACCCGGGACCGGCTGAGCGGACCATGTTCCTCGACCCTCGGCTCGACACGATGCGCGAAGTCCCTGTCCAGCCGTTCGACTCGGATACGGCGACGCTGCCCGACAAGGGGACCCTGGGCTGGTTCGTGCCCTCGCACACGACCTCGCTGAAGGCCACCGCCACCGGGTCCTTCCCGGTGGACCTGACCCTGGGGCCCTGGACCAGGTCACCCAGCACGGTGGCGCCGGCCGGCACCGGCGACACCACGACGGTCACGGCGACGGCGGACCAGCTCGCGGCCGGCGACTGGATCACCGAGGTGGACCAGCCCGCGCCCTTCACCGACGGCCACCTGTCCAAGGGCACCGCGAAACTGTCCCTGACCGCCACGACCCAGCCGACCGACCCGGACGCCCAGGCATCCACCGGCGACCTCTGGGACCTGAAGGCCGACTGGGAGGGACTCGACGTACCGGCGGGCAAGACAGCGGAGATGACCCTCACCCTGAAACCGACCGCGCCGGTGGGCACGGTGGTGCGCGGGGTGGTGTACGTCGACACGATCACGCCGATGCCGGGGATGGGCTCGGAGGTGATCGGCATTCCGTACGTGTACACCGTGGGGTGATTGTTCCGTCGCGGATGCCGCACCCCGGACCCGACGGGGCAGGACCGCGTCTGCGGGTTCTGCGGATCCTGCCCGGTCGGGTCCGGGGTCGCTCACTCGCCCTCGTACAGACGCCTCAAGTCGACCAGCACCACTTCCCCACGGTCGCCCGCGCTCCGCAGCTCGTCGGTGAACCCGGCCCCGCTGTAACAGGCGAGGCGCACGGCCGACGTGTCGACTCCCCGCCCCGCGAGGAGCGCGGCAGCTCGGCTCAGCCGGTCCAGGTGCCCCACGCCCATGACCTGGTCCCACTTGGCCTCCCCCAGGGAGAGCAGGACGCCGTTGTCCTGGCCGACCGCGCCGCGTACGACCACGTCGATCTCGTAGCTGGTGCGTTCCGTCTGGTCGGGAACGGTGCCGTACGAGACGTCGATCGGCATCCCTCCGAACGTCTCCGGCGCGGCGAAGTGGGCAACCCACTCCCGGCAGATCTGCTCGAAGTGCGGCCCCACTACGGCGGACAGGAAGCGCGGCCGGGAGCTCTCCCAGACGTGTTCCGCCATACCCCGGTCCAGCAGGGCGAGCTTGGGCCGGGAGATGGCGTGGTCGAAGGCGATGAGGGGCTCGCCCACTCGGTACACGCTTCGGTTCTTACGGAAGGCGTCCGTCTCCCGGCGTACGAGTCCGCAGTCCTGGAGGACGGTGAGGGGGTGGGTGATATCGCTGATGGGCCGCTCCAGACAGCCGGCGATGCGGCCCGCCGTGGCGTTGCCGGACGCGAGCGCGGCGAGTACGGAGTGGTACAGGGCGCGGTCCCGAAGATCGGATTCGTCCGCGAGGAGGTAACGGGCTTCGCGGTAGAGGGGAGAGCGGGGGGACAGCGCGGTACGGCAGACCCAGGCGTCGAAGTCGTCCAAGTCGGCGGGTACGTCGTCGCGTACGAACTCCCTGCGGTACGCGGGTGTTCCGCCCACCACGCTGTGCACGAGCAGGGCGAGGCGCGGGTCGTCGATACCCCAGAAGGCCGCCGCCTGCCGGAAGTCCAGGGGGTGCACGATCAGTTCGAGTCCGGCGCGGCCCCGCAGAGGCGAGGTGCCGCTGAGCAGCTTGCCCATGAAGGAGAGGGAACTGCCGCAGAGGAGCAGGCGGGTGCGGGACTGAAGACGCTCCGGGCGACGGGGACCGTAGGCGACCTGGACGACGGAGGGGAGGGAGGGGGTGGCCCTGGCGAGGTAGGGGAATTCGTCGAGGACGACAGGGAGAGGGCGATCCTTGCCGAGTTCGAGCAGTGCGTCGACCGCGTGCTCCCAGCGATCGAACCGCATCGGGGCGACGCTGTCGGTGTACTGGCCGAGTTCCTCGCCGAACCGACGAAGGGACTCGGCCTCCGTCGCCTCGTACGCACAGAAGTAGAAGCCTCCGGCTGCCCTCGCGAGCGAGTCGAGGAGGAAGGACTTGCCCTGCCGTCGGCGACCGGAGACGACGGCCATGGTGGCCTCCGGGCCCTCGTCGGTCGCGAAGGCCGTCAGCTCGCTCCATTCCCAGTCGCGGGCGAACATGTCGGAGGGCTTGGGCAGATTCGTGCGCGAGCGGACCATGAGCGGCTCCCTGAGGCTTAGGGAAGTACGTTTCCCGGAAGTACGTTTCCCTTAACGAGGAGCGCTGCGATGCGTCACGCCGGGTCCTCGAACTCGCACCACATCGACTTGCCCGGGTGCCGCTCCCCCACCCCCCACTTGTCCGCGAGCGCGGCGACGAGCAGGAGGCCTCTGCCGTGCTCCGACTCCGGTGGTGCGTCCGGAGTACGGACCTCTCCCGGGCCGCTGTCGTGCACCTCGACCCGCAGCACCCGGTCGGTGTGCAGGGCCAGTCGCAGGCGGAAGCCCCGGCCCGGCGGTACGCCGTGGAGCAACGCGTTGGTGGCCAACTCGCTTACGCAGAGCAGTACGTCGTCGCAGCGGGCGGTCACGGACCAGTCGGCGAGGGTCTTGCGGGTGAACTCGCGGGCCAGGCGTACCGACCTGCGGTCTCGGCGGTAGAAGGCCTCGCGTTGGTAGGGGTGTTGGGGTTCCGCGTTCATGAGGCCACTGTCACAGGCAGTCACTAGAGTGGAGCAGTGTGTGAAGTCGTAGTTGTGATTGCTACGAGTCCACTACGAGGACTTGTGGCGTGCGCGGGGGAAAGGGGCAGGCATGCACTCGCCGAGGAAGCACAAGAAGGTCGGTTCATGGCAGGCGGTTGGGGCGCTCATGGCTCACTTCCGGAAGAACGCCCGTCTCACGCAGGAACAGTTCGCTGAACTGGCGAGCGTTCACGTCGACACGGTGGGGTCGATCGAGCAAGGGCGGCTGACGCTTCAGCCGGATCGGGCCGAGCAGTTTGATGAACTACTGGGGACTGGTGGGGCGTTGGCCGTGCTGGTGGCCAAGTTGCCGGTACGGGAGCGGATCGTGCAGTTCGCGCAGGGGCTCGTCGATCACGAGCAGGAGGCGGTGGGCATCCTCTCGTACCAGAGTCTGGTGGTTCCGGGGCTTCTTCAGACTCGGGACTACTGTCGCGCCGTCTTCGGTTACCGGTATCCGGCACTCGGGAGCGAGACGGCCGAGCAGTGGGTCGACGCCCGTATGGAGCGGCAGTTGATCTGGCAGCGGGAGCGGCCGCCCGTGGACCACTTCATCCTGGAGCAGAGCATCCTGAAGCGGGAGGTCGGCAGTCCGGAAGTGATGCGGGAGCAGATCCGGCAGATCCTGGAGTACACCGAACCGTGGCACATGAGCTTCCAGATCATGCCGGAGGACCGGACGCCGCATGCCTGTCTCGACGGTCCCATGGTGCTGTTGGAGACACCTGAGCACGAGCGTCTGGTTTACCTGGAAGTGCAGCGCGCCAGCTTCCTCGTCGACGACCCGGATGAGGTCAGCGACTATCACCTCCAGTATGGAATGCTGCGGTCACAGGCCCTCTCACCCGGCGAGAGCGTGCGCCTCCTGAACGGACTGCTAGGAGAGTCATGAACACCGCAGACCTGCCATGGTTCAAGTCGAGTTACAGCGGCAGCCAGGGCGGCGACTGCCTCGAAGTCGCCTGCACCTGGGGCAAGTCCAGTTACAGCAGCAACGAAGGCGGCAACTGCGTCGAGGTCGCCACCCACCCCGCCGCCGTCCACGTCCGTGACTCCAAGAACCCCGGCGGCGCCATACTCACCGTCTCCCCCTCCGCCTGGACCACGTTTCTCGGTCGCGTCGGCGGCTGACGGCAAGTAGCCTGCCTGCGTGTCCAGCCCCGAGGCGTCCAGACTCCGGCCACCGGCTCTCCGGTGGCTGTTCGTGATGTCGGGCTGATGTCGGGCTGATCCCGCCACCGGACCGCCGGGTCGTCGTGTCGTGTACGACTTCTTCGACTTCGGGGTGCGGAGTTTCTTCATGCCGTTTGCTCTGTTTCTGCTGGGCGTTGCCGTGTTCGCTCAGGGGACGTCCGAGTTCATGCTGGCCGGGCTGGTGCCGGACATCGCCCGGGATCTGAGCGTGTCCGTCCCTGCTGCGGGGGCGTTGACCTCCGCCTTTGCCGTGGGGATGGTGGTCGGGGCGCCTCTGATGGCCGGGGTTGCCCGGCGGTGGTCGCGGCGAGGGGCCTTGCTGGGGTTTCTCGTGACCTTCCTCTGTGTTCATGTCGTCGGGGCGGTGACCGACAGTTTCGGGGTGCTGCTCGCCACGCGGGTCGTGGGGGCGCTCGCCAATGCCGGGTTCCTGGCTGTCGCGCTGGTGACCGCCGTCGGGATGGTGGCGCCGGATGCCAAGGGGCGAGCCACCTCCATGTTGCTGGGCGGGGTCACGCTCGCCTGTGTCGTCGGGGTGCCCGCCGGGGCGTTGCTCGGGCAACTCTGGGGCTGGCGTTCGGCGTTCTGGGCGGTGGCCGTCGTGTCCGTGCCCGCTGTGGTGGCGGTGGCGCGGTCGGTGCCGGCCGGGGGCGCCGATTCCTCCCCTCCCTCGTTGCGGGGAGAGCTGCGGTCGCTGCGCAGTCCTCGGCTGCTCGGGGTTCTGCTGCTCGGGGCGCTCGTGAACGGTGCGACCTTCTGCACGTTCACCTATCTCGCGCCTCTCGTCACCAACATCACTGGACTGGGCGGGAGTTGGGTGCCCGTCGTGCTCGCGCTGTTCGGGTTCGGGGCGTTTGTCGGGGTCCGGGTCGGGGGGCTGTTCGCCGACCGGCGGCCCGTGTTGGTGGTCGGGGCCGGTGGCCTTGCGCTGTGTGCCGGGTGGGTCGGGTTCGCACTCGGCGCGGGTGAGCCGGGCGTCGCGCTCGGGCTCGTTCTCGTGCAGGGCGCGCTGTCCTTCGGCGTCGGGTCCACGCTGATCTCGCAGGTGCTCTACGCCGCACCGGGTGCCCCTACGCTGGCCGGCGGCTTCGCGACCGCCGCCTTCAACGTGGGGGCCGCGTCCGGCCCTTGGCTCGGCGGTACGGTGATCGGCGCCGGGTTCGGGTACCGGTCGCCCCTGTGGGTCAGCGCGGTTCTGGTCGGCCTCGCCCTCGCCTTCGTCGCGGTCATGGTCCGTATGACCGCTCGTTCTACCTCTGATCTTGGCCAGTGCTCCGCCGTTTACGGGCGGGGGTGAAGGCCATCTCGGAACTGCTCTGACCCGCAGCGTACGCACGGGCCCGCAGTGTTGTCCTCAGCCCACGGGGCGCTGCTGATTCTCGATGTACTGCTTGACGACGGTCAGCGGTGCCCCGCCGCAGGACCCGGCGAAGTACGAGCCGGACCAGAAGTGTCCGCCCCACAGGTAACGGCGGACGTGCGTGCTGTACTCCTGGCGGAGCCTGCGGGAGGACACGCCCTTGAGGGAGTTGACCAGCTTGGAGAGCTGGACTTTCGGCGGGTAGTGCACGAGCAGGTGCACATGGTCCTGCTCGCCGTTGAACTGCTTGAGCTCGGCCTCAAAGTCCGCGCAGACCTCCCGCATGATCTCTTCAGTGCGCGTCAGCATGGCATCGGTGAATGCCTTGCGCCGGTACTTCGTGACAAAAACCAAGTGGACATGCAGGTTGTAGACGACGTGACGGCCGGTGCGTACATCGGGGTTTGGATTCCAGCGTGGCGACATGAACCAAATGATACAGTGATCGCGTGACCACGGAACGTGCGCGGGAGAAGCGGCAGTTCGGGCACCGCGCCCGGCTGGCGCTGACGCCTGCACAGATCCGGCTCATGGACGACCAGGCGCACGCGGCGCGGGCGATGTGGAATCAGCTCCACGACCTGTGGACCATGACGCCGAAGTGCCAGCGCTCGCTGTCCCGCATGGACCAGACGTTGCGTCAGGCCCGTAAGGAGATCGACTGGTACGCGGTGCTGCCTGCGCAGGCCGCGCAGGCGGTGCTGAAAACGTACTTCCAGACGTGGCGGAACTGCTGGGACGGGCGGGTGGACGAGCCGAACTTCAAGGCCCGTGTCCGCACCGTCATGTCTGTGGACATCCCGCAGGGCCGCGACCTGCAGATCAAGCGGGTGCACCGCCGATGGGGCATGGTCAACATCCCCAAGGTCGGACGTGTCCGCTTCCGCTGGACCAAGGATCTCCCGGTCGGCAAGCTGGCCAACGAGGAGAACCGGATCACCGGGGCACGGCTGGTCAAAGACGGGCTCGGATGGCATATCGCCTTCCGAGTCCAGACTCTGGAGCCGAAGCCTGAGCCGCACACTGGTCCTGAGATCGGCATCGACGCCGGGGTCAGCCTCCCCCTTGCCCTGTCCGACGGCAACCATCAGGACCACCAACGACCCGCCCGGCTCCCGGACGGCACCGCCGACCGGGACAAGTGGCTGAACCCGGACGAGAAGGCCAAGCTGCTCCGCCTGGAGCGGCAAGCCGCACACCGCAAATCCTTCCGCAAGCCGAAAGAGCGCAGCTCCAACCGGCTGCACCGCACCTACGACCAGATCAAGCAGCTCCGCGCAAGAGCCACGCGCCGCGCCGTTGACTGGCAGCACCAGACCACCACGAGCCTCGCCCGCACCTACGGCACGGTCGTGGTCGAACAACTCAACATCACGAACATGGTCAAGTCCGCCAGGGGAACCATCGAGGAACCCGGGAAGAACGTCGCGCAGAAGTCCGGCCTGAACCGCTCCATCAACCAAGAGGCATGGGGCCGCACCGTGACCATGCTGACGTACAAGACCGCCCGCCACGGCGGCACCCTGCACAAGGTTCCCGCCCCGAACACCTCCCTGCGATGCTCCGCGTGCGGCTTCCTCACGCCCGGCAGCCGGGAAGACCAGGCCACGTTCGTATGCAAGAACCCAGACTGCGGCTGGTCCGACAACGCCGACTGGAACGCTGCCCGGAACATCTTGCACCTGTACCGGATCGGCCTCGTGGCGATCCCGGCTGCCGGGAGGGCAGTCGTCAGGCGCACTCGTGGCGCCAAGCCCGCCGCCGCAAGGTAGGCAGGAATCTCCTTCCTGAGCTTGCGAAGGGAGGAGAGCACTTCAAGCCAGCAGGTCGTCCAGTTCGGCTGTGAAGAGCTGCACGGAGTCGAATCCCATCCCGGTGAAGTGGCCCGCGAGTTCCAGGGACAGGACGCCGTGCAGCCGGGTCCAGACGGTCAGGGCCCGGTGCAGGGCCGCCGACGGGGCGGGGTGGCCGTCCGCCCACTGCCGGTGGTCTTCGAGGTGCGCGGCGAACGGCGTCACGGGAGTGTCCGAGGGGATCGCGGCGCAGGCGTCGAGCAAGGTCGCCATGATCTCGGACGCGATGGCGGTGACGTCGTCGGGGGCGTGGTAGCCGGGGACGGGGGTGCCGTAGATGAGGAAGTACCGCTGCGGGTCCTCCAGCGCCCATCCGCGCAGGGCGTGTGCCAGGGCGGCCAGGTCGGCACCTGACTCGGACTCGGAGGTCGCGCGGCGGAAGGTGTCGGCCAGGCTTCGGTACGCGTCCCTGATGAGTTCGGTGATCAGATCGTCGCGGCTGGCGAAGTACCGGTAGAGCGCGGGTCCGCTCATCCCCATCTGCTTGGCGATGGCGTTGAGGGAGAGCGCGGATGCCCCGGCGGCGGCCATCTGCTCCCACGCTCGTTCCTTGATCTCCGTGCGCACCTGCGTGCGGTAGCGCTCGCGCGGGGTCCTTGTACGCGTCTCCGCCATGGCCTGCCGCCCTTCCAAGCCGTGAGGCTACATATACAAGAGTTAATTAGAGGCTATCACGGAAGCTATTGACACCTTCTTCCTGGCGCGCGTCCTCGGGAGTCGTGGGCCGCGCCCCGGCCGGCGTTGGCCGCTTCGGGACCGGGAGCAGGAACCACGCCGCCGCCACCGCCAGTACCGCGCCGATCACGATCGCGGCCAATCGGGTCGGCAGCAGGCTGGTGGCGTCCTGGCCGAAGTAGCCGAGGAGAAGGGAGAGGGCGGTGGTCATGCCCGCCGCCCAGTAGGCGTAGTTGAGGGGGCGCAGCCACAGGGCCACGGCCAGGACGGCGAACATCAGCGCCACCGAGGTGTGGCCGGTGATCCCGGCAGCCGCGACGGCAGTGGCGAGGAGGGTGCCCGCGGCCGCTCCGGTGAGACGCTCGACTCCCTTGCGCAGCACGTCCGTTCGGCCGCGGTTGCCGCTCGCGGCGACGTACGCGGTGAGGACCGCCCAGGGCCAGTGACCTTCGAAGAGGAGCCGGCCGGCGAGGAAGCCGGTGGCCACGGCGGCCGCCATCTGGAGGGCCATGCGGGTGCTCGGGCGGGGGTGGAGGCGGGAGACGCGGCGCGGCACGGCCGGTTCGGGTTCCGGGCGCCAGGGGCCGAATCGGTCGCCGAGCCCCTGTACCAGCCAGACACAGCACGCCGCCAGCAGCCCGATCAGCGCCGCCCAGCCCCAACTCACCAGCCCGCTCTGCGCCTTGGGCGGGAGTGCCGGACCGGGGACGACGAGGAGCGCGACGAACGGCAGGGTCATCAAGGTGCCCGCCTTCGTGGCGGTGTGGCCGTATCTGCGGATCCAGACGGGCAGGGAGATGCCCGCCGTGAAGACTGCGGCGCCGACGGCGAAGTGCGCGGTGATCAGACGGCCGACGAGGATCGAGACGCCTGCCGTCGCGGGCAGCAGCACCAGTGCGGTGAGCCTGCGGCGCGTGTCGGCGGAGCGCTGGGTGCCGGCGAGGGTGACGGTCAGGGCGACGGCGAGGACGAGCACGTCGGTGTGCAGTCCGGCGGCGCCCTCCAGCCACAGGGCGACGACCCAGCAGAGCAGCACGGCCGTCATCGTCAGAGCTGCTTCGTACGCGTTGCGTATTAGTTTGGCGGTCACTTGGGCGAGAATACGGGGGTCTTGCGTTTTATTACCATCGGGATAGTAAGTATTCGCGTATGGTATGCGTCATGGAACATCTCTCCTCGGCCGCCCAGATCCGTCGCGGTGTCGTACGGCTCAACCGGCGACTGCGTCACGAGCGCGGCGACGGCAGCCTCAGCCCCAACCAGCTGATCGTGCTCGGGCATCTGCACCGGCACGGGGCCGCCACTCCCGGGGAGATCGCGGCGGCCGAGCGGCAGCGGCCGCAGTCGCTGACGCGGGTCTTCGCCGAGCTGGAGGCGGAGGGGCTGATCGTGCGCGGGACTGACTCCAGGGACCGGCGTCAGTCCGTGCTCACGCTCACGGCGGAGGGGCGTCGGGCCCTGGAGGGGGACATGGGTGAGCGCGACCGGTGGCTGGCGGCGGCCCTTTCCTCCCTCAGCGAGACGGAGCGCGGGGTGCTGGAACTGGCGGCGGCGCTCATGGAGCGGCTGGCCGATGCCGATGCCGGCGCCTCCGAACCAGACAGGCCTGGCCGGATCAGACCCCTTGTGTGAGCGCTTGCGGCGTTCTCATAATCCAGCAACAGATTTTGTCCTGCCCATGCCAGCAAAATGGGCGTTTCTTTGTTGCCCGTATTGACATGCGCACGTCAATTCTGTGTTCGGTTGCTCGGTTCCCTGTTCAACCCCCACGGAAGGCATCATGTTGAAGAGACTCCTCACCGCCCTCAAGAGATGCGTGGCCGTCGGCGCGGCCGCTCTCGCTATCGCCAGTCTTCAACCCGTGTCGGCCGCGCAGGCGGCCCCGGCGCCCGTCGTCGGCGGAACCCGCGCCGCGCAGGGTGAGTTCCCGTTCATGGTCCGGCTCTCCATGGGCTGCGGCGGGGCGCTCTACACCCAGCAGATCGTGCTCACCGCCGCGCACTGCGTGGGCGCGACCGGTGCCAACACCAGCATCACCGCCACCGCCGGTGTCGTGGACCTTCAGTCCACCACCGGACGGGTCCAGGTCAGGTCCACGTACGTCTACCGGGCGCCCGGCTACAACGGCACCGGCAAGGACTGGGCGCTCATCAAGCTTGCCCAGCCCATCAATCTGCCGACGCTGAAGATCGCGACCACCACGCAGTACAACACCGGGACCTTCACTGTCGCGGGCTGGGGCTCTGCGTCCGAGGGCGGGGCTCAGCAGCGGTACATGCTGAAGGCCAATGTGCCGTTCGTGAGTGATGCGACCTGTCGTTCCTACAGTGGCTACAGCGGGTTGGTCGCTGGTGAGGAGATCTGCGCCGGTTATGCGGCGGGCGGGGTCGACACCTGTCAGGGTGACTCCGGGGGGCCGATGTTCCGTCGGGACTCCGCCAACGCGTGGATCCAGGTCGGCATTGTCAGTTGGGGCATAGGCTGCGCCCGGCGTAACGCGCCCGGTGTCTACTCCGAGGTCTCCACGTTCGCCTCCGCCATCGCTTCGGCCGCGTCCTCGCTCTGACGCACGGCTCGTTTCGTACGCACGTCTGCGGGTCCGGTGCGCCTTGTGCCGGGCCCGTGTTTTTCGCCCCCGCCGCCCCTACCCGTCCCATCTCCAGGGGCTCCGCCCCTTCGACCCCGCCAGGGGGCTTCGCCCCCTGGACCCCCGATCGGCCTGAGCGGCCTCGTCCTCAAACGCCGGACGGGCTGAGATTGCCTGAACCGGCGTTCGTCATTGGACGCCGGACGGGCTGAGATGACCTGAACCAGCACTCGAAAACGAACGCCAGACAGGCTGGGCCGGTATGCGCTCTGGCCAGTGGTTCAGAACCCTCCGCCAAAGTCCCCACCCCCGCCGAAATCCCCGCCCCCGCCAAAGCCCCCACTGAAGTCCCCGGTGTCGAAGTCCGCGCCGGAGACGTCCCCGCCCTCGTAGCCGGCGCCGCCGAAGTCGCCGTAGCCGGAGCCGTAGTCGGCTGCGTAGGCCGGGGTGGCCATCATGCTGCCGAGCATCGTGCCGATGAGGAGGCCGGGGAGGATGCCGCCGCCGAAGTAGCCGCCTGCCCAGGGGCCGTAGGCGGGGCCCGCTTCCCAATAGGGGCGGCGGCCCTGCTCGGTGTCCACCTCGCGGGCCAGTGGGTCGCGGCCGTCGGCCAGGCGGGTTCGGTCGGCCGCGCAGACCGGGACCTCGCGGGCGGTGCCGCCCGATGGTGTCCAGGTCTCGTCGGCGACCGACGGGCCGTGGCGCGGGTCGAAGAAGCAGGGCGGGCGCCGTTCGGGCAGGGGGCTGCCCTCGCGGCGGGCGGCGAGTCGGGCGAGCGAGAAGCGGCCGTCGTCCAGGGACTGGGTGACCGCCCGCACGTCCTCGGGTTTGCGGGCCCCGGCCATGTGCGTCTTCGCCTTCTCGTACTCGTCCAGCGCGTGCTCGTAGTCCTCGCGCATGGCGTCGTTGGCGCCCGGCTCTCCCGGATGGAAGTCGAGGCGGTCCAGCTCCTCGCCGAAGGCGGTGATGTCCTCGTCGACGACGACCCGCAGCTTCTGCAGCGCGGCCCGCTGCTCCTCCTCGTGCCGGCGCCGGTTGCGTCGGACGAGCGCGTACGCGCCGGCGCCGCCGGCCGCCAGGACCACGCCGGTGGTGATCAGCCCGGCGGTCGGCACTCCGCCACCGTCGGAGGTGTCCCAGCCGGCGGGGGCCGAGCCGCCCAGGTTGGTGAGGGCACGGTCGGCGAAGTCGTCGAGCTGGGTACTGGCATCCTTCTCGGTCGCGACGCTGCTGACGAGGTTGTCCACGGCCGTCACGGGCAGGACCGCCCGGTCGGCCTGGGCGTCGAAGTCGTCGCCGACGCGGATCGCGTACAGGCCGGTGATGCCGGTGGCCGTGCGCAGGTCGGTGAAGAGCTTTTCCTTGGGCTGGTCCGCGGGCAGGACGGCGACGAAGAGCGGCTTGTCGGCGTCCTTGATCTGGTCGGCCAGCGCGTCCGCCTCGGCGGACGACATCTGGTCGGCGGCGGCGGGGGCGACATAGACCGGGTTCTCGCGCAGGGCCTCGGCGATCGTCGAGACGTCGGTGGCCGCGTGGGCGTGCCGGGCGCCCGCCATCAGGACGGCCAAGGCCGTCAGGACGGCGAGCGCCAGCGCGGTCAGCAGTCCGGCGAAGCTTCGGGTCGATCGTGCGACCTTCATACTTCGAAGCTACCTGAAAGCCAACAAAAAGGGTCCCTCCCTGTCCCTCAGGCTGCGTCCCTCAGGCTGCCCGATATGCCGTCGTCAGCTTCTTCACCGCCTCCCCGTAGCGTCCCGTCAGCAGCAGGTGGTCCGCCTCGGCGAAGGGCTTCGCGACCGCCGCCGGGATGTTCTGGCCCACCCGCTGCTGGACGATCAGCCTGGCCTTGGCCACGAGTGCGCGGCCCATCTCCCGAGCGCCGGTCTTCTCCGCCGCGGCGGCGGACGCGGCGAGCACCTTGAGTGTCGTCGCGCCGCCCTCCGGCACCTTCGTCAGCGTCGTCAGCCCCCAGCCGTACGGGAACCGCGGGTCGTACGCCGGGTCGCCGACGTTGATCGGCAGCTGCGCCTGCGACTTCGGCCAGGTCACCGGGAGCTGCCCGGTGAAGGGCCGCCTGCCGTAGAGGACGTCCGCGACGCCGTCGCCCTCCGTGCCCGGCAGCCAGGACGCCACCAGGGCGTCGATGTCGCCGAGCCGGTCGTCGTCGATCAGCTGCGGGCGCCCGGAGACGATCAGCACCGCGCACTTCATCGCGCCGCACACCTTGTCGACGGCTGCCTGGTCGGCGGCGCTCAGCTCCAGGTCGTGGCCGTTGCCGACGTCTCCCATGCCCTCGGCGTACGGGGTCTCGCCGACGACGACCACGCCCACGTCGTGACCGGTGACAGGCGCCGACGCGTCCTTCGAGTACGTGACGTCGCCGCCCGTCTTCCGCATGCCCTCCAGGATCGTCGTACCGGGCGTGATGTCGCCGGAGGAGCCCTGCCAGGTGACGGTCCAGCCTCCGGTCTGGTTGCCGATGTCGTCGGCGTTGGATCCGGCGACGTACACCTTCTGTGTGGGCTTCAGGGGCAGGAGGTCCTGGGAGTTCTTCAGCAGTACCTGCGATGCGGCGGCTGCCTCGCGGGCGACGGCGCGGTGTGCGGCGGAACCGATGTCCAAGGCGCCGCTCGTGTCGGCGTACGGCTTCTCGAACAGGCCCAGCCGGAACTTCTGCGTGAGGATGCGCGCCACGGCGTCGTCGATCCGCCGCTCGCTGACGCGGCCCGCCCGCACCTCGTCGACGAGTGTGGTGTGGAAGTCCTGGTAGGCGTTCGGGACCATGATCATGTCGAGGCCCGCGTTGACCGACGTACGGACGTCGGAGGCGTAGTCGCCGGGCAGCTGGTCGATGCCGGCCCAGTCGCTGATGACGAAGCCGTCGAAGCCCATACGGCCCTTCAGCACGCCGTTGATCATGTCGGCGCGGCCGTGCATCTTCACCGGGCCCCGGCCGTCGCCGGCGAGGTCGAGCGAGGAGTAGGAGGGCATGACCGTGCCGACTCCGCGGTCGATGGCCGCCTCGTACGGCGCCAGATGGACGGCCGCCAGCTGCTGCCGGGTGACCTTGGTGACGCCCTGGTCGATGGTGTAGGTGCCGGTGGTGGAGGAGCCGTACTCGGTGCCGCCGTCGCCGACGAAGTGCTTGGCGGTGGCGAGGACCTTCTCGGCGCGCTTCAATTCCCGGCCGTCCGGGGCGCCTTGGAGTCCCTGGATGACGGTCTCCATGGCCTCGACGAGGGCCGGGTCCTCGCCGAAGGACTCGTAGGAGCGGCCCCAGCGTTCGTCGCGGGTGACGCAGAGGCAAGGGGCGAAGGTCCACGGGATGCCGGTGGCACGCGTCTCGGCGGCGGTCACCGAGGCCGTCTTCTGGGCGAGTCGGGGATCGCGGCTCGCCCCGATGCCGATGTTGTGCGGCATGACCGTCGCGCCGACCAGGTTGTTGTGGCCGTGTACCGCGTCGACGCCGTAGATCAGCGGGATCTGGAACCGCGTAGCCCGCGCCCGGAGTTGGAAGCCGTCGATCATCTTCGCCCAGGCCTCGGGGGTGTTGGGCGTCGGGGTGGAGCCGCCGCCGGAGAGGAGCGAGCCGAGGTCGTACGCGGCGATGTCACCGGGCGCCGTGATCGCACCGCGCTCGGCCTGGGTCATCTGGCCGGCCTTCTCCTGAAGGGTCATCCGCGACAGGAGGTCGGCGACGCGCTTGCGCACCGGCAACCTGCTGTTCTGATACGGCAGTCCGTGGGCGTCGACGACGACCTGCGGGTTCTCGGCCGGGGGCTTGGCGCCGGTGACGGTCAGCTTGAGCGGGATCGTCTCGGCGGACTCGGCCGGTTTGTCCTCGAGGGTGGGGATCCGGAGGGTGCGGGTGGCGCCGGAGGCCGTACCGGCAGGGAAGGTGACCGTCCCCGTGACCGGGGTGTAGTCCTTGCCGGGGTCGGCGGAGCCGGTCGCGGGCGTCTCGTAGGCGATGGTCACGGGCTCGGCGAGGGGCGCTGAGCCGGTGGTGGCGGCGGTGAGGGTGACGGCCGCCGTCCTGCCCTCCTCGACCGGGTACACGGCGGAGTCCGTCGTGACCGACGCGCGCAGCGACTGGTCGGCCTTGCCGTACAACTCGACGCCGTCCATGGCGAACTCGCCCTTGACGCCGACGGGGAGGGTGACCGCGTAGCCCCAGGTCTCGGTGAGGCCGAGGACCTGGTCGATGCCGCCGACGGGCTGGTAGTCGGTGCGGTAGGCGAAGTCGGTGAAGGGGATCTCGATCTGTTTCCAGCCGCTGAAGTCGTCGGTGAAGGAGGTCGTCCAGAGTTCGGAGGCCTCGCCGCTGGTACCGCCGTCCTTCAGTTCGAAGGCGATCTTCTTGCCGTTGTCCTGGCCGTCCCACCAGAAGCGGATGCCCCGGTGGGCGGACCAGTCGTGGGCGGGGTCGGCGGAGGCGAAGTCGTGGGTGAAACCGCCGTAGCCGCTGATGTCGTACGTGCCGCTGAGGACCTTCTCCCCCTCTGGGGCGTCCTCGCGGGCGGTGAGTTCGAGGGCGGGCGGGTCGTCGTTGTCGCTGCCCCAGGTGAAGATGCCCTCGGCGGGCGGGTTCGCGAAGGGGACCTCGCCCTCGAAGCGGTCGACGGGCACGGGCACGGGGACTGGATCGTCGGCCGGGCCGGCCCCCGCGGCGGATCCCGCGGAGGCCAAGGGCAGGAGGCCGGTGAGTAAGGCGGTGGAGATGAGCAGGGCTGTTCTTCGCATGAACGTCCCTCCGGGCGGCTCGGGCATCGCACTGCGCTGGACCCCCAACTCCACCGGCAGTCCCGTAAGCCGTCAAGACACCGGAGGGGTACCCGAGTTGACCGCCTACTCCGCCGGCTCCACCCCCGCCCGCAGCAGCCCGTACGCGTACGCGTCCTCCAGGGCCTGCCACGATGCCGCGATGACGTTCTCGGCGACGCCCACCGTGGACCACTCCCCCGCCCCGTCGGAGGTGGAGATGAGCACGCGGGTCGTGGAGGACGTGCCGTGCACGCCTTCCAGGATGCGGACCTTGTAGTCCACGAGGTCGAGCTTGGCGAGCTGCGGGTAGATGCGTTCGAGGGCTACGCGCAGGGTGCGGTCGAGGGCGTTGACCGGGCCGTTGCCCTCGGCCGTGGCGACGATGCGCTCGCCCTTGGCGAAGAGCTTGACGGTGGCCTCGTTGGCGTGGCTGCCGTCGGGGCGGTCCTCGACGATCGCGCGCCAGGACTCGACCTGGAAGTACTTCACCGGCTTGCCCTCGACCTCGGCGCGCAGCAGCAACTCGAACGAAGCGTCCGCCGCCTCGTAGGTGTAGCCCTGGAGTTCGCGCTCCTTGACCCGGTCCACCACCCGGCCGACCAGTTCGCGGTCGCCGCCCAGGTCGATGCCGAGTTCCTTGCCCTTGAGCTCGATCGACGCGCGGCCCGCCATGTCGGAGACCAGCATCCGCATGTGGTTGCCGACCAGTTCGGGGTCGATGTGCTGGTACAGGTCCGGGTCGACCTTGATGGCGGAGGCGTGCAGGCCGGCCTTGTGGGCGAAGGCCGAGACACCGACGTAGGGCTGGTGGGTGGAGGGGGTGAGGTTGACGACCTCGGCGATGGCGTGCGAGATGCGGGTCATCTCGCGCAGGCGGCCCTCGGGCAGCACCTTCTTGCCGTACTTCAGCTCCAGGGCGGCCACGACCGGGAACAGGTTGGCGTTGCCGACCCGCTCGCCGTAGCCGTTCGCCGTGCACTGGACGTGGGTGGCGCCCGCGTCGACCGCGGCAAGCGTGTTGGCCACCGCGCAGCCGGTGTCGTCCTGGGTGTGGATGCCCAGGCGGGCACCGGTGTCCGCGAGGACCGTGGAGACGACCGCCTGGACCTGCGCGGGGAGCATGCCGCCGTTGGTGTCGCAGAGGATCACGACGGACGCGCCGGCCTCCGACGCCGTACGGACGACGGCCTTGGCGTACTCGGGGTTCGCGCGATAGCCGTCGAAGAAGTGCTCGCAGTCGACGAAGACGCGGCGGCCCTGGTCCACCAGGAAGGACACCGTGTCGCGGACCATGTTCAGGTTCTCGTCGAGCGTGGTGCGCAGGGCGAGTTCGACGTGCCGGTCGTGGGACTTCGCGACCAGGGTGATCACCGGGGCGCCCGAGTCCAGCAGCGCCTTGACCTGGGGGTCCTCGGACGCCTTCGCACCGGCCCGGCGGGTGGCGCCGAAGGCGACCAGCTCGGCGTGCTTGAAGTCGATCTCCTGCTGGGCGCGGGCGAAGAACTCGGTGTCCCGCGGGTTGGCGCCGGGCCAGCCGCCCTCGATGAAGCCCACGCCGAAGTCGTCCAGGTGCCGTGCGATGGCGAGCTTGTCCGCCACGGTGAGGTTGATGCCCTCCCGCTGGGCGCCGTCGCGCAGGGTGGTGTCGAAGACGTGGAACGAATCGTCGAGCTCGCTGGTTTCGGTCATGGTCTCAAGGCTCCTGTGTTGGATCTCGGTCTACCGGAATGACCGGTTCCACCGTCCCCACATGGTCCCTTACGCTCTCGCTCCCGGCTGAGGGTGGGCCAGAAAAAGCGAAAAACCTCTCGCGGGTGCGAGAGGTCTGCGCGCGGGTCGAGGACGACGGTGTCCGCCCGTACCTGGTCGTACGTGGCGGTCACTGCGGACCGGCGCGCCTGCTGCCAATAATCGTGGCGAACGAGAGCACGGAGGCAGTCTGGCACAACCCGCCCCCGTGCTCACCCTCCGTCTCAGGATGCGAACTCCGGGTCTCTCATCCGAGGCACCTAGGGCTCAGCGGAGGCGGCGCACGAAGCCGTCGCTCACGCTGTTCGTGTCGCCGGCGACCAGCGATGCCCCAAACCCGTAGGGCCGCCCGCACGCCGCGTGGAGGCGACCCCGGTTCTCTCTCGACCCCGGTTCTCTCTCAGCCCAGCCCGTGCATCCAGCCGTGCTTGTCCTCGGCCGTCCCGCGCTGGACGTCCAGCAGCGCCTGGCGCAGCTTCAGGGTGACCTCGCCCGGCTCGCCGCCCGACTGCCGCCACTCGGCGCTCGCCCGCTTCACCGTGCCGACCGGCGTGATGACCGCGGCCGTACCGCAGGCGAAGACCTCGGTCAGGGTGCCGTTCTCGGCGTCGCGCTGCCACTGGTCGATCGACACGCGGCCCTCCTTCGGCTCGTAGCCGAGGTCGCGGGCGACGGTGAGCAGGGAGTCGCGGGTGACGCCCTCCAGGATGGAGCCGGTCAGCTCGGGCGTGACGATCACCGGCTTCTCGTCGGCCGCGCCGCCGTACACGAAGTACAGGTTCATGCCGCCGAGTTCCTCGATCCACTTGTGCTCGACCGCGTCGAGGTAGCAGACCTGGTCGCAGCCCTTGGCCGCGGCCTCGGCCTGGGCGAGCAGGGAGGCCGCGTAGTTGCCGCCCGTCTTCGCGTCGCCCATGCCGCCGGGGACGGCGCGGACGCGGTCCTCGGACAGCCAGATGGAGACCGGCTTGACGCCGCCCGGGAAGTAGGCGCCGGCCGGGGAGGCGATGACCATGAAGAGGTACTCGCCCGCGGGCTTCACGCCCAGGCCGACCTCGGTCGCGATCATGAACGGGCGCAGGTAGAGGGATTCCTCGCCGCCGTGCGCCGGGACCCATGCCCGGTCCTGGCGCACCAGCGCGTCACAGGCCTCGATGAACGTCTCGACCGGCAGCTCAGGCATGGCCAGCCGGCGCGCGGAGGACTGGAAGCGCTTGGCGTTCTTCTCGGGGCGGAAGACGGCGACGGAACCGTCGGGCTGGCGGTAGGCCTTGAGGCCCTCGAAGATCTCCTGCGCGTAGTGCAGGGCCATCGTCGCCGGGTCGAGGGAGAGCGGGGCGTACGGGACGAGCTGGCCGTCGTGCCAGCCGCGGCCCTCTGTCCACTTGATCAACACCATGTGGTCGGTGAAGTGGCGGCCGAACCCTGGGTTGGCCAGGATCGCCTCGCGCTCCGCGTCGGAGAGTGGCGAGGCCGAGGGCTTGAGCTCGATGGTGGGCGTCGTCATGAATGGTGTCCTTCACCGGTTTGGTCAGTGACGGGCCGCGCTCACGCCCCTACTGCCAGTGGCCAGTGCTAGGACGTCCGAGCATTCCCTCATTCCGCGGCTCCGCGTTCGATTATCTCGCGGCGGAGGCCAGGGACGAAAAACGGCGTGAATGCGACCCAGGGATGATGGTGGCACCCGGCGGGGACATGCGAAAGCCGCCGGGTGTTGAGCGACCCGGCGGCTGTGGAGCAGTCGGCGGGTCAGCCGGCTACTCGTACGGCGAGCGCGTCGCCGATCTGCGAGGTGGAGCGGGCGGGCTTGCCGGTGCGCTCGGCGAGGTCGGCGGAGACGGCGTCCTCGATGCGGGCCGCCTCGGTCTCGTAGCCGAGGTGGCGCAGCAGGAGGGCGACGGACAGGACCGTGGCGGAGGGGTCGGCCTTGCCCTGGCCCGCGATGTCGGGCGCCGAGCCGTGCACGGGCTCGAACATCGAGGGGAACTCGCCGGACGGGTTGATGTTCCCGCTCGCGGCGACGCCGATGCCGCCGGAGACGGCCGCGGCGAGGTCGGTGATGATGTCGCCGAAGAGGTTGTCGGTGACGATCACGTCGAAGCGCTCGGGCTGCGTGACCAGGTAGATGGTCGCCGCGTCCACGTGCATGTACTCGGTGGTGACCTCGGGGAACTCCTCGGCCACCTTGTTGAAGATGTTCGTCCACAGCTGACCCGCGAAGGTCAGCACGTTGTTCTTGTGGATCAGCGCGAGCTTCTTGCGCGGGCGGGCCTGGGCGCGGGCGAAGGCGTCCCGGACCACGCGCTCGACACCGAAGGCCGTGTTGACGGAGACCTCGGTGGCGACCTCGTGCTCGGTGCCCTTGCGGATGGTGCCGCCGTTGCCGGTGTACGGGCCCTCGGTGCCCTCGCGGACGACGACGAAGTCGATCTCCGGCTCGCCGGCCAGCGGGGTGGCCACACCGGGGAGCAGCTTCGAGGGGCGCAGGTTGACGTGGTGGTCGAAGGCGAAGCGGAGCTTGAGCAGGAAGCCGCGCTCCAGGACGCCGGACGGCACCGACGGGTCGCCGATCGCGCCGAGCAGGATGGCGTCGTGCTGCTTGAGGGCGGCGAGGTCGGCGTCGGTGAGGGTCTCACCGGTGGCGTGGTAGCGCTGGGCGCCGAAGTCGTAGTCCTTGGTCTCCAGCTTCACATCCTGCGGTAGGACGGCGGAGAGGACTTTGAGACCTTCGGCCACGACCTCCTGGCCGATGCCGTCACCGGGAATCACTGCGAGATTGATGCTGCGAGACATGTCGGCACCCTACCCCTCGTCCCATGTGATGACATGAGCCGTCCGCGATACGGACACGACAACCGGGGCGGCATCGGGGGCGGCGCAGGCCCGTCGGCTTCCGTTCACCCGTACGTAGGGCGTGCGTTGGGGTTCGCTGGGAAGTTCACAGCCATGGATCTCCCCGACTTCGGCATTCCGCCGCAGCTCGCACGCCGGATGAGCATGGCCGAGCAGCACGAGTACCTGCGCACGAAGCTGTCCCGGCGGCGCACCCTGGTGACGGCGGGCGCGGTGGCGGGCGGGCTGCTGACCGGCTGCACCGGCCAGGGATCGGACGGTACGACCGCCACCCGCTCCCCGTCCGCGTCCCCCGTCGAAACGCTGCCCGGCTCGGTCGTCGCCCCCTTCGGCCGCCACCTCGCCTTCGGCGCCGATCCGAAGACACAGATGCGGATCTCCTGGCAGGTACCGCTCGCGGTGCGCAAGCCGTACGTCCGGATCGGCACCCGGCCCGAGGACCTGAGCCGCAAGATCGAGGCCGAGATCCGGGATCTGCACACGCCCGGGTTGACGGGGGTGCGTCGGGCGCTCGACCAGTACTACGTGCACGCGGCCCTGGACGGCCTGCGCCCGGGCACGACGTACTACTACGGCGTCGGCCACGACGGCTTCGATCCGGCCTCTTCCGCCCGCCGGTCGACGATCGATTCCTTCCGTACGGCGCCGGCGGCCCCGGAGCGGTTCGTCTTCACCGCCTTCGGCGACCAGGGAGTGAGCAAGGCGGCGGCCGAGAACGACCAGATCCTGCTGCGCCAGAAGCCGGCCTTCCACCTGCACGCGGGCGACATCTGCTACGCCGACGCGAACGGCCGGGGCGAGAAGACGGACGGCTACGACCCCGCCTACTGGGACCTGTTCCTCAAGCAGAACGAGCCGGTGACGAGGTCGGTGCCGTGGATGGTGACCACCGGCAACCACGACATGGAGGCCTGGTACTCACCGGAGGGCTACGGCGGCCAGCTCGCCCGCTGGTCCCTGCCGGACAACGGCTTCGACCCGCGCACGGCACCGGGCGTGTACGCGTTCACCTACGGCAACGTCGGTGTCGTCGCCCTCGACGCGAACGACGTGTCGTACGAGATCCCCGCCAACCTCGGCTATTCGGAGGGCAAGCAGACGGCCTGGCTGGACCGGAAGCTGACTGAGCTGCGGGCCGCCGAGGGCATCGACTTCGTCGTCGTCTTCTTCCACCACTGCGCCTACTCGACCTCCTCGCACGCCTCCGACGGGGGCGTGCGCGCCGAGTGGCTGCCGCTGTTCGCCCGGCACCAGGTGGACCTGGTGATCAACGGGCACAACCATGTCTACGAGCGCACCGACGCCATCAAGAACGGCGAGGTCGGCAGGCCGGTCCCGATCGGCGCGGCCACGGATCCGACCCGCGACGGGACCGTGTACGTCACGGCGGGCGGCGGCGGCAAGGATCTGTACGGCTTTCCGGCGGGCGTGAAGGAGAGCTACGAAGGGCACGTCACGGACCGGGAGTCGGTCGAGACCTTCCGGTGGACGAAGTCGAAGCAGTCCAAGCCGGAGACCGTTCAGTGGTCGCGGGTGCGCTACCGGGGCTTCTCGCTCCTCTCGGTGGAGGCGGAGAGCGGTGCCGTCCCGAAGCTGAAGGTGTCGGCGCTGGCGCAGAGCGGGGAGCGCATCGACCACTTCGAGGTGCGGCGCGGCGGTTGAGACCGCGCCGCACCTCGTACGGGGCGGCTCCCGGCTAATGGATCGCCACTGTGTTCAGTGGGCGGTCGGTGTTCAGTGGGCGGTCAGTGTTCAGTGGCCGCTCGGTGTTCAGTGGCCGGTCGCGCCGCCGTTGTCGCGGCGGTCGAGGGCGCGCTGGAGTGCGGCGGCGGCGTTCTTGCGGTCGGACTCGCTCGTACGGGAGATACGGCGGACTCGGCGGTGTGCGGTCGTCTCGGCCATGGGAAATCGACTCCTTCGAGATTCCGGAGTGCGGAATGGTGGGTTACGAGACGCCGGAGGAGGCGGGGAGCGGTGCCGCAGGGGTTGCCTGCACGGGGCCCGGCTCACGACCGCCATTCGCTGGGTCGAGCGAGACGTTCGGCTCCTTCAAAGTTAAGGGAGGATGACGCCCGTGTCTCCAGAACTACTCGGACTTCCTACTATCTGAGACGGTGCCGTGGCTCACACTGCCGTGACCTGCGGTTTCGTCACCACGCGAGGGCGTTGGCCACTGCCGCACGGAACCCCTTCGGATCCTCGACCCACGGCAGGTGCCCGGCGCCCGGCAGGATCACCCGCCGCACGCGCGGCAGGGCCCGCTCCAGCGAGTCGACCGCCGAGCGCGGCCGGATGTCCCGATCGCCGTCCACGACGAGCACGGGCAGGTCCAGGGCCTGGCAGGCGGCGTACAGCTCGGGCGTGCCCCACGCCCGCTTCCGCTCCTCGTTCAGCGCCTTGTTGGACTCGTGGTTGATCCCGAACCACGGGTCGGCCATGCGGCCTGCGTGCTCCGGGGCGCGCTCGCGGTCCTCGAACTCGATCGACCACTGGAGGACCGCGCGTTCCCGGTCCTCCTCCTCGGTGAGCCGTGGCCGGTCCGTCAACTCCTGCCAGCGGGCGAGCCGTTCGGGCACTTCACCGAGCCGGGCGAGGAAGTTCGCCCGGAAGGCGGGGTGCCAGTCGGCGTCCGGCCCGATGCCCGTACCGCTCACGTAGATCAGCGCGCCGACCCGCTCCGGGTGCGCCAGCGCGTAGCTCAACGCCAGTTGCGCGCCCCAGGAATGACCGAGCAGCACCATGCGCTCCAGCGCGAAGTGCGCTCGTACGGCGTCCAGATCGGCCACGAACCGCTCGCTCGTCCACGGCCCGTCACACCGCTGCGACCGCCCGCAGCCGCGCTGGTCCCAGCGGACCGTCGTGGCCTCGCCGTCGAACATCGCGGCCAGGTCCTCGAACATGTCCCACAGCCCGGGCCCGCCGTGGCACAGCACCAGCGGGGTGCCCCGGCCCGATCGGTGCGCCCACAGCCGTACGCCGTCGTCGGTGGTCACAGTCTCGGTCGTCACAGTCACAGTCACAGTCACAGTCTCCGTCATGGCGGAGCCGTACTGAACGGACCATCAGCAATCCGATGTCTGATGCTGTCAGATTCCTTGACAGGCCTCAATAGCCCCTCCACGCTCACAGTCATCGGATGACTGCGACAAGGAGGGGTTCCCCATGGTGGTCCACATCCGGGCCAGAACCACCGTATTGACGCTCTGTTCCGCACTCCTCGCCACAGCCGTGGCAGCACTCCCGGCCCGCGCCGAACCCGGCGCGGCCCCGGCCTCCTGGGAGGTACGCGGCCCGCACGGCTCCCCCACGGCCGTGGTGAGCCTCGACCCGGCCGACGGCCACCCCACCCTCGCCGTGAAACGTGACGGCCGTACGGTCATCGAGCCGTCCCCTCTCGGCCTGGTCACCGAACAGGCCGACTTCTCCAAGGACTTGACGCTCACCGGACGTACCGACCGCACGATCGCGGAGCAGTACACGGTCCCCACGGGCAAGTCGCACCAGCGAGTCGTCCGGATGACCGAGTCCCGCTTCCGCTTCCGCACCGCCGACGGCGCCCGCCTGGACCTGCTGACCCGCGTGGCCCCGGACGGCGTCGCCTACCGCTACATCCTTCCCGACGACCACGGCGACGTCCTGCGCGAAGCCTCCGCCTTCACCCTCCCCACCAGCGCCGAAGCCGTACTCGGCCGCTACCGCGCGGACAACGAACTCCCCTTCACCCGCTACCAGTCGGCGGCCGGCGCCCCGGCGGGCACGTACATGATGCAGTCCCTCTTCAAGACGGACGCCGGCTACGCCCTGATCGCCGAGTCCGACCTGAACGGCGGCTACTCCGGCGCCCACCTCACGCACACCGCGGACTCCTCGACGTACGGCGTGAGTCTGTGGAACGACGAGCCGGTCGAGACGGACGGTCCGCTCACCACGCCCTGGCGCGCTGTGATCACCGGTGACCTGGCGACCGTCACCGAGTCGACGTTCACCGACGACCTCGCCCCCAAGTCCCGCGTCCGCGACACCTCCTGGATCAAGCCGGGCCCGGCCCTGTGGACCTGGCTCGCGGGCGGCAAGGAGGCCGGGCAGAGCCTGGAGGCGCAGAAGAAGTACGTCGACTACGCGGCCGAGCGGAACTGGCCGTACGAAGTCGTCGACGCGGGCTGGTACTTCAAGCCCGGCGAGTGGGAGGTCATCGACCCCGACTGGCAGACGGACAACTGGATGCCGGAGCTGGTGCGCTACGGCAAGGAGCGCGGCGTGGGCATCCAGGTCTGGCTCCACTACACCCTGCTCACCGACCCCGTGGAGCGCGAGAAGTGGCTGTCCACCCTTGAGCGTTGGGGCGTCAAGGGGGTGAAGATCGACTTCATGGACTCGGAGTCGCAGGAGCGGATGCGCTGGTACGACGATGTCCTGGAGTCCACCGCCAGGCACCACCTGATGGTCAACTTCCATGGCTCCACGATCCCCAAGGGCATCCAGCGCACCTGGCCGCAGGTGATGACCCTGGAGGGCGTCGGCGGCGAGGAGAAGCGCAACAACACCCCGGAGCAGCTGGCCGCGCTCCCCTTCACCCGTAACGTCATCGGCTCCATGGACTTCACGCCGGGCGCCTTCCACCGCCCGTACCGCCCCAACGTCGGTTCCGACGCGGGCGAGTTGGGTCTGACCGTCCTGTACGAGTCCGGCATCCAGAACCTCGCCGGCACTCCCGAGTCGTACGACGCCCGTCCTGAGGCCCGCCGCTTCCTGGAGCAACTGCCGAGCGGGTGGGAGGAGACCCGGTTGCTGACCGGCGATCCGGGCCGCTCGGCCGTTCTGGCCCGTCGCTCCGCCGACGGACGCTGGTTCATCGGCGGTACGTTCGCGGGGGCGGCCCAGAGCGTGGACGTACCCATGCGTCTCGGTGCGGGCAAGTGGCTCGTGGAGACGGTCACCGACGGTCCGTCGGGGCTGGTCCGCGAGCCGCACGTCGTGCGCGGCGGTGACACGCTCACCGTTCCGGTCGTGGCGGACGGCGGGTTCGCTGCCCTTGCCTGCCGCTGGTACGAGGGCCGTACGAGCTGCGACCGCTGATATACCCGCCTGACAGACCCTCCGCATGGGGCCGCCCCCGCTCCGGGCTTCCGGAGCGGGGGCGGCTGTCGGGCTGAGAGGAGGTCAGCCCATGTGCGGGTACGGGTAGTCGGTCGGCGGAACCAGCGTCTCCTTGATGGCGCGGGTCAGGGTCCAGCGCATCAGGTTCTGCGGGGCGCCTGCCTTGTCGTTGGTGCCGGAGGCGCGACCGCCACCGAAGGGCTGCTGGCCGACGACGGCGCCGGTCGACTTGTCGTTGATGTAGAAGTTGCCGGCCGCGTAGCGCAGCTTCTCCATCGTGTACGCCGCCGCCGCGCGGTCGCCCGCGATGACCGAGCCGGTCAGCGCGTAGTCGGACACCGACTCCATCTGGGTCAGCATCTCCTCGTACTTCTCGTCCTCGTAGACGTGGACGGCGAGGAACGGGCCGAAGTACTCGGTCGTGAAGACCTCATTGGCCGGGTCCGTGCACTCCACGACCGTCGGGCGGACGAAGTAGCCGACCGAGTCGTCGTAGGAGCCGCCCGCGACGATCGTGCAGGCCGGGTCCGACTTCGCGCGGTCGATCGCGGCCTTGTTCTTGGCGAAGGCGCGCTCGTCGATGACGGCGCCGATGAAGTTCGACAGGTCGGTGACGTCGCCCATCGTGACGCCGTCGACCTCGGCCGCGAACTCCTCGCGGAAGCCGGAGTTCCAGATCGACGCCGGGACGTACGCCCGGGAGGTCGCGCTGCACTTCTGGCCCTGGTACTCGAAGGCGCCCCGGGTCAGGGCGGTCTTGAGGATCGCGGGGTCGGCGCTGGGGTGGGCGACGACGAAGTCCTTGCCGCCGGTCTCGCCGACCATGCGCGGGTAGGTGCGGTACTTCTCGATGTTGTTGCCGACCGTCTTCCACAGGTACTGGAAGGTCCTGGTCGAGCCGGTGAAGTGGATACCGGCCAGGTCGCGGTGCTCGAGGGTGACCTTGGAGACCTCGACGCCGTCGCCGGTGAGGAGGTTGATGACGCCCTTGGGCAGACCGGCCTCCTCCAGGAGCCGCATGAGGAGCACGGCCGCGTGGGTCTGCGTCGGGGACGGCTTCCAGACGACGACATTGCCCATGAGGGCCGGGGCCGTCGGCAGATTGCCCGCGATCGCCGAGAAGTTGAACGGCGTGATCGCGTAGACGAAGCCCTCCAGCGGGCGGTGGTCGAGACGGTTCCAGACGCCCGGGGAGTTGGCCGGGGGCTGCTCGGCGAGCAGGTCACGGGCGTACTTGACGTTGAAGCGCCAGAAGTCGATCAGCTCGCAGGGACAGTCGATCTCGGCCTGCTGGGCGGTCTTGGACTGCCCGAGCATGGTGGAGGCGGCGAGCGTCTCGCGCCACGGGCCGGACAGCAGTTCGGCGGCGCGCAGGATGATCGCGGCGCGGTCGTCGAAGGACATGGCGCGCCAGGCGGGCGCGGCGGCGAGGGCCGCGTCGACGGCGTCCTGCGCGTCCTGCTGGGTGGCGTTGCGGTAGGTACCGAGGACGGCCTTGTGGTTGTGCGGCTGGACGACGTCGAAGCGCTCGCCGCCGCCCATCCGCTTCTCACCGCCGATCGTGCAGGGCAGGTCGATGGGGTTGTCGGCCAGCTCCTTGAGCTTGGTCTCCAGCCGGGCGCGCTCGGGCGAGCCGGGGGCGTAGCCGTGCACCGGCTCATTGACGGGGGTGGGGACCTGGGTCACGGCGTCCATGGTTTGCGTAACTCCTTACTGAGCGGGTGGGTCAGCCCTTGGTGACGAGGGAGCGGGCGAAGAAGCGCAGGTTGGCCGGCTTCTCCGCGAGGCGCCGCATGAAGTAGCCGTACCAGTCGGTGCCATAGGCGGTGTAGACGCGCACGCGGTGGCCTTCGGCGGCCAGTCGCAGGTGCTCGTCGCTCCGGATCCCGTACAGCATCTGGAACTCGTACGCGTCGAGCTCGCGCGCGGCGCGGTGGGCGAGTTCCTGGGCGATGGAGATGAGCCGGGGGTCGTGGGACCCGATCATCGGGTACCCCTCGCCCTCCATCAGGACCTTCAGGATCCGGACGTACGCCTTGTCGATCTCCCGTTTGTGCTGGTGGGCGACCTCGGCGGGCTCCTTGTACGCCCCCTTCACGAGCCGTACGCGGCTGCCGTTCGCGGCGAGGCGGCGGGCGTCGGCCTCGGTGCGGAAGAGGTAGGCCTGGATGACACAGCCGGTCTGGGGGAAGTCCTTCCGCAGCTCCTCGTGGATGGCGAACATCGAGTCGAGGGTGGTGTGGTCCTCCGCGTCCAGCGTGACGGTCGTACCGATGGCGGTGGCGGCCTCGACGACGGGACGGACGTTGGCGAGGGCGAGTTCGTGGCCGCCGTCGAGCGCCTGTCCGAACATGGACAGCTTGACGGACACCTCGGCGCGAGTGCCCAGCTCCAGCCCTTTCAGCCGGTCGATGAGCTCCAGATACGCGTCCCGGGCGGCGGCGGCCTGCTCGGGCGTGGTGATGTGCTCGCCGACGACGTCCATCGTCAGCTCCAGGCCCTGATCGGTGAGGTCCTGGACGACCGGGACGATGTCGTCCACCGTCTCGCCGGGGATGAAGCGGTCGACGACCTGCTTGGTGACCGGGGCCGCCGAGATCAGCCGTCGGATCCGGTCGCTGCGCGACGCGGCGAGAATCACGGGACCCAGCACGGGAACCTCCACATACCAACGTATATGAGGCCGATTCCCGAATATTCGGGTACGGCACGGGCAACTACCGTGAAACATAAGGATCCCTCCGTTCGTCTGCCATCGACAGCTGTCACGCATCCGTGCCGCAGATCTCAGACAGATGTATGAAGGCACGCGGAAATGCGGGAGAATGCCCAAGTGACGGCCGAATACAAGGACCCCAAGGGTGACTACCAGGAGCTGGTCGACGAGATCTCGGAGCTGCTCGGCGCACCGGCCACGCTGGAGAACCGGGACTTCGAGCTGATCGCCTTCGGCGCGTACGACAGCGAGGGCGATCTCGACGCCTCGGCGCTGGACCCGGTGCGCACCCGCTCGATCCTGACCCGCCGCTCGACGGCGGCCGTCCGGACGTGGTTCGAGGGCTTCGGCATCACACGGGCGACCGGCCCGGTCCGCATCCCGCCGACCCCGGAGGCGGGGGTGTATCGCGGGCGGATCTGTCTCCCCGTACGCCATCGGGGGGTCGTCCTCGGTTACGTCTGGCTCCTGGACGACGATCCGGGCCCGGGCGAGGGACAGCTGAGCGCGGCCATGGAGGTGACGGCCCGCATCGGCGCGCTGCTCGCCGACGAGGCCCAGCACGGGGCGGACCTGAGCCGGGAGCTGCGGGCGGTGCTCACCGCGGAGCGGGACTGGCAGCGCGACATGGCCGTCGCCGAACTCCGCACGGCCCTCGGCCCCCGCGCGGACACCCTCCACACGGTGGTGTGCGTGGCCCCCTGGCCCTCGGCCGACCCGGACGACGCCCCGTCGGTCCGTACGGTGCCGGGGGCGACGGCGCTGTGCACCCTGCCGTGGGGACCGACGTCTCACTGCCTCGCCCTGCTGGTACGGCTGCGCGCGGCGGACGTCCTGACACCGGCGACGTCGGCGGCGGGGCGGTTGCTGGAGCGGGCGCCCGGCGGGACGGTGAGCGGGGGTGGCCCGAGTGGCGGGAGTGGCGGGACGGTGGGCGGGGATACAGGGCCGACCGCCGGTATCGCGGCCGCCCGCGCCGGGCTGGTGGAGCTGGGTGCCGCGTGGCGGGAGGCGTCGGCCGCGGCCCGCGCGGTCCTGGCCGAGCCCCGGCTGGGGCCGATCGCCGAGTGGGCGTCCATCGGCCCGTTCCGCCTGCTGACCCAGCTCCCTGCGGAGGCCGCCCACGACCCCGTCGTACGCACCCTGCTCTCCCCCGCCCACCGCGAACTCGCCCGCACCGCCGAGGTCTACCTCGACTGCGCGGGCCAGGCGGGGCGAACGGCGGCGGAACTGGGAATCCATCGGCAGACGCTCTACTACCGGTTGTCACGGGTCGAGCAGCTCACGGGGCTGGACCTGGACGACGGGGAGGACCGGCTGCTGCTGCACATGGCGTTGAAGGGAGCACGGCTGTAGGTATGCCTCTGCTGCTGATCGACCTCGACAACACGCTCGTCGACCGCGATGCCGCCTTCGGGGAGGCGGCGACCGCCTTCTTCGCGGAGCACGCCCTGCCCATGACCGACCTCGACTGGCTGCTCTCCGTCGACGCCGGCGGTTACACGCCCCGGCATGATGTCGCCCAGGCCATGGCCGACCGCTACGGCGCGGCCCTCCCCGTGAGCGCCGCCCGGACCTTTCTCGACCGGGGCGCCGCCGATCGCGTCGTCCTGCCCGACGTCACCCGCGACGCACTCGGCCGTGCGATCGCCGCCGGCTGGACGTGCGTGATCGTCACCAACGGCCGCGTGGCACAGCAGGAAGCGAAGATCCGGAACACTCGGCTCGACGGGATCGTCCACGGCTGGGTGGTCTCCGAGGCGATCGGCCACAAGAAACCCGCCCCGGAGATCTTCCACGCGGCAGCGGAAGCCACCGGGGTCTCCCTTCACCAGGCCTGGGTGGTCGGCGATTCGGCGCACGCCGACATCCGCGGGGCGATGGGGATCGGCGCGCAGAGCGTCTGGGTGTCGGGGGGCCGTCCATGGACCGAGGCGGCGTATCGGCCCACCTATGTCGCCGACGACGCGGCATCGGCCGTCAACCACGTCATCGGCATTCCGAAGTGACCATCGCACCCGGCGATCGATCCGCATCTGAACCTCGCTGAATGCAGGTTCACTGGTCCTCGGCCGGAGGCCAGGTCTTCCAGACCTGTTCGAGGCGGTCGTAGGCGTCGTCGAACCAGGAGTCGGCGAAAGGTACCGTCACGGTCACTGTTGTCAGAGTCGACGCATCGTCCCTGATAGTGACGCAGAGTCGCTCTTCGGCCTCGTCGCGTTCGATGGACAGGGCGGGGCCTCGTACGGCCTCACGCCAGGTGATGGCCGGTTCCCCGGCGTCGAGCGCGTCGAGACATTGCTGCCATTCGGCCAAGTCAGCAGGAAACACCCAGTCATTGAGGGTTCCGCTGATGAACGGCGTATCGACCACGAACTCGCTCGTCAGCACGTCGGACATGCGCGCCCCTCGCCCCGTCTCCCGTCCCGTGATCCGAAGGACGACGCTGTTGCCTCCGCCGACCAGGCGGATCAGGTCGATCGGCCCCTGAGTCATCGTTGCCCCTTCTCCGCCTGACGCGGCTCCGCATGGGTGACTTCCACCAGTCGATCGATCACTTCATCACACCGCTCTCTCTCCCGCACGCTCGCCCAGGCATCGAACGGATCCCCGCCGTGGACGCGCAGCACGTACACCGTGAACAGCGCCTTGACGCAAAGACGTCTTCACCCTCATACGAGACGCAAGCTCTCCAACAAGGTGAAGAAAAGATCCTCTGCGAACGGATCGGCCTCCTTTTGGAAGACCTCGGCCAGCGAGGCACTCGCCACCAGGCGCCCCGTCAAGTGAGCCCAGTTGACGGCGTGTGTCGCAGCCTGCTCTGGTGTCAACATCCAGTCCTCCAGCTGCTGCCCCGCTTCAGCCAGATAGCCCGCCATTGCTTTGGGACTCAGACAGGCAGTCCAAGCCCCATTGCTGGAGTCGGCGGCCTCGATCACCACGCAATCACTGTCCATCACAAATCCGACAAGCGCAGGCTTGCCGGTTTCCTCGGCAAGAGCAATGGCCAGGTCATCGGCCTCAAGGCCAGGCTCCGCCGGATGCTCCCAGACCTGCCAATCTCCCGACAGGCGCCGATTCAGTGTCAACCCTGGGGTCGCCCGCATACAGGCCAGGCCACCAAGCGGGGAGGCGGATTCGGCAACAGCGAAATATCCCCAATATCCCATCGCTTCTCCCATTTCATTGTTCGGCCGACGCAACAATATCTTACTGCCGCCCGGCGAGAAGAGGGCGATCGGCGGGATTGTTTGACCAGTCGTGATTGGTGATGTTCCTTTGCTACCAGTTCCGGAACAACGATGGGCGGGGGCGTCGCCTTGGCGGCGGGGCATTGACAGATCGAAGCCCGGCACGATGTCGAGGCCCTTGTAGTCAAGGTCCGGCTTCATGCCGGCGTTCCGCAGTCTCAGAGGCCGATTTCCAGAGCCGGTGCGAAAAACGGCTCGGGCACCAGGGCGGCGATGGAAAAGGGTTCGAACTCCGGGTCTGCCACCACCCGGTAAATGAACTCGGGTGTGGACATGTCCAACTGGCGCCACTCCCGGTACCCCCGCCCCCGCGTCACGATGGGCCACTCATCCGCCGGCTTGCCGCCGGCGAGCCAGTGATACTCGTTCTCCATCTGTCCGAAACCCCACGGGATCAGCCCCACTTGGCCGGGCCGGTACATCCCGTACGGCGCGTACAGCGGGTCGTCACCCCCGGCAGGAGCATCAGCGCTGAAACCCTGCCAGGTGGTGGCCAGGTCGAAGGCTCCCCCCGGAGCGACGGAAAGGATCTTCAGGAAGTCGGAGAAGAGCCCCTTGCCGAAGACCGCGGCGAGGCGCTTGTAGTCCTCGGGCAGCGACAGGCCGAGACGTTCCTCGGTCTCGCCCCAGGACATCTCCGCCTGACACGGCTCCCAGTGGGTGACTTCCACCAGTCGATCGATCACTTCACCCTCGGGAAAATCAGGGCCCGCGGGCCACTTGAGTCCGGGGGCAACCGCACCCCTACCCCGGTCACGGCTTCGCGTTGCGTGCGTCCTCGTACACCACATGAAGAGGCGGATCGGTCGGCTGAGGTTCGGAGCGCATGGGCACACCGGGGCGGAGCGCCGGTGACACCGCCGCCCACACGGCTCGCGCATGGTTGTCGTCGTACGCCGCGAATTCAGGGGTGGCCTGGAGCCAGATTGCACCGTCGGCCAATTCCTCAACTTCGCAGAAGGCCCCGGATTCCAGCAATTCCTGTTTCCCGCCCAGAGCGGAAGAAAGCTCCTTCGGACACAGCGTCACCCAACTGTAGCCACGGAGATACTGCCGACTCTCGGGTACCGTCTGCTCGGCCAGCAGCCAAGGCGGGCCAAGCACCTCCTCCAGAGCCGTGTTCTCCAGGTTGTAACGATGAGCGACGTGACCGAACGACGGACCCAGTGTGTTCGCCTGGGTCTTCATGAAGCGCAGGAAGGCTCCCTGAAATCCGGAGTCGCGCAGGGAATACTCAGGAATGTCACAGCCGAGTCGTACCCACGATTCCGCCCCTTCTTGACGCTCGACCGTGATTCGGGCCAATCGGAGCCGAGGGCTGCCGTTGTCGCCCAACTTGGAGATACCGACCGTGGCAGAGAAAGGGCCGCTGGAAATCTTGCGGTAGAACCAATCGAGGTTCTTCTCGGAAATAACTCTTGCCGAATCGCGAAGGTTGCGCCCGACTCGCTCAGTCAGCGAGCAGAAGCCCCACCATGAATCCGGAGGACCGAGTGGCACGCCTCCGCGCATCCCCTTCGGGTCGAGCGGAGGTCCGCCGAGGATGGCCTCCAGCTCATCAGAGAAGAGGTCACGCAAAGCACCTTCGAACCACTCCCGCATGGTGTTCGAGTACTTGGCCTCGGAATGGAACTCGACATCGATCTCGCCCCGCACCACGAATCCACCCTCGGCCACGCGAAATCACCTAACCATTAGTTAAAGTTCTCGGCCTGCAAGTCGCCGACCGGGAGCATACCAGAGCAAGAAGTCATCCAACAGCTTTTCCCCCTCGCCGTCGGTACGACTTGACGGCGAGGGGGAAAAGCCTACGAGTACCCAACGGGACGACAAGTACCCTACGGGCCTACGAATACCCTACGGGAATATCGGTACCGGCATCGGGAGGGGCCCCACAGGACCGGTCGGAGCGAATGGACTCTGCGACCAGTCATGGAGTCCGACGTTCCGATGCCACCAATCGCCGATTGAATTCACCATTCCTGACAGGGACCAGGCGCCGTCTGCCACGCTGGCCGCCGGAATAAGGTCCGGCTTCGGCTGGTACAGCGGACGGGTCCTGGCCCATTCGGGACGTTTGCCGCCGTCCGAGGCCGGGGTTGGCGAGGACTGGGCCGACGGGGAGGGAGTCACCGTCGCACGGGGCGTGGGCGCCTTCGGATCATCGTCGCGGTCGCTCACGTCGTAGGTGATGATGCCTCCCGTCGTGGATCTTGCTGTGATCATCTTGTTGGGATTGCTGAGACTCGGCGTGGGACCGAGTTCGGGAACGATGTCGCCGCCCGCCACAACCCTGCGGTTGTCGCCGGCCGCCGCCAGCATCTTCTGAAGCTCAGTGATGTACCTCCTGAGCTGAGCGGGGCCCGCCGCCTCTGCCGGGCCGCCGGCCTGCTTCACCTCCCAGACCTCGACCCGGCCCTTGCCCCAGCGGACAATGTCCGCCCAGCCGTACTCGCCGTTCCCCTTGGCCGATCCGCCGTCGATCCGCACCTCGTTGTCGAAGTCGTCTCCCGGGTACTGGGACTTGAGCCAGCTCGTCGCCATGCCGACTGCCGTGTCGTGGTTTCCGCTGAGGTCCTTGTACCAGGGCTCCGCGGCTTCGCTGTCCGAGGCCGAGGTCGAGGTCGGGCAAGCCGCGTCGCCCGCGTCGCCGCACAGGAGCCGGTGGCCGTCGAACTCCACGTTCGTGGCCGGATTGCCGCCCCCGAACGCGTACCGGTTACCCGAGTACGGATCGACCCCGAGCCCCATGTCCGCAAGCGCCCCGTTGTACATGTCCCGCGTCGTGAACCGGTTCAGCCCGGGGCTGTAGTCGCGGAAGCCCATGTCGTAGGTGCCGGACTGGGCGTCCCACCGCTTGGAGTTGAAGCGGTAGGCGTTGTACGCCTCCTTCGTGGGGTTGGCCGCGTCCGGCTTGTCGATACCGGTGAACTCGGACGAGTCGTCCTTGCCGTAAGCGGTGTAGCCGTAGGTCGCCTTCGTGTCGCCGTTCTTGTCCGTGAGGGTCTCGACGTCGGTGTGGCCGTTGTAGCCGTAGTAGCCGTCCTCGGTCGTGCCGTCGCTGTTGTGCTTGACCTGCGACAGGCGCTCGCCCCACGGGCTGTACTGGTACGACTTGGTCAGCGTGCCGGCGACCTTCTCATCCAGGACCTCGGACGAGAGGCCCAGATACGCGAAGTCCGTCGTCTTGCCGTCCGCCGTCTGGGACACGGTGCGGTCCATCGGGTCGAAGGCGTACGTCGTCGACTTCATCGCCCCCGTGTCGTCCATCTTCTGGGACTCCACGACGTGGTCGAAGCCGTCGTACACGCTCCGTTCGACGACCTTGCCGCCCGACGCCACCGACGCCTGACGGCCGAACGGGTCGTAGTCGTAGTTGGCCGTGGAGCTGCCGGTGGTGGCGCTCAGCAGGCGGTTGCGGTCGTAGTTGTAGGTGCTGGTGACGTTGTCGACCGTCTGACTGACGACGTTGGAGTTGTCGTCGTGCACGTACGTGTCGGTGCCCGCGCCGTTGCCGGTCTTCACCGACTGCGCCAGCCGGTCGGCCGGGTCGTAGGTATAGCCCGTGGTCGACGACAAGTACGCCGCGTGGTCGTCGGCGCTCATCTTCTTCGCCACGTCCTGCGCCTTGTTCCCGTTCGGATCGTAGGCATAGGTGTGCGAGTCGACGAGAGTGCCGCCCGGCTTCTTCTCCGTCGACGTCTTCAGCGCCGCGTCCAAGTAGTACGTGTAGTCGACGGTGTTGCCGTTGGCCTTGGTCTCCTGGAGCTTCTGCCCGCGGTCGGTGTACGTGTAGGACGTCACCTTCGGCGACGCGTCCGTGGCGGACTTGCCGACCGAGACCGTCTTCACCAAGTCCCGCAGATCGTAGGTGTACTTGGCGAACTGGTCCGGATGCGTGATCGTGTCCGGTTGGCCGTTCGCGTCGTATGCGTACGACGTCGCCTTCTTCTCCGTCCCAGCCAGCGACTCGCTCACCTTCTGCACCTCGTTGAGGCCCGTGTAGGTGATCGCGTAGGCGTCGATCTTCGCCGTCGACGAAGTGTCGTCGATCTGCGTCAGGTTGCCGTTGAGGTCGTAGGAGTAGGTGAAGTTCTTCTTCTCCGTGTCGGCCGGGTCGCCGCTGGTGTCCCGGACGAGCTTCACGCCGTCCGCGGCCACCACACCGCCGCCGTTCTGGAACAGCTGGAGCTTGGCCGCGTTGCCCTGCTTGAAGGCGTAGGAGCCCAGCGAGACCCAGGTGCCCTGGTTCGCGGTCGCGTTCTGGTCGATCGTCTTGTCGACCGTCCCGCCGTCGTATGTCAGCGTGTACTTCGCCGTGGTCGCGGCGCCCGTCACCTTCGGGAACTTCACGTACGCGGCGTACGTGCCGTCCTTGGGGGTGTTGAGCGTCCACGTGAACGAGTCAGTACCCGTACCGGCCGCGTGCGTGAGGTGGTCGTAGCCCTGCTGGCCGGCGATGTCACCGGACGTCCAGGTGCCGGTCTTCGACGTGTTCTGGGTGTCGGAGTTGTCCGCCAGGACCACCGACTGGCCTGCCGGAACGCCATCGTCCGCGCGGGACTTGAGGCTGCCGTCCGGGTAGTACGACCACGTCAGAGTGCGGTTCGACGAGCCGTCCGCGGCGGAGATCGTCCGCTTCGTCTGGGCGCCGAGGTTGTCGTAGTCGTAGTCGGTGACGATGGCCCACGGATCGGTGGACTTCCTCACCCACCCGTTGTCGAAGTACTCGTAGCTGGTGTCGTTACGGACCGTCTCGCCCTCCGACGGCGGCAGCGAGGTCTTCGCCACCCGGCCCACGTCGTCGTAGTCCGTGCGCGTGTAGACGTTCGGGTCGTTGTAGCGGCCGTCCGCCGGGTCGTAGGGCTGGTACTGCTTGACCGGGCGGTTGAGCTCGTCGTACTCGGTGCGGCCGGTGAAGGCCGTCGTCGCACCGGCCGCCGTCGCCCGCGGCGTGAGCACCTTGGTGGCGTTGCCGACCTGGTCGTACTCGTACTTCGTGGTGCGGTACGTGATCGGCGAGGAGCCCTCGTGCGGCACCTGAACCTGGGTGGTCTTGCCACGCTCGTCGTAGGTGATGAGCGTGGTGTTGTTCTCCGCGTCCGTGGTCGACGTGACCAGCGAGTCCTTGTCGTAGGCCCGCTTGGTGATCTTGCCGGCCGCGTCCGTGACGGACGTGAGCCGATGGTCCAGGTCGTAGGCGGTCTTGTTCGTGTAGTCGGTCGTGTCCGCCGTCGCGTTCTTCTTCGGGTCGACGACCGTGACGACGTTGCCGACGTTGTCGTACTCGTACGAGAGCTTGTCGCCCTTGGCGTTCAGGATGGACGTGAGCTGGTAGATCTCGTCGTAGTAGTTCGTCGTGACGGAGTCGGTCGTGTCCGTCGTAGTCGCCGTGCCCTTGGGCTCCGTCGTCGACTTGAGGTTGCCGGCCTTGTCGTAGGTGTACGTCGAGGTACGCGGGCTGGTCTGGTTGTTCGCCGGAGCCGTCGCCGACGTGACCTGGTCCGTGTTGTCGTACACCGCCGTCGACACCGCACCGCTGGGCGCCGTCGACTTGGTGACGTTGTCGTTCTCGTCGTACACCGGCGCCGGGGTCGTGATCAGAAGACCCGTGTCCTGGTTCTTCGGCACCGTGTTGACCAGCGGACGTCCGAACGTGTCGTACGTCTGTGTGGTGACCTTCTGCTTGGCGTCGGTGACCTTGGTGACCTGGCCCCGCACGTCGTACTCGAACAGCGTCGACTTGAGCTTCGCGTCGGTGATCTTCGCCGGGTATCCGGTCGACTCGAAGGCGCTGTACGTCGTCGCGTGCCCGTTGGCGTCGGTCGCCTTGGTCAGCTCGCCGTAGGAGTCGTACTCGTACGACGTGGTGTAGTCACCCGCCGTCGTGGTCGCGACGCCCTTCGGGTCCGTGACCGTCTTCAGGTTGCCGAACGTGTCGTAGCCGAACTGCCAGGCACGGTTCTCCGGCGACGTCTTGCGGAACAGGTCGGCCGAGAAGCCGTCCGCGCGCGTCTGGTACTCGTACTTCGAGGCATTGGCCGGGTAGGTGCCCGGCGCGCAGTCGGACTGCGCCGGTACGCCCGACTTGTTGTTCTCCGCGTCACGCTGCCAGAGCGGGTAGCCCGTCTTCTGGTCGTAGCAGTACGCGGTCTTGGCGCCGTTGGCCTCCTCCAGGTACGTGACGTTGTTGTCCGCGTCCCAACTCATCTGCGTGCTCTGGGACTTGGCGTTGGTCGTCTGGACCGGGCGGCCGAAGTCGTCCGTCACGTACTTGCTCGTGTGCGACTCGGCGTCCGTCACCGTGGCGTCGACGAACTTCGTGTTCGTGGCGTTCGCCGCGTACGCGAAGCCCGTGTCGCCCTGCACACGGTCGGTGATCGTCTTCGTCCACCAGTGGTACTTCGGGTCGTCACCGGCCTGCGGCGCGTAGTACGCCAGCTGCGTCCCGTGCCCGCGCGGGTCGGTGGCCGTGACCAGCTTGACGTTCTTGTTGCCCTGGGTGGCGTCGTAGGTGAACTTGAAGGTCTTCGGCTGGGACGAGCCGTCACCGTCCACGAACTGCCCGAGCAGGCCCTTCGTCGTGTAGAAGAAGGAGATCTTGCGGCCCGAGATGTCCGTCATGGACTTCACGTGGTCGTAGATCTTCGAGTTGGTCAGGTTGGTGCCGCTGACCTTGGCGCCCGTGTCGTCGATGTAGTCGTACGACGCGTCGCCCTTCTTGTAGTAGGCGACGGTCAGGGACTGACGGGACGCCGGGTCGGTGATGTAGGTGAGGAACTTGGTCGGCTTGTTGTTGGACCTGCGCTCCTCGTAGGTGTACGTCTGCGTGTTGCCGTTCTTGTCGACCGTGGACGTCAGGTAGCCGTCGCAGCCGAAGAGGAACCGCGTGCCGTCGGGGCGCATCAGCGTCCAGGCGTCCGGCACCGGGTCCTTGTCCGGCGTACAGTCCAGGCCCGCCTTCATCGTGACCTTGTAGTGCACGCCCGCCGGCGCCTTCCACGACCCGTCCGCCTGCTTGCGGAAGACGTGCGTGGTGCCGTCGCCGTCGGGGAGACGGATCTCCGTCGGGTTCGGGTTGGGATGGAAGTCCAGCGGCGCGCCCAGCCGTATCGGCCCCGCCGCCTGCCCGGACCAGCCCGCGCCGAGCACCGTGTCGGAGGTGTCGAGCGAGTTGTAGGAGAAGCGGGCGAAGGTGGTCAGTCCGCGGCCCGGGTTCGTGAACGCGTTGTAGGACCACACCGAGTTGCCCGAGGCCAGGTTGTTCATCACCGTCGAACCGGCGCCGGTGTTCTTGCCGGTGTAGGAGTAGAACTTCTCCAGACCCAGCGCGTTCGACGTCGGGTCCTCGACCGCCACGTTCTGCTTCAGCGACGGGATGCCGCCGGTCGCGGCGGACAGCCAGGTGCCGTCGGAGACCTTCTTGACGTCCCAGCCCAGCACGTAGTCGGTGCGCTTGTTGCCCGAGTCCGAGTTGATCGGCGTGTTGACGGTGGCCTGGATGGTCGCCGACTGGCCCGGCGAGAGCGCCGGGATCGCCGTGGAGGCCTGGTTGCCGCCGGTCGTCACGTCCGTGCCGTCGGGGAGCTTCCAGGTGTACGACATCACGCGCTCACCGGACGCCCAGGCACTGGACGTGGTGTTGGTGACCGTCATGTCCACCGTGTAGGTGGAGTTGGGGGTCATCCGGGCCGGGGTCTGCGGCGCGTAGTACGTGTCGTCGGTGGTGGAGTCGACGTAGATCACGCGCAGCAGCGGGCCGAGCTGCGGGTCGGGCGCCTCCGACGACAGGAACAGGGTGCGTTCCTGCGGGCCGGTGGTGGTCTCGTCCTTGAGTTTGACCAGGGCGCCCTTGTTGCTGGAGGGCGTCTTGGTCCAGCCCTGGGTGAGGCTGGTGGCGTCCCACCAGTGGCGGCCGACCTCGGAGACCTGCGCGACCGTGTCCGAGACGGTGGCCGAGAAGTCGCCGCCAGTCGCCGTCCACGGCGTGGTCGACGTGGCGTTGTTCCATGTCGCGGTCGTCTCGGCGAAGTCCCGGTTCAGGCCGTGGAGTTCGTAGATCGCCCCGTCGGTGCCCGTCGTCGTCTCCGCGCCCCACATGAACAGGCGCGATTCGAGGACCGTGGCCGTGGTCGGGATGCTCGACGTGGTGAACTTCATCGCCGCGCGGGTCTTGCCGTACGTGGAGGAGTTGTTGCCTACGCTCAGCCACTTCTGGCCGACGTTGAAGGACTGGATGGTGTCCTGGTTCGTGGTCGGCTGCGCGGACGACAGGGTCGTGTCGGTCACCCCGGAGGTGCCCTGGATCAGCCGCATGGTGCGGCCCGCCTTCGGCACGCCGACGATCCGGGTGGGCGAGCCGAGGAGCTGGCCGTCCTTCGTCTTCACCGCGAGTTGGTAGTAGTACGACCGGCCGATCTCCACCGAGGAGGAGTCCGGGGTCGGCGTCGCGGTGGTGTCCGTGTAGGCCGTGACCGCCTTGTCGACCGGGGCCACCAGCGTCGCCGCGGACGGCGTGAACGCCTGCTGCGTGGAGCGGTGCAGCTGGTACTCGGCGAGGTCCAGGTTCGGGTCTCCGGTGGCGTTGGAGTACGCCTTCCACGACAGCTCCGGACCCGTGCCGTGCACGACCGTCGGCGAGTTCAGCGTCGTGCCGACCTTGCCGTACGTCACCGTCAGGCGCGGGATGGTCGACGTCTCGCCGCCGTAGTCGCCGTCACCGGCCTCGTAGCGCGGGCCGCCGGTCGGGGCGGTCGAGGTCTCGTCGGTGGCCTTCAGCACGAATCCGTTGTTGGCCGTGCCGTTCAGCCACTGCTGCACGGTGTCGGTGACCGGGAACTTGTGCCACTGGTTGTACTCGCCGGTGTTCTTCACGATCGACGCCGGGTTGGTGAGCCGCACCGAGTCCGCGATCACCGCCGTCGACGTGGAGGCCGGGCCGTCGCCGAGGACGACCTTGCCCGCCGTGCCCTTGGCGAAGTTGATCTGCGAGCCGCCGTTCAGCGCGGCCCACACGCCGTTGGTGCCCGTCTGCTGGTTGACCGGGTAGGTGGCGGTGCCGTCCTGGGAGGTCACCGTGTACGGGGCATTGGTGGCCCGGTCGGTCGCGGCCACGTAGTGGGCCTCGACCTTGTAGCTGGCCGCTTCCTTGATGTTCGGCTGCCAGGTGTAGGTGTCCCCGGCGACGGCGTCCTTGTTGGACCGGTAGTCGCCGCCGGTGCCGTACTGGGCCAGCGAGGAGGTGGAGGCGGGCCAGCTGCCGACGGCCGCCGTGGTGCCCGCGTCGCCGTCGTCGACCTGGACGCTGGTGCCGGACAACTCGCCCACCAGGGCGCTGGTGTTGGACCAGGTCGCCGCCGACTCGCTCCACGCGCCGGTGGCCCGGTAGGCGCCGATGGTGACGTCGTTGGCGTTGGTGGTGTGCGACTGGTCGAAGTACATCTCCAGGCGCGCCGAGTCGATCGTCGTGCCCGACGGGATCTCACTCAGCGGGAACTTGATCAGCGAACGGGCGGTGCCGGTGTCGGTCTTGCCCGCCGCGAGCTTCCAGCTGGTGTTGAAGTTCACCGACGCCTGGTCCGACAGGACCATGGTGTCCTGGGAGTCGGTCGGGGACGGCGCGATGGTGATCGTCGGGTCGATGACGACCGGGTACTGCCGCTCCTTGGCGGCCAGCCACTTCGTGTCCGGCGTGACGGTCAGCTTCCAGGCGTCGCCGTCCTTGGTGAGCTTCTGGGTGACCTTGGTGCTGTAGGTCTTCCCGAAGACGGACCGGTCGGCCTTCTTCGCGTCGGTCATGTACGGCGCCGGGATCACCAGTTCCGGCGTGTGCGGCAGCTCGCCGTACAGGGCGATCGAGCCGTCCTCGCGGGCCTTCGGCACCAGCCCGTCGGTGTTCAGCGTGAAGGTGAACTTCAGTGGGCCGGCGGGGCGTTCGGGGAGGGTGATGTTCTCCTTCACCCGGCCCGGTCCCACGGCGTACTCCAGGTCCGCGCCGTGCGCCGCGTCCTTGTACGTGACCGTGGAGCCCTTGGCCTTCGGCTTCAGCTCGCGGCCCGCGCCGTCCAGGCCGAGGGTGACCGAACGGCCGTCGGGCGCCGCGAAGCGCACCAGACGGCCGGCGTCCGCACCGAACCAGGTGCGCCCGTTGTTGGTGGCGTTGGCGAACTCGAAGCCCTTCGCCGCGCTCTCGCGGACCGTCGTGTCGATCGGCTTCCACTCCGCCGACCTGCCCGACCCGGAGCGGTACGACGTCGGCACCGCCGACAGCTCCGCCTGGACCCGGCCGTCGGACAGCTGCCAGAAACGGGCATTCGCCGTACGCCGTCCGGTCAGCTCCTTGACGCGCTTGGCCTTCGGGTCGTTCTTCCCCTGGGGGAGCTTCTGCCGGTCGGCAATTCCCAATTCGTCATGCGACGGCGGTTTGTCGTTTCCCTTGCTGTCATCCGCGAACCAGCCCTTGACGGTATCGACAATTCCCTTGTCGTCACCGTCGGAAGCGGACGCCGCATACGCGGCCTGTGGTAGCGCGGTACTCGTCACCGCGGATACCACCAGGCACGCTATGAGCCTGCCCCATCTGGGTCTCACACCAAACCTTTCCTCATGCGCCGGGACCTGAACACGCTGCTGAAACGCAGCGGCGCCGAGGTTCTAGCCACTCGGCAAAGGGAAAGTCAACTGTGCAGACAAAACGGGAACCAGATGGCAAGAAACCCTTATCCGTCACCCGGGTGTCCGTTATTTCCGCTCGCTGGCCATCCGCTCGGGGCGTCGTGTATAACCGCCCCGTTCCTATGCGAGGGGGAGAATTAATGGGCGACACAATGCAGAAATCCGCAACGGACGCGACTATCACGGACGCGGCAGCGGAAAAGCCCGTACGGTCCCGTCGCGCCGACCGCGCCGGCCTGATCGCGGGGGCCGCGGTGCTGGCCGCGTGCTCCGGGCTCGTCCTGTATGGGGTCCTCGACAGCGACCAGGGGGAGGGCGAACCGGAACACCGCGCCCCCACCGCCTCGGTGACCTACGAGGTGACCGGCGAGGGCACCGCCGACATCAGTTACCAGGCCCGCGACGAGTCCGGGAAGGCCACCGTCGTCAAGGCGGCAGCGCTGCCCTGGCACGCGACCGTGGACGTACCGCTCGGCCAGGACCCGATCGTCAGCATCGTCCTCGGCGAGAAGGGGGGCCAGGCCCGCTGCACGGTCGCGGTCCGCGGCCGGCACGTCCAGAGCGCGACCGCCACCGGCACCTTCGGCCGCGCCACCTGCTCGGGCACCTTGCCCGGCACGGACGCGACCGGGGGCTGACAGCGCACCCCGAACCCAATCCCCGCTAAATTATTGAAAACGATTGTCATCATGCTACGGTCGGCGCATTCACCCTTGACCACCCCTTTACCCGGAGGGTCCCGTGCGCCTGCCCGCTCACCGCCTGCTCCCCGCCACCGCCCTCACGGCCGCCTCCGCCCTGCTCACCGGCTGCTTCGCCGGCGCGGAGTCGGCCACGGACGACACAGGGGGCGGCACCCGCATACGCGTCGCGATGATGCAGCCCCCGCGTTCGGGGCTGTCCCCGCTCTCCGACGACGCGTTCAAGCTGTCGCGCTGGTCGACCGCCGAGACGCTCGTGACGCTCGACGCGGAGGGCGACGCCGAGCCCGCGCTCGCCACCAAGTGGACGCAGTCGGGGAAGAGCTGGACCTTCACCCTGCGCGACGGGGTCACCTTCCACGACGGCACGGACCTCACCGCCGAGTCCGTCGTCCGCTCCCTCACCAAGGCCGCCGGCGCCGCCCCCAAGCCGCGCATCCTGGACGGCGTCGAGCTGACGGCGAAGGCTCAGGGCAGCGACACCGTCGTCGTCACCACCTCCGACGAGGACCCCCTCGTCCCGCAGCGGCTCAGCTCGCCGCAGCTGTCGATCCTCGCGGCGAAGGCGTACCGGGGGAAGACGGTGAACCCCGTCGGCACCGGCACCGGCCCCTTCGAACTGACCAGGGTCGACGGCACCTCCGCCGCCGCCCTCGACCGCTACGCCGGCTACTGGGGCGACAAGGCCAAGGCCCCGGGAATCGACGTCAGGTTCGTGCCCGACGGCACGGCCCGCGCCGCCGCCCTCCGCAGCGGCGAGGCCGACATCGTCGAGGCGGTCCCCGTGTCCCAGGCCGCGCTGCTCGAGGAGGACCTGATCACCGAGGTCCCGATGCCGCGCACCAACACCCTGTACCTGAACACCGAGAGCGGCCCCTTCAAGGACGCCTCGCTGCGCGCCGCCGCCCGTGCGGCGCTCGACGCCGAGTCGATCGTGAAGGGCGTGTACGAGGGCCGCGCCGACGTCGCCAAGGGGCTGCTCGGGCCGGCCCTCCCGTGGGCGGCCGAACTGCGCACGCCCGTCAAGCGGACCACGGCCGGGAAGCCGGACGGTCAGACCATCACCATCGGCACCTTCACCGACCGCGCCGAACTCCCCGAGGTCGCGGCCACGCTGCAACAGCAGCTCCAGCAGGCCGGGTTCAAGGTGAAGCTGGACGTCCGCGAGTACGCCAACATCGAATCCGACGCGCTGGCGGGCGCGTTCGACGCCTTCATCCTCTCCCGGGCCACCATCCTCGACTCCGGCGACCCGGCCGCCTACCTCTACAGCGACTTCGCCTCCGACGGCTCCTTCAACATCTCCCAGCTCGACGACGCCTCCGTGGACGAGGCGTTGAAGAAGGCCGGCGAGACGAAGGCCGGTGACGCCCGCCGCAAGGCCGTCATGGCGGCCGAGGCCGCCGTGCTCCGCACCGACGCGGCCGTGCCGATGCTCCACGAGCGCGTGATCCAGGGCGACGCCGCCTCAGTCGTCGGCGCCGCCCACGACCCGCGCGAGCGGGAACTCGTCACGGCGGACACCCACCTCAAGTGAAGCCGACCGCCGCCGGGGTGACCCGGGCCCTGAGTCTCGTCGCGGTCGTCGCCGCCGTCGGCCTGCTGCCCTGGCTCTCCGGCAAGGACCCCGCCCTGACGGTGCTGCGGGCCCGCTCCGCCGAGCAGGAGCCCACGAAGGAGGCCCTGGACGCCGTACGAGACGATCTCGGGCTCGACGCCGGTCCCCTTTCCCTGCTGGGGAGTTGGGCATCCGACCTGCTGCACGGCGACCTCGGCGGCTCCTGGGTCTCCGGCACCGACGTCCTGCCGTCCGTCGGCTCCGGGCTCCAGGTGTCGCTGGGGCTGATGGGCGCGGCGTTCGGTGTGGCCGTGCTGCTGGCGTGCGCGCTGGTCGCGCCCGTGCTGGTGCGGGGGCGCCGGTCGGCCGGGGCGTGGGCGGCGATGCTGGCGGCCGTGCCCGAATTCCTGCTGGCCACCGTGGCGTTGCTGGTGTGCGGGGTGTGGCTCGGGTGGCTGCCGACGTCCGGCTGGCAGGGGCCGCAGTACATGGTCCTGCCCGCGCTCGCCCTCGGCGTCCCGGCGGGCGGGCTGCTCGGCCGGCTGGTCGCGGACGCGCTGCCCGCCGTACTGGACGAGCGGTGGGTGGAGTTGTGGCGGGGCGCCGGAGTCAGCCGCAAGACCATCTCGGCAGCCGCGCTCAAGCGCGTACTGCCGCCGCTGGTACCGCAGTTCGGGATGGCCGCCGTCGGCCTGACCGGCGGCGCGGTCGCCGTGGAGACGGTGTTCGCGGTGCCCGGCATCGGGCGTACGGCACTGGGCGCGGCCAAGTCGCAGGATCTCCCGCTGCTCCAGGGAGCCGTCCTCGCCCTGTTGCTGCTCGGCCTGGTCACCGGCGCCCTGGCGGCTCTCGTACGGCGCCGGCTGCTGGGCCCTGCCCTGCGCGCGGCCGAGTTGTCGCTGCCGCCCGTCCGCCCGGTCCGCGCGCACCCGGCGATCCCGATCGCCCTCGCCGCCCTGCTCGCGACGGCGATCGGCGGGGGCCTGCTGCGCGACCCGTACACCGTGGACACGGCGGCCCGCCTGGCCGCGCCTTCCTGGTCGCATCCCCTGGGCACGGACGGCCTCGGCCGCGACGTGCTCGCCCGTCTCGGGCACGGCGCCGCCCCGACGGTCGGCACGGCCGCGGCCGTCTGTCTGCTGAGCCTGCTGGTCGCCCTGGTCCTGGGCTTCCTGCCGGGCCTCGCGGCGGGCGCGGCGGACATCGCCAACGCGCTGCCCCCGGTGATCGTCGGCATCCTGGTCGCCGCGGTCGCCGGGCCCGGCACCGGCGGCGCGGCCTTCGCGGTCGCGCTGATCTCCTGGCCGCCGCTGGCCGCGCACGCGGCGGCGCTGGTGCAGGAGGTGCGCGCGTCGGCCTTCCTGACCGCCCAACGGGCCATCGGGGCGACGCCGCTGTGGATCCTCACCCGGCACGTACTCCCGTCGGTGGCCGCGCCCGTCGCCCGGCACGCCCTCCTGCGCCTGCCCGGTATCGCCCTCGCCCTGGCCTCGCTGGGCTTCCTGGGCCTCGGCGCCCAGCCGCCCGCCCCCGAGTGGGGCCTGCTGCTCGACGAGTCACGCGCCTACGTGGAACGCGCCCCCTGGGCGGCCCTGGCCCCGGCGGTGGCGCTGGCCCTGCTGGCGGGGCTCGCGGTCTCGGGAGCGGCGTACGCGCAGGGCCGGGGAGTCAAGAAGGCCGTACCGAAACCGAAGGAGACCCCCGTTGGAGTCGGAGTCCGGCATGGCTGACGTGCTGCTGTCAGTACGCGATCTCCGCATCGCCTTCGACGGCGTCGAGGCCGTCCGCGGCCTGTCCTTCGACGTCCGCCCGCGCGAGGTCCTCGCCGTGGTCGGCGAGTCGGGCGCGGGCAAGTCCCTGACGGCCCGGGCGCTGCTGGGGATGCTTCCACCGGGTGCGACGACGAGCGGGGAGATCCGGCTGCGGGGGTCCTTGGACCTCGCCGCCCAGCGCGGGCGCCGGATCGCCCTGGTCCCGCAGGACGCCCTGTCCGCCCTCTCCCCGGTGCACCCGGTCGGCGACCAACTCGCCGCCGCCGTACGGTCAGTGGCCCGCGTGTCCCGCAAGGAGGCCCGGGTCCGGGCGGTCGCCGCGCTCGACCGTGTCGGCATCCCGGACGCCGTAGGCAGGGCGCGGGCGTATCCGCACGAGTTCTCCGGCGGAATGCGGCAGCGGGCGGTCATCGCCATGGCGACGATCAACGAACCCGATGTCCTCGTCGCCGACGAACCGACCACCGCCCTCGACGAGGAACGCCGCGACCAGGTGCTGCGCGTCCTCGCCGAACAGCGGGAGGCGGTCGGCGCCGCGCTCGTCCTGGTCACCCACGACCTGGACGTCGTACGGGACCACGCGGACCGCGCGCTCGTCATGTACGCCGGACGCCTGACCGAACTCGGCCCGGCGGCGGCGGTGTTGGGCCGCCCCCGCGCCCCCTACACGGCGGGCCTGCTGGCCTCGCTCCCGGAGCACGCACACGGCCGCCGCCTCCCCGCTCTCCCCGGCACCCCGCCCGCCCCGGGCGCGCTCCCGCCGGGCTGCGCGTTCGCCCCGCGCTGCCCGCTCGCGACGGAGGTCTGTCACCGGTCGGAGCCCGAGCCCCAGCAGGTGGAGGACCGCCTGGTCGCCTGCCACCACTGGGCCGAAGTCCCCCACCCCGCCGTCGAGTTGTTCCAGGTGACGCGCCATGCCTCTGCTTGACGTCCGCGACCTCGTCGTCCGCTACGGACCGGTGACCGCGGTGGACCATGTCTCCTTCGCCCTGAGCGAGTCAGAGACCCTCGCCCTCAACGGTCCCTCCGGCTGCGGCAAGTCCTCCACCGCGCTGGCGGTGCTGCTACTGCGCCGCCCGGACGGCGGCGAAGTCCACTTCGAGGGACGGGAGTTGACGCCCCTGTCCGAACGCGAACTGCGCCCACTACGCCCGCGCATGCAGCCCGTCTTCCAGGACCCGTACGGCTCCCTCAGCCCGCGCCACCGCATCCGCGAGGCGGTGGCGGAACCGCTGAAGGTCCAGGGCCGCTGGAACACCGCGACCGGCCCCGCCCACGTGGCCCGACTCCTCGACCGGGTCGGCCTCGACCCGTCGTACGGAGACCGCTACCCGCACGAGCTCTCCGGCGGCCAGTGCCAGCGCGCCGGCATCGCCCGCGCGCTCGCCTCCGAGCCGCGACTGCTGGTCCTGGACGAACCGGTGTCGGCCCTGGACCCGTCCGTCCGGGCCGGCGTCCTGAACCTGCTCGCCGATCTCCAGGACGAGCTGGGCCTCGGGTATCTGTTCATCTGCCACGACCGGGCGGTGGTACGGCACTTCGCGGACCGGGTGCTGGAGATGCGGGAGGGGCGCGTCAGTTCCCCGTGAGGCCCTCGATCACCTTCCGCAGCCCTTCCGTCAGCTGTTCGGCCTCGGGGGCGCTCTTCGGGTCGAAGGTCCACTGCGCCATTACGCCCATCATCAGGGTCAGGTAGAAGTAGCCGAGGGTGTCCACGGTCTCCTCCGTGAGGTCTTCCTCACGCCCCCCGTGGAAGAGCGTGACGATGCCGCGCGCCCCCTCCCGCTGGGCGCGCGCCAGATGCTCCCGCACCTCGGGCAGTTGGTCGCCCATGACCACGATCTCCATGCTCAGCCGCCACAGCGAACCGGGCTCCCGCATGGTGCCGATGATGTTCGACCACACCTCGGCGAACCGCTCGATCGAGCCGGGCTCCCCCCGGATCTCGCCACCCCCGTCGAAGGCGTCGGAGATCCCCTCCACCATGTCGATGTACGCCTGCGCCAGCAACGCGTCCTTCGACCCGTAGTGGTAGCCGATGGACGCCAGGTTGGTCCCCGACTCCTTGACGATGTCCCGCGCGGTCGTGCGCAGGAATCCCTTCTCCATCAGGCAGCGCTTGGCGCCTTCGAGCAGATCCTCACGGTGTCCCATGCGGACCACCCTACTCGGATCCATACAGCCGTCCTATACAGCTGAATTATACGTACGTCCTAGACAGGCGTTTAAGACGCTCGTACAGTCACCGCCATGACGAACTCGACAAGCTCCTTGGCGGCCCCCCGAGCCGGCCGCCGCGAATGGACCGCCCTCGTCGTGCTGATGCTTCCGCTGCTGCTGGTCTCCATGGACGTCTCGGTCCTCTACTTCGCGATCCCGGCGATCAGCGCGGACCTGGAGCCGAGCGGCACCCAGCAGCTGTGGATCTTCGACATCTACGGCTTCGTACTGGCCGGCCTGCTCATGACGATGGGCTCGCTCGGCGACCGCATCGGCCGCCGCAGGCTGCTCCTGATCGGCGCGACCGCCTTCGGCGCGGCTTCGCTGGTGGCGGCGTACGCGAACAGCGCCGAGACCCTGATCGCGGCCCGCGCGGTCCTCGGCATCGGCGGCGCGACCCTGATGCCGTCGACGATGGCGCTTCTCCGCACGATGTTCACCGACCCCGGCCAGCGCGCGAAGGCGATCGGCCTGTGGTCCGGCGTCATGACGGCCGGGGTCGCGCTCGGCTCGGTGATGAGCGGCATCCTGGTCGAGCACTTCTGGTGGGGCTCGGTCTTCCTGGTCAACCTGCCCGCGATGGCCCTGCTGCTGGTCATCGGCCCAGTCCTGCTGCCCGAGTCGAAGGACCCCGCGCCCGGCCGCTTCGACTGGCTGAGCGTCCCCCTGTCGATGGCCGCGGTGCTGCCCGTGATCTACGGCCTGAAGGAGATCGCGGCCGAGGGCTGGAACGTGCGGTACGTCGTCTCGATCACCGTCGGCCTGCTCTTCGCGGCCCTCTTCGCCCACCGCCAGCGCACGACGGCCGCACCGATGATCTCCCCGGCCCTGTTCCGCGGCAAGGGCTTCGCCCCGGCCGTCGTCCTCAATCTGATCTCGATGTTCGGGATGCTGGGTTCGGCGTTCTTCACCACGCAGTACATCCAGTCGGTGCTCGACAAGAGCGCGCTGGAGGCAGCCCTGTGGGCGCTGCTCCCCTCGGTACCGATCGGCCTGGCCGCCCCGATGGCGACCTCCCTCGTCCAGAAGGGCGTCAACCGCGCCTACGTCGTGACGGCGGGCTTCGTCATCGGCGCGTGCGGCTACGGCATGCTCGCTCTCGCCGGTACGGACTCGATGTGGCTGGTGCTGGCCGCGTGCGGGGTCCTCGCCTCCGGGATCGTCACGGTCATCTCCCAGGTGACGGACCTGGCGATCGGCACGGCCCCGGCCGAGCGGGCGGGCTCCGCGTCCTCCCTGCTGGAGACGGGCGCGGAGTTCGGCGGCGCCCTCGGTATGGCGGTCCTCGGCTCCATCGGTACGGCGATCTACCGCCACGAGATCCCTGCCTCGGCGCCGGCCCCGGCCCACGAGACGTTGGGCGGGGCGCTGGCTGTGGCGGACCAAGTGCCGGGCCTGGCTACGGCTGCCCGGGAGGCGTTCACGAGTGGGATGCAGGGGGCGGCGATCGTGGGGGCGGCGGTGCTGGCGGGGGCGGCGGTGCTGGCGGCGATGACGCTGCGCCGGGTTCAGGTGCACAGCAAGACGCCGGACGAGCCGAGTTGCCTCAGCCCGTCCGGCGTTTGAGAACGTGCCTCAGACCAGGTTCACCGCGCGAGCGGAGGTCGCCCCGATCTCCGCCTCGACCTCGGTCAGCACCCCGGCGGGCACCGTGTCGTCGACGGTCAGG
>NZ_JBFAIR010000027.1:0-159859 GCF_040654815.1 Streptomyces sp. NPDC050619 | reverse complement strand
CGGCGGCGGCGGCGGCGGCGGCGGCGGCGGCGGCGGCGGCGGCGGCGGCGGCGGCGAAACGCTCGTTGAACTTCAGGGTCTCGGCGAGGCAGTCCTCGTCTGTGATCGTCACGCTGCCGACAGTCGCAGCCGTCCGCGACAACGTACTGTCACCCTTTCCTGGTGAGCTGTGTCACAGGTGAAGGCGAATTCTTCGGCAAAGCGCCCGGTCAGAACCAGTGCAGGCAGTGCGGAGGGCGCTCGGCGCGGAAGAGGGCGTCAGCGAGGGTGGCCGCGCCCGGGTGGTGGGCCCGGATGTGTCCGGCACGCACGAGCGTGCTCGGGGCGGTGCCGCCGAGGTAGACCGAGCCCAGGTCGCTCACGTCCAGGGACAGGTCGGGCTCCCGGTCCGTCGGGACGCAGTCGGCCTTGCCGTCCCGGACGGTCAGCAGGTAGCGGCCGTGCTCGCCGAGGAACGGATCGTCGACGTCGAGGACGAGCTCGCCGTCCATGAACCAGCCGCGCGCGGTCAGCGCACTCGGGATGTCCAGCAGCCGCACCCAGAGCCAGTCCATGTCGTCGCCCACCTGGCCGGCGCGGAAGTCCGCGAACTGCCAGCGCAGCGGGTGCTCGGGCGGGAAGTGCTTGAACACGACCTCACTGACCAGGTCGTGTCCGAGCACGAACCGGGCCAGGGCCGTGAAGACGGCGTCGTCGGTGGCGATGGTCTCATCGACCGTCAAGGTGTTGGACTCGCCCAACGAATAGCTGGCGTACCCGTCCGGGACGCCGTCGGTGTCACGGTGGACGGCGACGTAGCGCGGCGCCGGCGAGATCGGAGGCTGCCCCGCGCGCAAGGCCCACCAGCGGTGCGGCCGGGACAGCGCGCCGGGCTGTGCGCGGCGGTAGCGGTCGTAGACCTCTTCCAGGATCTCGCCGCACTCGGCACGCCGCAGCACCTCGACCGAGCCGGTGTCAGAGCCAGTATCCGAGCCAGTATCCGAGACGGTCGCCGGGGCGGCGCCCGCTGCTCGCGCCCGGGGGAGGGCGAGGGCGGCCCGGTGGCGCGGCACGGTCAGCCGCCGCGTGTAGGTCGCCGGTCCGTAGCCGAACCTGCGGTAGATCACGGCCTCGGAGGCCAGCAGCACGGAGAGGAACTCCCCGCGGGCCCGCAGCTCGGCGAGCTGATGCCGCATCATCGCGCTGAGCACGCCCTGGCGCCGGTGCGAGGGCAGGACACCGACGGCGGTCACCCCGCTGGCCGGGACGAGGATCTCACCGGGCAGGGTGAGCTCGAAGGAGTGCGCGGCGGCGGTGCCGACGGACCGCCCGTCCGCCGTCCTGGCGAGCAGGCAGCGGTCCGTTTCGAGCGCCGACCACCAAAGCCCACCGCCGCCCTCGGTCGGGGTTTCCGGGAAGCGCCCGAACGCGGCATGGACTGTGTCGACGAAGACGTCGAAGTCCTGCTCGGTCGTGGGACGGATCTCCATCACTGCCGCTGCCTCCCCGGGCTACCGGCACCACGACTCGGGGTGCCCCGCCACAGTGCAGCGTTGCCGCGTGGCGAGGTCAAGCGGATTACGGCCGGGCCCGGGGCCGGTCACCGCACAGGCCGGTCTCGCGGACTGAGCCCATGGACGCCGTCCTCGACGCGCTGCGCTCAGTCAGCCGGCACCCGCAACGTCCGCGCGGACGATCAGCGTGCCGATGTGACCGGGCATCGGAGCATCGAGCACGCGCGCTTCGGCCGAGGCGAAGCCGGCCCGGATCAGCAGGCGTTCCCAGACGGCGGGGCGGTAGCTGTAGCGGTAGGTGTACATGGCCTTGCCCGCGAAGCCGCCCTTGTACATGCCGTTGCTTTGATCATCAAGTGATCTCAGCAATCCCGGCCTTTCTGCCGGAATGGTCCGTAACGGTGTCACCAGAGCGCGAGTTGCGCCTGGTGGCCTGTTGACGGTCTCCCGTTTCCTTCCCGGCCCAGCGGCTGGGGATTGTGCCACCTGCCCGCCCCGCCTGGGCCTTGCGGCGCGGGCGGGTGGTGCGGGTCTTGCGGTCGGCTCCACGGGGCTTCGACTCCGCCTTTACGACGGGGTCCAGGTCTCCGGCCACTCCGGTACCTGTCGTGCGGGCCGCGAGGGCCACCAGGTTATGTCCCGCGTTCGCGTCCCGGTCAAGGACGAGGCCGCAGTTGTCGCACTCAAAGACACGCACGCTGAGGGGCAGTTTGGCTTTCACCACACCGCAGCGCGAGCAGGTCTTCGAGGAGGGGAACCAGCGGTCGGCGACGACGAGGCGTGTGCCGTGCCGACGTGTTTTGTAGGTGAGCTGGCGTCGGATCTCGCCGAACGCGGCATCCGCGATCCGGCGGGACAGGCGCTGGTTGCGGCCCATTCCGGCGACGTTGAGGTCTTCGACGACGACCGTGCCGTACTCGGAGGCGAGGCGCGTCGTGATCTTGTGGAGGGTGTCCTCGCGGAGGTTCGCGACCCGGTGATGGATCTTGTTCCGCGCCTGGTTGGCCTTCTCCCAGCGGCGGGAGGGCTGCTGACCGGTGCACCGGTCGGGGCCGCGGCGGCGGGAGACGACCCGGCTGGCGCCGCGCAGCTGTTTCTGGGCGCGGTCGAGGTGGCGTGGGCTGGGTTCCTCGCCAAGGACACCGTCGCTGTCCGCGAGGACCGCGAGGGTCTTGATGCCGAGGTCGATACCGACCGCCGCATCCGGGCGGGCCACTTTCACCAGCTGGTGCTTCTGCTCGACCTGGAGGGACACGAACCAGCGGCCCCGGTTAAGGCATGCGGTCGCGGACAGGATCCGCATGTTCCCCGCGTCGATGAGGGCTCGCAGGTCAGCTCGGTTCTCGTGGAGGCGGACGGTGCCGATCCTGGGCAGGGTGATGTGCCTGCCGTCAGGTTCGATGCGGATCGTGCCGGTGGTGAACCGGCAGGTCAGGCGCGCTTTCCGTTTCGGCCTGAAGCGGGGAATGCCCATCCTTGGGCCCTTGCGCTTGCCGCTCTTGGACTTCGCGTAGTTGTCGAACGCCGCCGACGCGCCTGCCAGTCCGGTGTTGTACGCCTCCTTGGAGTTCTCCTCCCACCAGCCGGCGAAACGCGCGTTGGTGCGCTTGTCCTCGTTGAACGCCTTCCGCAGCGAGGGCAACGACCACGACCGCCACTCGGTGAGCTGTTCCTCGGGGATGCCGTACGACTGCTCGGCCTTCCGCTGCCACCACACGGCGGTGATGTACGCGATCGCCCAGTTGTACGCGGCCCGCGCGGCACCCGCGTGCGAGTGCAGGCGGCGGCTGGTCGTGGCGTTCGGGTCCAGCGCGACCTTGTGCGCGAGGACGGTGAAGCCCGGCCGCGGCTTGAACTTCTTCATCCGGCCGCCTCCGGGCCAGTGGCGACGGCAACGGCCCGGGCGGCGCGATTCTGCGCGGATCGACGGCCGTACAGACGGGCGCACATCGAGGTCAGGACCTCGGTGATGTCCCGTACGAGGTCATCGGCGGTCTCTGCCGGGCCGAGGACAACCAGACGCCGTCCCGTGGCAGAGAGAGCGGCTTCCAGGTGCTCGACGCCGAACCGGGCGAGGCGGTCTCGGTGCTCGACCACGATCGTCCCCACCCCCGGATCGGCGAGCAGCCGGTGCAGCTTGCGGCGGCGCCCGTTCAAGCCGGAGCCGACCTCCGTCACCACGTCAGCAACCGCAAGCCCCCGGTCCGTTGCACCCCGCACGGTACGGGCAACCTGCCGTTCCAGGTCCGCTTTCTGGACACCGGACGAGACACGGCAGTACGCCACGACCCGCCCGGCGGCCTGCGGGGCGGACTGGGTCACCAGCCACGTACCGGACGGCGTCTGGACGACCGGGACCGGCACACGGCCCTCTTTCGCCCAAGTCCATGCGGTCTGGTAGTGCACGCCGTTGCGTGCTGCCCACTCGGAAAGCTTCACAACGTCAGGTTATTCACTGAGAATATTGGATATCCACTGAAAGAAATGGGAACTGTTGTTCACCCTGCGGGCCGTACGCGCCGGGGATGGCGGGCGGCTGGGAGAACACGAACACACCGCCCGGGTTGAGCCGCGCCCGCACGAGCGGGAAGAGGCGGCCCGGGTCGGAGAACCAGGCGGCACCGAAGACCGAGCAGACGGCGTCGTACGTCTCGCCGGAGGCTGCCAGCCACTCCAGAACCTCCGCGCAAGCGAAGACCGCGCCGGTGTCGGCCCACCGCTCGCTGGTCTTCTTCACCATGACCGGGGAGAGGTCGACCCCGTGCGCGGTGATGCCGCGCTGGGCGAGGGCACGGCCGGTGCCGCAGCCGATCTCCAGCACGGAGGCCGGGTTACCGAGCAGTTCTGGGCCGGGGCCGTGCCCGGCGTACTGCGTCCAGCAGAACATCGGCTCGGCGTCGTCCTTGAAGGCGGAGGCGGCGAAGGTGTCCCACAGTTCGGTCTCGGCGGCGATGTCATGTTGTGCGGGCAAGGCGGTTCCTCGTTGCAGGGGGCTGACGTCTGCCCTCCGAAGGATCGAGGGCAGGCGCCAGGGTTGGGCGGTCAGTGGCTGTCGGGGACCTTGTTGTCGCACGGCGAGCAGTCGGTGCCGTCGAGGGCCCACAGCTCCTCGTCGATGTCGAACCCGATGGACTTCAGGAAGTCCGCAGTGCACAGGCACAGGCCGTCGCGGCGACGCTCGATGAACGGGGCGTGGTGTTTGTATCGGCCCTCGTTGTAGGCGTCGCAGAGGGCCCACCACACGGGTGTGTCGAGGATGAGCTGATGAACACCGCACGTACCCCGAACTCGCCGCCCGCCTCACCGGATTCGAGTCTCAGATCAGGTCATGGCGCCGTGCCCTGGCAAACGGTTTCAAGCCCCTCCACGAAAGTCTCAGCAGGGAGATCGAGCGCTCCTCGGAGATATGGGTACGGGAAGAGGCAGTGGTCGCCGGTCTGATGCAGACACCGGAGTACGCACGCCACGTCATCCGGCGCTATTCGGAACTGCTGGGTCCGGCCCGCGACATCGAGGACGCCGTGCGCGCCCGGGTGCAGCGCCAGGAGTGGTTGTCCAAGCCCGGCCGCAAGCTCCACGTGCTGATGTGGGAGGCCGCCCTACATTCGCTGATCTGCCCGCCCTCGGTACTCGCCGCGCAACTCGACCGGCTGACCGGCATGATCGGGATGGACACGTTCGAGTTGGGCATCATCCCCTTCACTTCCCCCGTGAAGATCGTGCCCGCCAACGGCTTCTGGGTCCTCGATGACCGCCTGGTCGTCGCGGAGGACTGGCACGCGGAACTCTGGCTGGACGACGCCGACAATGTCGCCTTGTACGGGAAGGTCTGGAGGACGCTCCGGGAGTCCGCGGCGTACGGCGCCGACGCCCACAACGTGATCAGCGCCGCGCAGCGTGCACTGAAATCGCGCTGAGCGCCGGCCGACGCGTCTACTCCTCGCCCTGGCCACCCTCAATGGTCGAACAGGATGGTCTCAATCACCTTGGGAGCACCCCGGATGACGTGCCCACCGCAGGCTGGAAAACCAGGTGCGGGCGCCGGGCACGCCGCCTACCGTCCCGGGCATGCGCGTCGTTTTCACCAAGGGCCCGGGGACGAGTTACGACATCGCCGTGCACCGCGAGACCGGTGCCGCGCTCGCCCCGCGCAACGGGCCCGGCGGGCATCCTTATCTCCCGCACGACCTGGTGCACTTCCTCGTCGAGGTGGAAGCGGGCATCAACCTCGGGGTCTACGGGCGGCTGGCCGCCGGTGACAACGGACTGTTCTGGCCCGCCGATCCCACGGAGCGTGCCAAGGCCGCCCGGCGCCGCAAGTCGAAACGAGTGCCGTCGTCCCCCGAGGCGGGGGCCGACATGGCCAGGTCGGAGGAGCTGGCGGGCATCGCCGTACCCGTGTGGGAGGTGCGGCACGGCCATGCGCAGGAGCTGCCGGCGTATGTGACGGCGAGGGAGATCCCCCCGGTGGTCGACCGGATCGTTTCCCGGTTCGACGACTACGCCGACCGCTGGCACACGCTGCCGGTCGGAGGTTCACTGACCTTGACGTGGTGACGCCGGCTCAGTCCGCCAGGGCCTGTCCGGCGCCACTAGGTGCGGCGCGCGCCTGAGCCGAACCCGCATACATGGGGCGCCCGGCGAGAGCACCGAGCGCCCCGTCCTCACGCGGCCGTCAGGTCGCCGTACAGCTCACACTCGGCACACCCCCGCCCCCAGGCGCACCCCCGAACCCGAAGCTCGCCGAACCGCCCGCCGCGACCGACCCGTTGTGGCTGGCGTTCGACGCGGTGACCGTCGACCCGGACTGCGTGTACGACGCGTTCCACATGCTGGTGACCTTCTGTGATCCGGGCCAGGTCCAGCTCACCTTCCAGGACTTGAGTGCCGTCGTGCCCGAATTGGTCACCTTCACCTCGGCGTTGAAGCCGCCGCCCCAGTCGCTGCTGACGGTGTACGCGGCGGTGCAGGCGGCCGTGCTGCCCCCTGGACCGCCAGGTCCGGGACCGCCCCCGCCGGCCGGAAACCCGGGTGCCTTGATGCTCGCCAGGTACCCGTCCTTCACCGTGTCCACAGTCGACCAGTCGTCCTTCAGAATGCCGCCCGTGTCACCGGAGTTCGGGTTCCAGGACCAGAAGGTCCAGTGGAAGGAATCGGCACCGTACGTCGACGTCGGCCGCAGGTACGCCACCAGTGCGGCCAGCCACTTCTGGTCCACCGTCGACTGGAGCGTCGTACCGAACTCGCCGACCCACACCGGCGCGATGTTCTGCTTGAAGATGTAGCCCCAGTACTTGTCCCAGATCCCGGGCATGTTGTCGGGGAACGAGGGATCGCTGAACCAGCTCTGCTGGGCCACGCTCGTGGCGTAGTCGTGGGCGGAGTACACGACCCGGTTGGGGACATCCAAGCGCACGGGGTGGTCGGCGACGCCCATCAGGTTGCCGCCCCACCAGCCCGAGACGCCGTTGTACGTCTGCACGCCCTCCACGAAGATCAGCAGGTCTGGGTTGACAGAGAGCACCGCGTTCCCGGCCCGCTGGGCCGCCAGGCGCCAGTCTCTCGCCGTGTCGCCGCAGCCCCAGCAGGCGGGGTCGTGGGGCTCGTTGTGCAGGTCTATGCCGATCACCGTGGGGTTGCCGGCGTAACGCGTCGCCAGCGCCTTCAGGTTCGCGATCCATGTCGACTCCGGCACCGCCGCCGTGTACCAGAGCGCCGACTGGCCGGCCGCGTCCGGGCGGTGCCGGTCGAGGATGACCTTGAGGCCGTCCTGACCGGCGTACGCCACGATCTTGTCGAGGACCTGCAAGGACGTCAGCCCTTGCAGGTCGGCGTTCTTGCCGTCGGCGAAGTTGATGCTGTCCGGCATGGTGCCGGGTTTGAGGATGTCGTCGCTGAAGGGCATGCGGAGGGTGTTGTAGCCCAGCGACTTCATCTGGTCGATCATGCTCTTGTAGTCGCGGGACCACAGGCCGTGGACGACGTGGTTGCCCGTCTCGAAGCCGAACCAGTTGATCCCGGCGACACGGACCGGCTGCCCGGCCGCGTCCAGGATCTGACGGCCGCTGGTGTGCCAGTAGCCGGCGCCCGGCTCCGCCGCCTGGGCCGTCTGCGCACCGGCCCCCAGCGGTAACAGGAGCGCGGCGGCCATCGCGCACAGCGCTCTTCGCAAGCTGCGGAACATCTCGCTGCTTCCTCTCGGGGAGGCGCGGGCCCGGAACCGATGGGAGCGCTCCCACCGCACCACGCACCCCCCATGGAAGCCATCACCCATGAACACGTCAAGGCAACGGACACACCTCAGGTTCCGAACGTCACCGGCTCAGTTTCTGGAACCTCCGTACCGCCAGCGGTACGAAGATCACCGTCAACACCACGGGCCACACCCCGGCCATCAACAGCGCATGCCGCTCCACCCACGAGTCGCCGCTGCCCACCGGGCTGCCGAACAGCTCGCGGGTCGCCGCAGCCGTCGACGAGATCGGGTTCCAGGCCGCGACGGCACCCAGCCAGTCCGGCATCAGCTGCGGCGCGACGAAGATGCTGGAGATCATGGTCAGCGGGAAGGCGACCGCGAACAGGCCGCCCGCCGCCTCCGGGTTGGGCACGAACAGGCCGAGCCACACCCCGAGCCAGATCAGCGCGAACCGCAGCCACAGCAGCAGCCCGAAGGCGGCCAGGAAGCCGAAGCCGCCGTCGGGCCGCCAGCCCATGGCGAACGCGGTGAGCATCAGGATCGTCAACTCGGCGCAGGCCACGATGAGATCGGTGAGTCCGCGCCCGGCGACGACGGCGGACGGCGCCATCGGCATGGAGCGGAACCGGTCGATGACGCCCTTCGTGGAGTCGTACACGACGAGCGTCGCGGTGTTGATGAACCCGAAGGCCATCGTCATCACGAACATGCCGGGCATGAGGAAGTCCTTGTAGTCCCCGCCGCCGGGCACCTTCATGGCACTGCCGAAGACGTACCCGTACAGCAACACGGACAGGATCGGGAACCCGAGCTGCCAGGCGATGTTGATGGGCTGTCGCTGGTAGTGGGTGAGCCCGCGCCGGACGACGTTCCAGCAGTCGGCGAGCAGCCAGTACGCGCGGCCGTGCTCGGTAGGGCCGTGCTCGGTAGGGCCGTGCTCGGTAGGGCCGTGCTCGGTAGGGCCGGTCAGGTCGACGGTGCTCATACGGCGGTCTCCCTCTGGTTCTCCGTCGCCTTCTCCGTCGACTCGGTGCGGTGTCCGGTCAGGCGCAGGAACACGTCGTCGAGGCTCGGTCTGCGCAGGCCTATGTCCTCGACCCGGACACCCTCGTCCTGAAGGGTGCGCGCCACCTCGGTGAGCGCCGCCACCCGGTCGGTCACCGGCGCGTGCACCCTCAACTCGCTCTCGTCCGAGACGGGTTCGGCGTCCGTGACCCGGGCGACGACCTTCACCGCCCGCGCGATGTCGGCCCGCTCGGCGACGACGACCTCGATCCGGTCGCCGCCCACCGTGTTCTTCAGCCCGTCCGGGGTGTCGTCGGCGATGGCCCGCCCCTGGTCGATCACCGTGATGCGCGAGGCGAGCTTGTCGGCTTCCTCCAGATACTGGGTGGTCAGCAACACGGTCGTGCCTCCGGCCACCAAACTCCTTACGGATTCCCAGACTTCGCCCCGCCCGCGCGGGTCGAGCCCGGTCGTCGGCTCGTCCAGGAAGAGGACGGCCGGGGCGAGGATCATCGACGCGGCGAGGTCGAGGCGGCGTCGCATGCCGCCGCTGTACTGGCCTACTCCCTTGTCGGCGGCGTCGGTCAGGTCGAACTGGTCGAGGAGTTCGACCGCCCGCCGCTTGGCCCGCTTGCCGCCCAGGTGGAACAGGCGGCCGAACATCTCCAGGTTCTGCCGGCCGGTGAGCACCTCGTCCACGGCCGCGTACTGCCCGGTGAGTCCGATCCGGGCGCGCACCTCGCGCGACTGCCGCTCCACGTCGAGGCCGGCCACCGTGGCACGGCCGCCGTCCAGTCGTACCAGCGTGGACAGGATGCGTACGGCGGTGGTCTTGCCGGCGCCGTTCGGCCCGAGGAGGCCGTGCACGGCGCCCTCGCGGACGGCCAGGTCGAAGCCGTCGAGCGCGCGTTTCTCGCCGTAGCGCTTCTCCAGGGCCTCCGCTCGCACCGCGTATCCGTTGCTCATGGGTCCCCCTTCCATCTCGCTAACTGGGTACACCGTACCCGATTGCGCGTACGACGTACTCGGTTTTTCTGGAACGGACCTAAACTGCACCCATGACAAGCGGCACGGGCGGTACGAGCGGTACGGAGACCAGCGGGAGCGGCGATATCGGCCGCACCCTCGAACTGCTGTGGGACACCGGTCGGCGCCCCAGCCGCGGCCCCAAACCCGGCCTGACCCTGGAGGGGATCGTGGAGACCGCCGTCCGGATCGCGGACCGGGACGGGCTCGACGCCGTCTCCATGCGCCGGGTCGCCACCGAACTCGGCACCGGCGCCATGTCGCTGTACCGCTACGTCCCCGGCAAGGCAGAACTGCTCGACCTGATGCTGGACCGCGTCCAGCGGCCCTCGGACGACCCGGCCGAACTCGGCGACGGCGGCTGGCGCTCCGCGCTGGAGGCCATGGCCCGCGCGAAAATCGGCCTCTACCAGCGCCACCCCTGGCTGTTCCAGGTCAACCTGTCCCGCCCGGTCCTCGGTCCGAGCGCCGTGGACGGCATGGAGAAGGTGCTCTCCCGCATCCGGCCGATGGGCCTTTCCGACCCCGAGCTGGTCTCGGCGATCATCATGATCGAGGGGTACATCGTCGGCGCCGCGCGCACGCTGGTCCACCAGGAGGAGGCGGAGCGGAAGACCGGTCTCACGGACGCGCAGTTCTGGGAGGCGCAGCGGCCCACGCTGGAGAAGATCATGATCTCCGGGCGCTATCCGGTCATGGCCTCGCTCTCCGAGGACACCTTCGGCCCGGACTTCGACCACTTCGAGTTCGGCTTGCAGCGGATCCTGGACGGGCTGGAGGTGTTCGTCACGCGGCGGGCCGCGACCGGCGAGCAGGCCGCAGCCGAGGGTTCAGGAGCGGCGGGATAGCCGCCGGAGGCCGAACAGGACCACGCATACGGCGGCCACGGCGAGGGCGCCGACCTTGAGGTTGCTGTCGAAGTCGCCGCTTCCCTCGTCGGCCTCGGCGGAACTTCCGCTGCCGGAAGGGGGCTTGGAACCGGTGTTCCCGGGTGCGTCCTCCGGCTCCACGGGACTGTCGGACCCCTCGGCGCCGAACATGAGCGTCGTACCGTCGTCGGTGTAGGTGACGGACTCGCCCTGCCCCAGGAACGGGACACCGACCCGCTCCAGCCGCTTGATCTTCCCGCCGTTCCAGTCGTAGGCGACCGCCCCGAAGTAGCTGCGCACGACAAGTTGTTCACCGTCGGGGGACAGGGCGGCGTCGGTGGCCTCCAGATCGGCGACGGGGGCGATGGGTTTGAAGACGTTGGTCCCGGAGGCGGAGAGCTCGGCCGGCCCCTCGTACAGATGCCCGCCCTTCTCGTTCTTGTCGATGATGTAGGCGCGCCCGCTCTTCCGGTCCACGACGAGCGACTCGGCGTCGCGGGGCCCGTCGGAGTACTTCACGACGTACTGCGTGGCCCGGATCGTCTGGTCCTTGAGCTGCTTGGGTTCGGGCAGCTGGTATATCCACACGTAGGGCCATCTGCCGCCGAAGTTGTCCCCGATGTCGCCGACGTAGATCTGGTTGTCCGGCCCGATGGAGATGGCCTCGACATCGCGCGGGGTGCCGACGCCGGTGAGGGTGAGCTTGGCGACGGTCTTGCCGGTGGCGCCGTCGACTGCGTAGAGGTACGGGCCGTCGTCGCTGTCGTTGTGCGTCCAGTAGATGCCGGGGTGCTGGCGCGAGGCGGCGAGGCCGCTGGACTCGGTGATCCGGGGGTCCGTGATGGTGAACCCCTCGTCTCCGTCCGCGGCGGAAGCGGTGGTCGGCACGGCGAGCACGCCGACGAGGAAGCCCGCGGCAAGGAAAGCAAGGGAGCGACGCATGGCGTCAAGCGTGCCATCCCGGTGATTGTTTCGCGGGGGATGTGGTCGTAGCAGGCTGGGATCTCAGCGAGCGAGCCCTACGCGGACCGGGCTCGGATGACCTCCACCAGATGCTCGGCGCAGGGCCGGACGCGGGAGTGCGGGTCGTCGTCCCCGTGCTCCTCGCGCTCCCCCAGGTAGACGGCCCGAGCGTGTTCCAGCACGGGCCGGTGCCGCGCCGGCAGCCGCTCGATCGCCCAGTCGGCGGCCGCGTCCTTGGACCGGATGGTCCCGGTGGCGAGGGTCGTCCACACGCGGGCGAGGGTGAGCAGGACGTTGCGGGTGTCCGAGTCCAGCTCGCGCATCAGCTGCGGCACGCCTTCGACGATCGCGCGGGCGAGGTCGTCGGGCGGGACGGGGTCGAGCACGTGGCGGGGCGGCGGGCCGTACAGGGCCGCGTCACCGTGCAGCACCATGGTGAGGAGCGGCGCGAGATCGGGGCTGGGCTCGGGGCCGGGAGTGACGCCCCTCTCGAAGTCGGCCCGCAGCCATTCTCCGTACAGGAAGTCGCAGGTGGGCGGGTATCGCCAGGGGCGCACGTCGGCCTGTACGACGACGATGAGCTCGACGGGCCGTGCGTCGCCCCCTGACACCTTGAGCAACTCGCGAACGAGCGCACCGCGTTCGCCGAAGGTCGTGTGGCGATGTACGACGACCAGAACGTCGATGTCGCTGTGGGGGCGCAGGCCGCCCAGGACGGCGGAGCCGTGGAGGTAGATGCCGAGGACGTTGTCGCCGAGGACACGTTGGACCAGCGGCACGAGGTGCTGGGCAGCTGGGTCTTGCATATGTCTTCCTCTCCGTGTCCTGGTCACCGTGCGTATCGTTGAACTACGCGGCTGCACTCGTGCGGGGCAGCCGGGGAGGAGCGCCATGATGACCGTCCTTGAAGACAGGATCGAGATGGCCGAGGAAGACGGCGAGCTGACTCTGGACGAGTTGTTCGAGTCGCTTGAGCGGACCACCCCCGAGGGATACAAGGTCGAGATCGTCGAGGGGGCCATCTTCATGTCGCCGCAGCGCGACACTCACTGGGAGATCATCGCCGATATCTTCGAGCAACTGCGCACCAAGTATCCGCGCAAGCGCGTGAAGTCGGACGTCCGCGTCGACTATCCAGGTCACCTCAACGGCTTCGCCTCCGATGTGACACTCGTGGCCGAGGGGGCCGCGAAGACACCTGGAGGGCTCTGGCGCTTCCAGGACGTCGAGTTCGTCGCCGAGGTCATCTCGAAGGGCACCTCCCAGAACGACTACGGCACCAAGAGGCTCGCCTACGCCGCCGCCGAAGTCCCCGTCTACCTCATCGCCGACCCTTACCAGGGCAAGTGCCACCTCTACACCCAGCCCAAGAAGGGCGAGTACCTCAGTGAGCTGTCCGTCGCCTTCGGGACGGACGTCGACATGACCACCACCCCCCTCGGCCTCACCCTCAAAACCGACGAGTTCCCCCGCGACTGACGATCCCCCCTTGCCTGGAGCGCACTCCAAGCCGTTGGCTTGTGGACCATGGAGTACACGCAACTCGGACGTACAGGTCTCAAGGTCAGCAGGCTGGTGCTCGGCACCATGAACTTCGGTCCGCTGACCGACGAAGCGGACAGCCACGCCATCATGGACGCGGCGCTGGACGCGGGCATCAACTTCTTCGACACGGCGAACGTGTACGGCTGGGGCGACAACAAGGGCCGTACCGAAAGCATCATCGGGAGCTGGTTCGCCAAGGGCGGCGAGCGGCGCGACAAGGTCGTGCTCGCCACCAAGGTGTACGGGAACATGGCCGGCGACGGCCCCGCCTGGCCCAACCACGACAAGCTCTCCGCGCTCAACATCCGGCGGGCGGTGGACGCCTCGCTGAAGCGGCTTCAGACCGACCACATCGACGTCTACCAGTTCCATCACGTCGACCGGGACACTCCCTTCGATGAGATCTGGCAGGCCATCGACGTCCTGGTGCAGCAGGGCAAGATCCTGTACGCCGGTTCCTCGAACTTCCCCGGCTACAAGATCGCCCAGGCCAACGAGATCGCCGCCCGGCGCGGCGGCACCATCGGGCTCGTCAGCGAGCAGTGCCTGTACAACCTCGCCGAGCGGCGCGCCGAGATGGAGGTCATCCCGGCCGCGCAGGAGTACGGGCTCGGGGTCATCCCCTGGTCGCCGCTCCATGGCGGCCTGCTCGGCGGCGTGATCAAGAAGGAGGTGGAGGGCGGGCGACGTGCCTCCGGCCGGGCCGCCGACACGCTCGCCGACCCCGCCGGGCGCGCGCGGATCCAGTCGTACGAGGATCTGCTCGACAAGCACGGCCTCGAACCCGGCGAGGCCGCTCTGGCCTGGCTGCTCACCCGCCCCGGCGTGACTGGACCGATCGTCGGCCCGCGCACCGCCGAGCAGCTCGACTCCGCCGTGCGCGCGGTCGAGCTGGAGCTGAGCGAGGAGCTGCTGACCGGCCTGGACGAGATCTTCCCCGGGCCGGGGCCGTCTCCGGAGGCCTTCGCCTGGTAGCCGCCGGCCGGACAGCCGTCAGCCGTCGCGCGGACAGACCTCGGGTCGGCCGGTGACCGGCGGCGGTCGGGCGTTACCTGCCGACCGCCGCCGCCACCGCCACCACGAAGAACATCAGCACGAGCGCACCGGCCATGATCCGGTTCCGGGTTTTCGGGTCCACGCCTTCGAGCCTAACCGGCGCCGCCAAGCGCCCAGCGGGCGACCGTCTCGTAGCGGGGCTGTTCCCCCGGTACCCCTGACTTCGGCAGGTTGCTGCACACCAGGGCCAGCTCGTCCACCGTCCAGGTGCGGCTCCTGAAGGGCTCCATCGCCTTCAGGAACGGCTGGACGTGGACGTCCTCCCGGCTGCGGGCCACCGTCAGGTGGGCCTTGTAGCGGCGGTGCTCCCCCATCGGCAGGCCCACCTTGCGCGCCGCCGCCTCCGCACGGTCGGCCAGCAGGCGCAGGGTCGTGATGTCACCCTCCGCACCCGCCCACAGCGCGCGGCCCCTGCCGAACTGGCCGCCGCCGCGTACCGCCAGCGGGAAGCGGGGCGTGCGGTGGGCGGCCCGCTCCAGGCGGGCCGACAGTTCCGGTACGAGGTCGTCGTCGACCTCGCCGTAGAACGCGAGGGTGTAGTGCCAGCCGGGGCGGCCGGTCCAGCGCAGGCTGTCCGCGCTGGGGAGTTTCTTCAACTCCGCTACGAGTGCGGCAAGTTCACTGACCACGTCCTCGGGCGGCAGCACGGCGGCGAAGAGTCTCATCCCACCAGCCTGGCACCATGTGGCCCATGGAGACGATCAGGATCAGGGAAGGCGGGCCCGACGACATCCCCGCGATACTCGGCATGCTCGACAGCAGTGTGGAGTGGCTGGTCTCGCAGGGGCGCCCCGGGCAGTGGGGGACGAAGCCCCTGTCAAAGAACCCGAAGACGGTGGAGTCGGTTGCCCGGTACATGGATGAGGGCGACGTGTTCATCGCCGAGGTCGATGGCGTACCGGCCGCCACTCTCACCCTCACAGAGTCGGCCGGCGCCTACCTGTCCCACCTCCCGCAGCCCGGCGAGCCCGAGCGGTACATCCACTGGCTCGCGTCCGACCGCCGCTTCAAGGGGCACGGCGTGGGCAGCGCCCTCCTCGCACACGCGGTCGACGAGACCCGGCGCGCGGGCGTCTCCCTGCTTCGCGTGGACTGCTACGCCGGCGACGACGGCAAGCTTGTGCGCTACTACGAGAGCAACGGCTTCATCCCTACGGAGACCTTCACGGTCGGGGAGAACGACTGGCCGGGACAGGTGCTGGCCCGGAGGGTGTGACCTCCGGGCCCAGTCCGGTCCCCCAGTACGCGGTCAGGCCGCCGCGGCCAGCTCCTCCGGCTCCGGCTCCCGCTCCCCCTCCCGCGGCACGAACCGCACCCGCGGATGCCCGCCGTTCCAGCCCACCGACAGCCGCAGGCCGCCGAGGCGGGCCAGGATCAGGCCGATCGTGATCGCGGCGACGGCCGCGACGGCACCGCCGGCGGCGAGGCCGACCCGGGCGCCGTACGTGTCCGTGATCCAGCCGACGATGGGCGCGCCGACGGGCGAGCCGCCGAGGAATATCATCATGTAGAGCGCCATGACGCGGCCTCGCATGGCCGGGTCGGTGGTCATCTGGATGCTGGTGTTGGTGGTGACGTTGACCGTCATGCCGAACAGGCCGAGCGGGATCATGAGCAGGGCGAACAGCCACAGCGACGGTGTCAGGGCGGCCAGTATCTCCAGCGCGCCGAAGACCACCGCGGCCGCGATCAGCACTCGCAGCTTGGCGGTGCCGCGCCGGGCGGCGAGCAGTGCGCCGGACAGGGAGCCGACGGCCATCAGCGTGTTGAACATGCTGTAGGCGCCCGCACCCGCGTGGAACACGCCGTGCGCGAAGGCCGAGAGGTAGACGGGGAAGTTGAAGGCGAACGTGCCGATGAAGCCGACGAGGACGATCGGCCAGATCAGTTCGGGGCGGCCGGTGACATAGCGCACGCCTTCGCGCAGCTGCCCCTTGCCGCGTGGGGCGCGCTCGACGGCGTACAGGTCGCGGCTGCGCATCAGCAGCAGGCCGGTGAGGGGCGCGACGAAGGACAGGCCGTTGACGAGGAACGCCCAGCCCGTGCCCACGCCGGTGATCATCAGGCCGGCGACGGCGGGGCCGACCAGGCGGGCGGACTGGAAGTTCGCCGAGTTGAGGCTGACGGCGTTCTGTAGCTGACCGGGGGCGACCAGCTCGGAGACGAAGGACTGCCGGGCCGGGTTGTCGACGACGGTCGCGAGGCCCATGGCGAAGGCGGCGACGTAGACGTGCCAGACCTGGACGTGGCCGGAGAGGGTCAGGACGGCCAGGGCGATCGCGGTGACGGCCATCGAGGACTGTGTGACGAGCAGGGTGGGGCGCTTGCGCAGGCGGTCGACCAGGACACCGCCGTAGAGGCCGAAGAGGAGCATCGGCAGGAACTGGAGGGCCGTCGTGAAGCCGACGGCGGTCGAGGAGCCGGTGAGGCTGAGGACCAGCCAGTCCTGGGCGATGCGCTGCATCCAGGTGCCGATGTTGGAGACGACCTGGCCCATGAAGAACAGGCGGTAGTTCCTGACCTTCAGCGAGCTGAACATCGACGACTTGCAGGCGCCTTCGGCAGGCGCGTCGGGTGGGGTTTCGGAAGGGTTCTCGGGGGTGGCAGGTGCGGGGGCGGAATCTGCTCCGGGTCCCGAACTCAAAAGGGCTCGCCTCCTCGTGAACGCTGCTACAGGTGTGCGAGCTTCTCCAGCACGGGGGCGGCGGCGCGCAGTTTGGCCCACTCGTCCTCGTCCAGGCCGTCGACCAAGGTGGCCAGGAAGGCGTTCCGCTTGCGGCGGCTCTCTTCGAGCATGGCTTCGGCCTGCTCGGTCTTCGTGACGACCTTCTGGCGCCGGTCTTCGGGGTGCGGCTCCAGCCGGACCAGTCCCTTGGCTTCGAGCAGCGCCACGATGCGGGTCATCGAGGGCGGCTGGACATGCTCCTTGCGGGCGAGTTCGCCCGGGGTGGCCTTGCCGAAGACGGACAGGGTGCCGAGCACCGACATCTCGGTCGGGCTCAGCGACTCGTCGACCCGCTGGTGCTTGAGTCGACGGGACAGCCGCATTACGGCGGAGCGAAGGGAGTTCACGGCGGCAGCGTCGTCGCCATGGGTAAGGTCCGGCATCTCCTTAGGATAACTCATTACTCTGGCTAAACAAGCTGGGGGAACGGCGAATTCCCGTGAGGTCGGCCAGGGACACCCGATCCTCACCCGTACGAGTGAGTCGACGGCGGAAAGTGAACGCCATCCGGAGCATGCCGCGACCCTCGTGTCATGGGGACCAGCGTGCTCAGCCTGCGGATAGACGGGGAGCTGCTCGAGCGGCTCCGGCACCATGCGGCCAAAAGGGGGATGAGCGTCCAGGACTATGTGGTCCGGACCCTCGTCCGGGACGACTTCGACGAACGGTTCCAGACCGCCGTCGAGGAGACGGAGAAGTTCTACGGGGTCACGTGAGCGGGGCCTCCCGAGGCCATCTCCGCGCGTAGACGAGATCGTCTCGTAAGCTGGCCCCATGGCGAAGTGGACACCGACACGCGAGGCGCCGGAGCCCCTGGAGGGCCCCGTCGTCGCCACCGTCACGGGTGGCACCATCCTCTGGTTCGTCCTCTTCCTGGTCCAGCTCCCCTTCTACGGCTGGTTCGACGACCACGGGCACACCTGGTGGCTGTGGACCTGCCTGGCCGGCGGCGGCCTCGGCTTCATCGGCATCTGGTACGTCCGCAAGCGCGACGCGGCGCTGAAGAAGGCGGCGCAGACTGCCGACGAGGACGCCCCCGCCCGTGCTGCCGAATGACCAACGCCCCCTAGTACCACGGCATCACTGACCCTCGTCCCGTCTCATCCCCAGGTCGGATCTTCCGCGCACTCGGCGGGTGAAGCCGTAAATCGGCACGTACCGTCGGATGCATGACGCACATCGACGCGGGCGCCGAACTCGACCCGGCGCACCCGACGACGGTCCCGGCCGCGGTGACCGGCCTCACCGCGGCCGAGGTCGCCGAGCGGGTGGCGCGGGGGCAGGTCAACGACGTCCCGGTGCGCAGCAGCCGGTCCACGGCCGAGATCGTCCGGGCGAACGTCTTCACCCGGTTCAACGCGATCATCGGCGTGCTCTGGGTGATCATGCTGTCCGTCGCGCCGATCCAGGACAGCCTGTTCGGCTTCGTGATCCTCGCCAACACCGGCATCGGGATCATCCAGGAGTGGCGGGCGAAGAAGACCCTTGACTCGCTGGCCGTGATCGGGGAGGCGCGGCCCACCGTACGGCGGGACGGGGCCGCCGCCGAGGTCAGCACCTCCGAGATCGTGCTGGACGACCTGATAGAGATCGGGCCCGGCGACAAGGCCGTCGTCGACGGGGTGTGCGTCGAGGCCGACGGGCTGGAGATCGACGAGTCGCTGCTCACCGGCGAGGCCGATCCGGTGGTCAAGCGGCCGGGGGACCAGGTCATGTCCGGGAGCTTCGTCGTCGCGGGCGGCGGCGCCTTCCAGGCGACCAAGGTCGGGCGCGAGGCCTACGCCGTGCAGCTGGCCGAGGAGGCCTCCCGCTTCACGCTCGTCCACTCCGAGCTGCGCACCGGCATCTCCACGATCCTCAAGTACGTGACGTGGATGATGGTCCCGACCGCGATCGGCCTGATCATCAGCCAGCTGTTCGTGAAGGACAACGACCTCAAGGACTCCATCGCCCGCACGGTCGGCGGCATCGTGCCCATGGTCCCCGAGGGGCTGGTGCTCCTCACCTCGGTCGCCTTCGCGATCGGCGTCATCCGGCTCGGCCGCAAACAGTGCCTGGTGCAGGAGCTCCCCGCGATCGAGGGCCTCGCCCGCGTCGACACGGTCTGCCTCGACAAGACCGGCACGCTCACCGAGGGCGGCATGGACGTTACCGAGCTGCGGGCGCTCAACGGCAGCGACGAGGCGTACGTCCGTGGCGTCCTCGGCGCCCTCGGCGAGTCCGACCCGCGGCCCAACGCCTCCCTCCAGGCCATCATCGACGCCTACCCGGACGCCAGGGACTGGCGCTGCACCGAGTCCCTCCCCTTCTCCTCGGCCCGCAAGTACAGCGGCGCCTCCTTCAGCGAGGGCAACGGAGACACCAGTACGTGGCTGCTCGGCGCCCCGGACGTCCTCCTCGCCGACGACGACCCCGCCCTCGCCGAGACCGAACGGATGAACGAGCAGGGGCTGCGGGTACTGCTGCTGGCCCGGGCCGCCGGCGACCTCGGCGACCCCGAGGTCGGCCAGAACGCCAAGCCCACCGCCCTCGTCGTACTGGAGCAGCGGCTGCGGCCGGACGCGGGCGACACCCTGCGCTACTTCGCCGAGCAGGACGTGCGCGCCAAGGTCATCTCCGGGGACAACGCGGTGTCGGTGGGCGCCGTGGCCTCGAAGCTCGGACTCGAGGGATCCACGGTCGACGCACGCCGGCTGCCCGCCGACCGGGACAGCATGGGGCAGGCCCTGGACGAGGGCACGGTGTTCGGCCGGGTCACCCCGCAGCAGAAGCGGGACATGGTGGGCGCGCTCCAGTCGCGCGGGCACACGGTCGCGATGACCGGCGACGGCGTGAACGACGTCCTGGCCCTGAAGGACGCCGACATCGGCGTGGCCATGGGCTCGGGCTCGGAGGCCACCCGGGCGGTCGCGCAGATCGTGCTGCTCAACAACAGCTTCGCGACACTGCCCTCGGTGGTCGCGGAGGGCCGTCGGGTCATCGGCAACATCACCCGGGTCGCGACCCTCTTCCTGGTGAAGACGGTCTACTCGGTGCTGCTGGCCATCTTCGTGGTGTGCTGGCAGGTCGAATACCCCTTCCTGCCCCGCCACCTGACCCTGCTCTCCACGCTGACCATCGGCGTCCCGGCCTTCTTCCTGGCCCTCGCCCCCAACAAGGAACGCGCCCGGCCCCACTTCGTCCGGCGGGTCATGCGGTACTCGGTCCCCGGCGGGATCATCGCCGCGGTGGCGACGTTCACGACGTATCTCATCGCCCGCAACCACTACACGGGCAGCGGCGCCCTGGACGCGGAGACCAGCGTCGCCACGCTGACGCTCTTCCTGATCTCCATGTGGGTGCTGGCGATCATCGCCCGCCCCTACACCTGGTGGCGGATCGGGCTGGTGGCGGCGATGGGCGCCGGGTTCCTGCTGGTGCTGGTGGTGCCGTGGCTCCAGGAGTTCTTCGCGCTGAAGCTGGTGGGGATGACGATGCCGTGGATCGCGGTCGGCATCTCGGCGGTGGCGGCGGTCACCCTGGAACTGGCGTGGAAGTGGGTCGACCGCCGCTTTCCGGCTTAGCCGTACAGCAGGGGGTTATTTACAGCAGGGGGTTACTTCACGTCGACGTAGTCGCCGGCGGCCGAGACGGCCGGGGTCGTCGTGGTGCCGGCGAAGCTGAAGCGCCAGTAGCCGTCGTAGGTGGCCGTGGCGGTGGCCTTCACGTTGCCGTACGAGTCGGAGTTCACCGTCTTGATGGTGGTGTACGTGCTCGTGCCGGCCTTGCGGAACTGAAGCTTGACGGGCTGGACGGTGTAGCCGTGGTACTCGTTGTCCTCCCAGTTGGCGCGGGACAGCTTGCCCGTGGAGGTCACCGTCTTGCCCTTGTAGACCGGCTCGGGACCGGCGTTGACCGTCAGCTTGGAGTAGCGCTGCACCTTGGTGGTGCCGAGGCTGCCCTGGTCGGTTTCGCCCTGGTTGCTGTAGGTGATGGCCAGCGCGCCGGCCGACCAGGTGCCGGCGTCGGCGTTGACCAGGTCGCCCTCGGCCGGGCGGATGTCGATGTCGCCCTTGCAGTTGGCGGTGGTCGACGAGGTCGCGGTGCAGGTCGCCGCTTCGTCGCCCAGGGCCGCGTTGCTCGGGGAGTCGAACGTGCCCTTGTAGATGTACGGGCCGGTGGCGAAGTCGTCGGAGGTGATGTCGACGTCCGCGCCGTGGGTCATCGTGTAGGTGACCGTGGTGGCGACCATGTTGGTCGTGCCGACCTTGATCGCACTGGCGATCTTGAGGTTCGAGAAGGTGACGTCCGGGCCGTCCGTCGTGTCGGCGGCGGTGCTGAACGCGGTGATGCCGGAGCCGGCGGAGTGCGAGGCGGCGAAGGCCTTCGTGGCGTCCGTACGGTAGTCCGCACGGGAGGGTGCCGAGCTGCCGGCGGCCTGCGCGGCCGGCACGGCAAGGGCGGTAAGGGCCAGGGCGCCGGTGACGGCGGCCACGGTGGCACGTATGCGCATGTGCGTTTCCCCAAGTGATCGTGGAGTCGGGGTGACTCACGTGATCAGATCCGTGCCGGATGGGGCGGGTTGTACGGGCCGATGCGGATTTTGTCCGGGCATACGCAACCTTGGTGCCCGTATTACGAAGTGCACCGCCGGACCCGGAGTTTTCCGGAACCGACGGTGCACGGCGTTACTGCGAGCTGTTACTGCACGTCGACGTAGTCACCGGCGGCGGTGGCCGTACCGGTGGTCGCGGTGCCCGCGAAGGTGAAGCGGTAGTAGCCGTCGACAGAGGCCGTCGTCGTGGTCTTCAGGGCGCCCGTCGTGCTCGACGTGATGCCCTTCACGTTCGTGTAGGTCGTCGTGCCCGCCTTGCGGAACTGAAGCACCGCCTTCTGGGTGGAGTAGCCCTTGTAGGTGCCGGTCTCCCAGTTGGCGCGGCTCAGCTTGCCGGTGACCGTGATGGTCTTGCCCTTCGCCACCGGCTCCGGCGCGGCGTTGACAGTCACCTTCGCGGCGCGCTTGACCTTGTGGGTCGTGTGGAAGTCGTTCCAGTAGACGCTGGCGTCACCCGCGAGGACGCCGGCGGTCACGTGCCAGGTGCCGGCCAGCGCGTTCATGTACAGGTCGCCTTCGAAGCCCGGCGTGGCGGTCATGGTCAGCTTGCAGGTGGACGTGGTGGCGCTGGACGCGGTGCAGGTGGCCGCGTCCTCGTTCGCCAGCAGCAGTCCGTCGATGTTCTCGAGGTCGGGACCGTGCCACAGGTCGATGTACGCGTCCTCGATACCGGCGGAGTGGCTGGCGGTCAGCGACACCGTGAAGGTCTTGACGGTCGTGGTGCCCATGACGAGGTCCTTGCCGGCGTTGACCGTCACCTTGGACACGACGGGCAGTTCCTCGGCGGCGGCCGACGCGCCGAACGCGGACTTGGCCGAGGACGCGCCGAAAGCCTCGGCGGCGCTCGGCTTGTCGATGCTCGCGGCGCCCTGGGCGCCGGCCTGGGCGGCCGGCACGAGGAGGGCGGAGAGGGCCAGGGCGCCGGTGACGGCGGCCACGGTGGCTCGAATGCGCATCTATTCCCCAGTTTTAAATGATCAAGGAGTCTCTTGACTCATGTGATCAGATTCGCGAGCCAGGGGAATGGTTGTGCGACTGGTGAGAATTTCGTGAGAGAAATTTCAAGATCAGTCGAACCAGCGGTCCCGCGCCAACTCCTCCGTCCGCGACGGGTCTTCCAGCAGCGCCGCGACCTCGAAGCGGCGCGGCCACTGCCGGGCCGCCCAGGCGAGACCGGCGGCGACGCCCTCCAGGGTGGCGGCGTGCAGGACGCCGTCCGTGGTGAGGCGCCAGTCCAGGGCGACCCCGTCGACGACGAGTTCCTCGTGCTCGACGTACGTCGCGGGCGTCCGCGCCCCGAGCAGCACCCGCACCGACTCCGGTACGTCGTGCTCGGTGCCCTCGGAGTCGATCTCGCCGGTGACGGACTCGCTCAGCCGCCGCACCTGGAACAGCTCGGCCAGTTCGGCGGCGCGCGCGGGCCGTACCGGCAGCAGCGGGATGCCGTCGGTGAACGGCAGCAGGTCCGGCGAGTCGACGACCACCGCGCCGGCCGCGTCCACCACCTCGACCCGTCCGTCGACGACGGCCCGCAGCTCGTCCGGCAGGGTCACCTGCTCGGGGTCCAGGTCGGCCAAGGCGCCGTAGAGGGCGTGCAGTTGGACGCCGGTGACCTGCCGGTCCGGGTCGGCGAGCCGGTCGAGGAGCTCGGCGGCGCCGCCGGGTTCGTCGAGCAGCGCGGCCACGGACGTCCGTACGCCGAGCGCCCGCAGCACCTGCTCGTCGTCGAACCCGGTCGCGTCGGCCTCGTCGTAGAGCCCGCGCAGCAGCGGGTCGCCGCCGGCAGCCAGCAGGCCGGCCGGGCGGCGGCCGTCGAGCACCGGGTTTCCGCGCAGCCACCAGGCGGTGTACGGCCGTACGAGCTCGTGCGTGCCGTCCGGCAGCAGGATGCGCAGGGGCTGGACGAGCGCGTCGCGCAAGGGGGGCTGGGACAGCAGAGCGAGCGCCTGTGCCCACTTGTCGTCGTCGACGAGGTCCAGATCGCGTACGGCGATCAGCTCGGGGGCGACGGGCGGTACGGGGGTGTCCGGGAAGCGGTCGAGGATGTCCTCGCACCACACGTCCACGGCGTCGAGCAGTCCGGCGTCGTCCGGCCTGGCGAAGTCTCCTTCGCGGGGCTCCAGTTCGTCCGGGTCGAGGACGACGTCGGTGGCCCGGACGAGGGCGAAGTTGGCGAGCACACCGCAGGCGGCCAGCGGCTGTTCGCCCCATTTGTCCGCCAACTCGGTGTCCACGCAGGCGAGTTCGTCCTCCCGCATGACCTGGGCGAACGGGCTGCCGGGCAGGACGAGTTCACCGGCGGGGGACAGTTCCCCCTCCTCGTCCGGCAGGGCGAGGGCGCCGAGCCAGGGCTCGTCGCCGGGTTCCAGGCGCGCGTCCCGGACGAGGGCGAGGACGGTGTCGGCCAGTTCCTCGGCGTCGGGTGTGTCCTCTTCCCAGGCCATCCCGCCCTCGTCGTCGAGGGAGGCGGCGACGGCGGCGCGGACCTGCGGGGTGGTGAGCACCGCGCGCGGGGTCGCGGGCAGGGCGCCGAGCTTCTCCAGGAGGGGGTGGGCGGCGTCCGGGTGGGCGACCTTGAGGCCGAGCCGGGCGAGGATCTCCGGGTCGACCGGGGCGCTGTCCGGGGCGGGGAGCAGCACCTGCCGGGGCCCGATGGTCGTCCGCCCGTCGGCGAGCGGGACCGGCAGTCCGGAGAGCCGGTCCGGGTCCACCCCGGCCAGGCTGTCGTACAGCCGCCGCCACCAGTCGGGCTCCTTCTCCAGCCCGGCCAGCCGGTCCACGGCGTCGGTCAGCGGGACCCGGGCCACGCCCAACGTCCGCAGCTCCACGCGCCGTTCGAGCCCGGCGGGCAGGAGGGTGGGCAGCACCTCGGCGAGGACGCGCACGGTGTCGGCGCCCGCGCTCTCGACGATCTCCGCGTCGCGGGGCCGGAGGGCTTCGGGCAGCTCCGAGTCGAGGTCCTTGTCCCGCCCGGAGTCCCGCCCGGAGGGTGCCACGGCGGGCGGCAGGAAGGAGGTGCGCGGAAGGCGCTCCAGGATGGCCTGCCGCAGCGCGCCGTCCAGCTCGCCCTTGCCCAGCGCGCCGGGCACGAGACCGATGATGCCGGCGGTCACCGGCCGCCAGTCGCCGAGGAGCGCGGCGTACGCGTCCGCCGCGCGCTGGACGAGGAAGTCGGTCAGCGGGCCGGGGGCGGCGTGCCGGCGGGTGGTGTCCAGCGGGAAGGACGCGATGAGCAGGGCGGGGACGCCGAGGGGCTCGTCGCTGGGGGTGGGTGCGTGCACGAAGGGGCTGGTCCGGGGCCGGGCCGGGGTGCCCTCGGCGTCGACGGGCACGGCCCAGGTGACCGACCAGTGGGGCCGCAGCCGCTCCTCGACGGGCCGGTCGGCGAGCAGGTCGGGCGTGAGGGGGCCGCTCGCGGACACCGCGCGCCAGTAGGTCGTACCGTCCCGCGAGTCCTCTACGACGGTGAAGACGCCGTCGGTGCGGCGGCGCAGGGTCCGGGGAGTGTCGTCGCCGACGGTCTCGATCACGACCTCCTCCAGCCCGGGCAGGGCGAGGAGCAGGGCGTCGTCGACGGCGGCCAGGAGGCGTTCGGCGAGGTCGGCGGCGGCCGGGTCGCGCAGGGGCAGGATGACGGCCGTGTCGTACGGGTCGGGGGCGGTGCCCTCGGCGGCGAACGGCAGCCGGAGCAGGGGCACGTGCCCGTCCCGCCGGCGGATCTCGTCACCGAGCCCCGGGCTGTGCCGGGCCACGTCGGCGGCCAGCTCGCGGGCCTCGGCGAGGGACCAGCGGACCCCGCCGTGCCGGCCGACTACGGCGGGCGAGTCGGTGACGGAGAGGACGGCGGCGAACCCGACGCCGAAGCGGCCGACCGCGCTGTCGTGGGTGTCGCGCTTGGCGGAGGCGCGGAGGGTCGACAGGGACTCCACTCCCGCCGCGTCGAGAGGTGCGCCGGTGTTGGCGGCGACGAGGACGTCCTCGCGGAGGGTGAGCCGCAGACGGCCGGGTACGCCCGCCCTGGCGGCGGCATCGGCGGCGTTCTGCGCGAGCTCGACGACGAGCCGATCCCGATACCCCCCGAGGACAAGATCCTCCTCGGCGTTCGCGTCCTCGCGGAAGCGGGCGGGACTGGTGGCCCAGGCGTCGAGTACCCCGCGCCTGAGCCGGGCGGTCCCGAAGGGGTCCGCGCCCTCGGCCGCGGGCCGCACGAACTTGCTCACGTTTCCTTCTCCTCATCGACGTGAGGACGAAGGTACCGCCTGGGAAGCGCGGGTGCGCCGCCGCCCGCCCTGGGGCTGGGGGCGGGGGGCGGGGGCGGGGGCGGGGGCGGGGCTTCGGGTGGGGGGAGGGGCTGGGGGTGGGGCTGGGGGTGGGGCTGGGGGTGGGGCTGGGGGTGGGGCTGGGTCACCGCGGAACGGGTCGGCCGCCTGAGCGGAGTTCATCGGCACCGTGGGGCCGCCCGCTTCTTGGCCAGTGTCGTGCTTCCACGACCCGAGTAAAGGGCGCTCCGCTGACGCTCCGCGTCGGCTACGCCGATGGCCCTGCGGGCCACCCTTGACTCGGCTCGCTCCAGCACGGGGAAGAAGCGAGCGGGCGGCCTGGGGAAAGCGGGGGCCGGGGTGGGCGGCCCCTCGGGTTGGTCGAGGGGGCGGGCCGGGGTGAGGGGGCGCGCTCGCGCCTCGTCGGCACGCCGGGTCGGTTTGGCGGCGAGCGGTGGGTGGGGGGTGCGGGGCGCGTCGGCGGGATGGGGGCACGCCGGGTGGGCTTAGCGGCGAGCTGTGAGTGGGGAGTCACGAGGGCGCGACGGCGGGATGGGGGCACGCCGGGTGGGCTTAGCGGCGAGTGGTGAGTGGGGGGTGCGAGGGCGCGACGGCGGGGCGTGGGCACCGGGGCGGCTCAGGGCCTGTCCGGTGGCTCACGGCCGCCCACCGGGCTCAGCTCGATGCCTGGGCGCCGGTCAGCTCCGCGACACGGACAGCGGCCTCCTCCGGCAGAAGGGCGGCTCGCCCGTGGCCCAGACGGCCCCCACGGACATGCGGCCGACGCACCACCCGCTGTCAGCCCCCGTCGCAGCGAAGGATGGCACCACACCCGCCGAGCGCCCACCCCGCCCCCTTCGCATCACGAGGTGCCGAAGAGGGCGGCCCCAGGCAGTGATTGGCAGATCTGTTCCACCTCCGCGAGCGCAAGACGTAGGTCACGTGCATTGTGGGTGGAACAGATCTGCCAATCACGGGCGAGCGCCCGGCCGGCCGGGCTGCCCCCCGCGCGCACCGCCCCCGGCCCGCAAGGCACCGAACCGGGCCGGCGTGCCACCAACCGGCCGGTGTACCTCCGGCCAAGCCGGTGTACCTCCGGCCAAGGACGGGCCCGATCGCCGCCGAGCCGACGCGGCGTGCCGGCGAGGCGCGAGCGCGCCCCCTCGCCCCGGCCCGCCCCTCGACCAACCCGAGGGGCCGCCCACCCGGGCCCCGCTTTCCCCAGGCCGCCCGCTCGCTTCTTCCCCGTGCTGGAGCGAGCCGAGTCAAGGGTGGCCCGCAGGGCCATCGGCGTAGCCGACGCGGAGCGTCAGCGGAGCGCCCTTTACTCGGGTCGTGGAAGCACGACACTGGCCAAGAAGCGGGCGGCCCCAACGGTCACTTGCCAACGCCGGACGCGAAGGAGAGACGGAGTTACCTGGGATCGGAGACCGGTCGGCCGTTGGTCAAGTCCTCACCCCCGACGCGGAGTCGGGCCGGGGCCGCGCCGCTGGCTCGACCGAGCCCTCACCGCCCCCACCGACCCCACCGCCCTCTCAGCCGACCAGGTCTTCGCGGACGCGAGTCCTACGAGTGCCCCAACTCCGCCGCATCCTCATCGGAAACATCCGGCACAGACCCCGAATCCCGCGCCGGCCGCAGCGGAAACGGATCCACTCGCGTCTCGTCGATCACCGGCGGAGCCGGCCGTGGTGGAGCCGGCATGACCGCCGCCTCGGAGTGACCCCCGCAGCCGTACGCCAGCGAAACGACCTGCCCGTCGGCCGGTGAGAACTCGTTCGCGCAGACCCCGAAGGCCTGCCCCAGCGATCCTCCGACCGGCACCAGGAAGCCGCAGCTCACGCAGGACGCGGGGGCCGCCTGGGCCATCGGGGTCTTCGCGCCGTGCGAGTCCTCCCAGCGGTCGGCCGCGACGTGCAGGCCGTAGCGGGACAGGACCCGGGCCCGGCGCATGCCGAGTTCCTCGGCGACCGCGGCGATCGAACCGCGGGCGGGGGCGGCGGGCAGCTTCGCCGGGGCGCCCTCGGTGACCTCGGCGTCCTCCGCCTCGACCAGCTCGGCCATCTCCTCCGAGACGGGCGCGCTCGGCAGCGGCTCGTCCTCGCCGGTGTAGCCGGGCTCCAGGCGCAGGTCCTCGGCGTCCGTCGGGAGCAGGTCCCCCGGGCCCATGTCGCCCGGCCGCAGGCGCTCGCTCCACGGGACCCACTCGGGGGCCAGCAGCGCGTCCGGTCCCGGCAGCAGGACCACCTCGTCCAGGGTCACGAGCTTCGCGCGGGAGGCCCGGGCGACCGTCACGGCCCAGCGCCAGCCGCGATACCCCAGTTCCTTGCACTCGAAGAAGTGCGTGACGACGCGGTCACCCTCGGACACCAGCCCCGCGTGCTCGCCGACGACGCCTGGCGCGGCGGCCTCCTCGGCGGCGGAGCGGGCCAGGTCGACGGCCTCGGCGCACAGGCGGTCGGGGGTGCGGCTTCGGGTGGTCGCTGCGCTCACAGGTATCGCTTCTCTCCTACGCCGTCTCTCGGGTGCGTCTGCCGAGGCGGCGGGGCGGACGGAGCGGACCGGGGGACCGCGTCGACGTCCGCGCCCGCTCGCGCTCGGGCGCACCTGTGCCATCCATTCTGCGGGATGGTTGAGATACGCACGCTACCTGTTCGTCGGCGCTCGGCCTACACCGACGGGTCTGTTCGCCGTCAGAAGTACGTGGCATACGCGCGGGAACCGCACTACAGACGGCTTTCTCGGGGCACTATGACGGGGTGGCAGCCGCGAAGACTCCCGAAGATGCCACCGGGGTCGGTGGGTCCAAAGGAATGTCCAAAGGGATCAAAGGGGTCAAGGGCGGCAAAGGCAGCGGTCGTCGCCCCGGAACAGGCGGAACGGGCCGGACCGGCGGCCCCCTCCGCTCGATCGGACGTGCCCTGCACCTGCCCGTGACCGGTCCGGCCCGCGGCATCCGCAAGGCGACCCATGCGCACGGCGCCGGCGAGTCCGGCCTCGGCAAGCTGATCGAGCTGCACGGGGTGAACGGCGCCGGGGACGTGATGATCACGGTCGCCCTCGCCTCCACCGTCTTCTTCTCGGTCCCCACGGACGAGGCCCGGGGCCGGGTCGCGCTCTACCTCGCGATCACCATGGCGCCCTTCACGGTCCTCGCCCCGGTGATCGGTCCGCTCCTGGACCGGCTGCCGCACGGCCGCCGGGCGGCGATGGCGGGCGCGATGCTGGCGCGGGCCCTGCTCGCCCTGATCATCTCCGGGGCGGTCGCCAGCGGCAGCCTGGAGCTGTATCCGGCGGCGCTGCTCGTCCTGGTCGCCTCGAAGGCGTACGGGGTCATCAGAAGCGCGGTCGTGCCCCGATTGCTCCCACCCCGCTTCTCCCTCGTCAAGGCGAACTCCCGGGTCACCCTCGGCGGTCTCCTCGCGACCGGCATCGCGGCGCCGATCGCGGCGGGGTTGCAGGCGATCGGCCCGCGCTGGCCGCTCTACGGCGCCTTCGTGATCTTCGTCGCGGGGACGTTCCTGTCCTTCACGCTGCCGCCGAAGGTCGACTCGGCCAAGGGCGAGGACACCGCGCTGCTGGCCGCCGACGAGGAGCATCTGCACGGGCCGCACCTCAAACCCGTCAAGCGCCCCGGGCTGCGGACGGTCGGCTTCGCCGTCACCCACGCCCTCGGCGCCAACGCCTCCCTGCGCTGCCTGTCCGGCTTCCTGACCTTCTTCCTCGCCTTCCTGCTGCGGGAGCATCCGCTCACCGGCGAGAGCGCGGCGGCGTCGCTGGGCCTCGTGATCGTCGCGGCGGGCACGGGCAACGCGATCGGTACGGCGGTCGGGGCCTGGCTGCGTTCGAGAACGCCGGAGCTCATCATCGTGACGGTGGTGGCGTGCGCGCTGGGCGCGGCGATCACGGCCGCGATCTTCTTCGGCGCGTTGCTCGTCGCGTGCCTCGCGGCGATCGCGGGGTTCGCGCAGGCCCTCGCCAAGCTGTCCCTGGACGCGCTGATCCAGCGGGACGTGCCGGAGCAGGTGCGTCCGTCGGCGTTCGCGCGCTCGGAGACGATGCTTCAGATGGCCTGGGTCTTCGGCGGCGCGGTCGGCATCGTGCTGCCCCTCAACGGCACGCTGGGCCTGTCGGTGGCCGCCGCGATCGTCGCCACCGGCTGGCTGTCCACCGTCCGCGGCCTGATCACCTCGTCCCGCCACGGAGGCCCCGCCCGACAGAGGGTGGCGTAGAGCCTGCCCGGCCCCACCCGGCCGAAGGCGGCGGGCAGCCTGCCCGGCACCGCCCGGCCGAAGGCGGCGACGGCCTGTCCGCCCCGCCCGGGCGAGGGCGGCGTAGAGCCTGTCCGAGCCCCACCCGGCCAAGCGCGACGCACCGCCTCCCCCGCCCCACCCCACCCCGCCAAGCGCGACACACCGCCTCCCCCGCCCCACCCCGCCGAAGGCGACGCACCGCCTGTCCAAGCCCGCCCCGCCGAAGGCGACCTAAAGCCCGCCCCACCCCCACCCAGCCGAAGGTGGCGTAAGCCCGCCCGGCACGCCCGCCGCGCACCCCGCGTAGCGGGACGGCGGGCGGTGCCCGATAGCCTTCGGCCATGACCACCATGCGATCCGTTGTGCGACGCCGCCGGGCCGTCGCCGCCGCCGGTGCCGTTTCCGCCGGACTGCTCGTCCTGACGGCCTGCGACAAGCCGACGCCGCGCGCCACCGTGACGGTCGGCAGCAGCTCGGTGAGCGCCGAGGCCGAGTGCTACAAGGACGGCGACGACCTCGGCCGCGAGGAAGCCACCAAGTGCGCCCAGAAGACGTCGTCGGACAAGATCGACGTGCCGCAGAGCGAGACGCTGCGCATCGGTGTCGACCCGGAGATCGCGGACACCGGCTGGGCCCTGTGGATCAACGGCCAGCAGGTCACCAGCGTGTACAAGAAGACGTACTACTCCTTCCAGGGCGTCGACCTCTTCGCCGACCAGCAGGGCCAGGCCGCCCCGAAGACGCTGAACATCAGCATCGTCGAGCAGAACAAGGCCGCCCAGAGCGACGAGTTCAAGGGCGTGTGGAACTTCAAGCTGGAGAACGAGGACGCCTGATCCGCGTCCTCGCCCCGCCATGCGCATCCTCGTAGCCACCGCGGTTCCCGCCGAACGGGACGCGGTGGCACGCGCGTTGCCGGGCCCGGTGCGGGAGGCCCCGCTGCCCGGGGCGACCCTCCACCGGGCGCCCGACGGCCACGACCTCCTCGCCGCCGGCGTCGGCCCCGCCCGCGCCGCCGCCTCCACGGCCGCCGCCCTCACCGCCGCCGCCCTCGAAGGCGCCCCCTACGACCTCGTCGTCTCCGCCGGTATCGGTGGCGGTTTCCAGCCGGACGCTCCGCTCGGCTCCCTCGTCGTCGCCGACGAGATCACCGCGGCCGACCTGGGCGCCGAGACGGCAGACGGGTTCCTGCCAGTGACCGAGCTGGGCTTCGGGACCGTCACCCACCGCCCGCCCGAATCACTCGTACGAGTTGTCGTGTCGGCGACCGGAGCGCGGGCCGGTGCCGTACTCACCGTGTCGACCGTGACCGGAACGGCCGCCCGGGCCGCCGCACTGCGCGCCCGCCACCCCCGCGCCCTCGCCGAGGCCATGGAGGGCTTCGGCGTCGCCGAGGCCGCCGCCGCGCACGGGGTGCCCGTCCTGGAGCTGCGCGCGGTCTCCAACCCGGTCGGCCCGCGCGACCGCGCCGCCTGGCGCATCGGCGACGCGCTCACAGCCCTGACGGCCGGCTTCGGGAAGATCACAGCCGCCCTGGAGAGTTGGAACCCACATGACCGGTGACCAGTTGCAGATCGCCTACTCCCCCTGCCCGAACGACACCTTCGTCTTCGACGCCCTCGCCCACGGCCGCATCCCGGGCGCCCCCGCGTTCGACGTGACCTTCGCGGACATCGACCTCACCAACGGCATGGCCGAGCGCGGCGAGTTCGACGTGCTGAAGGTGTCGTACGCCGTGCTGCCGTACGTCCTCGACGAGTACGCGCTGCTGCCCTGCGGGGGCGCGCTGGGCCGGGGCTGCGGGCCGCTCGTCCTCACCCGTGGGCCGGGAGACCTCACCGGTCGTACGGTCGCCGTACCCAGCGAGAGGTCGACGGCGTATCTGCTCTTCCGCCTGTGGGCGGCGGACACGCTGCCGGGCCGGGTCGGCGAGATCGTGGTCATGCCGTTCCACGAGATCATGCCCGCCGTGCGGGACGGGAAGGTCGACGCGGGACTCGTCATCCACGAGGCGCGCTTCACCTACCGCAACTACGGGCTGCACAAGCTCGCGGACATGGGCGAGCACTGGGAGAACACGACCGGGCTGCCGATCCCGCTCGGCGCGATCATCGCCAAGCGGTCGCTGGGCGCCGAGGCCCTGACGCTGCTCGCCGACTCCATCCGGACATCCGTACGCGCGGCCTGGGACGACCCCGAGATCTCCCGCCCGTACGTCATGGCGCACGCCCAGGAAATGGACCCGGCCGTCGCCGACCAGCACATCGGGCTGTACGTCAACGAATTCACCGCCGACCTCGGCGAGGACGGCTATGCGGCGGTCCGGGGGCTGCTCACACGTGCGGCGGCCGAGGGGCTGGTGCCGCCCCTCGGCCCGCGTGCACTGGAATTTCCGTAAGTCGCGGTTACGTCGCGGTTATACGTCCAGCTGGTCGGCGACCGCGCGCAGCAGGCCCGCGATCTTCTTGCCGGAGGTCTTCTCGGGGTAGCGGCCCTTCTCGAGCATCGGCGTGATGTTCTCCAGGAGGGTCGTCAGGTCCTGGACGATGGAGGCCAGTTCGTCCGGCTTCTTGCGGGTCGCGGCCGCGACCGAGGGGGTCGGATCCAGAATCGTCACGGACAGGGCCTGGTCACCGCGCTGCCCGGCGACGACCCCGAACTCGACTCGCTGTCCCGGCTTGAGTGTCTCGACTCCGGCGGGGAGGACCGAGGAATGAACGAAGACGTCACCGCCGTCGTCGCGGGAGAGAAAGCCGAAGCCCTTCTCGCTGTTGAACCACTTGACCTTGCCGGTAGGCACGTCTGTCCTCGTCCTCGTACTCGTCGGAAAACTGCTTCTGGAAACGGCTCTTGATAGCACTTGGGCGGGTCGTGGGACCCGCCGGTTCCAAGGCTAATGGTCTTCAGGCCGGTGACAAGACGTCACCCGGTTGTTCCTTCGCGCTGGGAACTACCCTGGTCCGGTGCCTGACAAAACCCAAACGAATTCCGCCGCGGCCGGTGACCGACTGATCCGTGCCGGTGCCATCGTGTTCTTCATCGGTGCGGCGGCCACACTCGTCACCGTGGCCCCGTTCCTCCTCGGTACGACGCCTTTTCCGACGTACATGTTCGGATTGAGCATGCTCATGGGCGTCGGCTTCCTGCTGGCCGGCGCGGGAGTGTTCCAGTCGATCGCGGCGGGACGGCGTCAGGCGCGGGCCGGAAGGTAGGCCGAAAACCATTCCGGGAACAGCGTCAGGTCCTTGAGGACCACGTCGGCTCCGGCGGCGGTCAGTTCTTCCGCGTCGCACGGGCCGGTGGGCACCGCGACCGAGAGGGCGGCGGCGGTACGGGCGCCGCGGACGTCTCCGACGTGGTCGCCGACGTAGACGCTCGCCCCGTGCTCGCGCAGCGCCTCCGCCTTCCGCTCCGCCCACAGGTCGCCGACGACCGCGTCGGGCGCTATGCCCAGGTACTCCAGGTGCAGCTTGGCGTTGGGCTCGTGCTTGGCGGTGACGACGATCGCCCGCCCGCCGGCCGCGCGCACCGCCGCGATCGCCGCACGGGCGCCGGGCATCGCGGGCGTCGGGACGATGGCGATCGTGGGGTACATCGACCGGTAGAGGTCGGCCATCGGTTCGACCTGCTCGGCCGGGAACCAGTTGATCAGTTCCTGGGCGAGCGGCGGGCCCAGCCGCGTGACCGCCAGGTCGGCGTCGATGTACGTCCCCGTCCGCTCGGCCAGCGCCCGGTAGCAGGCGTGGATGCCGGGCCGGGAGTCGATGAGGGTCATGTCGAGATCGAAGCCGACGGTCGGGGCGGGGAGGGGCGCGCAGAAGGTCGTGGAGGCCATATGGGCCATTGTGCCCAGCCGCTGTGACGGGCAGGCACCGAGCCGGTGTGACCTACAGCTGCTTCTCTCGCCTACCGCTGCCGCTGTGACCGCCACACCAGATACAGCGCCGACGCCACGGCCGCGCCCCGCACCACCCAGGGCCAGGTCTCGGAGATCGCGTCGTTCATCTGGCCCTCGGCGAGGGGGGCGCCGCCCCAGCGGCCCTCGGTGCGGCCCCACAGCCAGACCACGCCGGCCGTGACCGCGAGGCCGGGCAGGACCATCACCGCCCACTTGGTCTCCGCGTCGGTCAGCCGCCGCGAGGCGTAGGCGATGACCCAGCCCAGCAGGAGGGCGAACCAGTTGCCGAGGACGGCGCCCGCGACGAGGAGCGCGGCGGCGAGCAGCAGGAGGGGGTTGGTCCAGCGGCCCCCCGGGCTGACGGGGAGGAGACGGCGGCGGGTGGGCGCGGGGGCGTCCGCCACGGCGGCCTTCCCGGCCCGCCACCGACGCTTCCTGGTCTTCCCGGCCTGTTCGACGGCCGGTGCGGGTGCGGGCGGCGGCTCGGCGGCCTCCCGCTCCGCGGCGGCGGCAGCCGCCAGCTCCTCCTTCGACGGCGGCGGCCTGAGCAGTTCCGGGATCTCCACGCCGCCGACGAACCCGGGCACGCTGTCCCCGACCCCGAAGGGGCTGCTGTCCACCCGCCACCAGTCGGGCTGGTTCGCGCTGTCCCCGAGCTCGTCCAAGCCCGCGCGGTGCGGCGAGGAGGGCGCGTCGGCGGAGTCCGCGGGGCTCGTGGCGGCCTGGGCCGGGCGCGGCCGGGGCACGACCCGCCGCAGGCCCTTGGGCCGCGCCTCGCGCTCCTCCGTCTGCCCGTCCCGCTGTACGGGCACAGCGGCGGCCGGTGGCTGAGGGGCCTGCGGGACACCCCCGGTGGCGCTGCCTCCCGCCGCTGCGACGACCTCGTCGGGGCTGCCGAGCCGGGCGATGATGCGGCGGACGGCGGCGGGGCTGTCGACGGTGGTCTTGGCGCGCCGCCGGTCGATCTCGTTGCGCAGCTCCGAGACCAGACGCATGCGGGCGGCCGACGGCAGCTGCCGCTGCTGCGCCACGTCGCCGACGCGGCTCAGATACTCGTAGACGACCTGGTCGCTCTCGATACCCACGAAGTCCCCTCCGGGGCCGGTGCCTTGGATACGTTTGTGGATACGTGCCTTGGATTCTCCGTGGGACGACGTTAGCGCAGGGCAGGTGGCGCGGTCGCGGGGCAGGTGGTGCCGAAGCCGCCGTGATTGCGCGCTCCGTTCGCCTGGCGTGCACCCGCCGGGCGGGCCACCCGCTACCGTTGAGCGGATGAGCAGCGATGAGAAGCCGGCCACGCCGCGGTCCCTCGCGGAGGCGCTCCGCGCGCGGGACGACGGTTCCCTGGCGGCGCTCCTGCGCGCCCGCCCGGACCTCATCACCCCCGTGCCCACCGATCTCACCCAGCTCGCCACCCGCGCCGGCACCCGCGCCTCGGTCGTGCGCGCCCTGGAGCGGCTGGACCGGTTCGCGCTCCAGACGGCGGAGGCGCTGGCCGTGGCGGCGGACCCGGCGCCGTACGCGGAGCTGCTCGCTCTGCTGGCCGGCGACGCGGGCGACCCGGCGGTCGAGGCGGCGCTGCCCCGGGCCCTGGGCACCCTGCGCGAGCAGGCCCTCGTCTGGGGCGGCGACGACCGGCTGCGGCTCGTCCGCACGGCCCGTGAGCTGCTCGTGCCCTCGCCGCAGCATCCGTCCCCGACCGGTCTGGGCCCGACCGTGCGGGAGGCGACGGCGGGCATGTCGCCGGTGCGTATCCAGGAGATCGTGACGGCGGCCGGGCTGCCCTCGACCCATGACTCGGTGTCGGCGGTCACCTCGCTCTGCGCCCTCTTCACGGACCGGCGGCGCATGGCGGCGCTGCTCGCCGAGGCGCCGGCGGAGTCGCGGGAGGTCCTGTCCCGTCTGGTCTGGGGCCCGCCCTACGGCCAGGTCACCGCCGAGCCCGCGGCGCATCTGCGCTGGCTCCTCGACCGCGGGCTGCTGCTGCCGACGGCGCCCGGGACGGTCGTACTGCCGCGGGAAGCGGCCCTGCACCTGCGCGAGGGCCGCGCGCACCGCACCGTCGAGCCGCTCCCGCCCGTCGTCGAGGCCGCCGCCACGCACCGTGCGCAGGTGGTGGACGGGACGGCGGCCGGGCAGGCGTACACCGCGCTCGCGACGATCGAGGAGCTGCTGAAGGACTGGGACGAGGGCGGGCCGACCGTGATGCGGGCGGGCGGTCTCAGCGTCCGCGACCTCAAGCGCACCGCCGTCGCCCTCGACGTCTCCGAGCCGATCGCCGCCTTCTGGGTCGAACTCGCCTACGCGGCCGGCCTGATCGCCTCCGACGGCGAGGCCGACGAGCGGTACGCGGCGACCCCGGCCTACGACGAGTGGCTGGAGCAGCCCGCGGCGCAGCGCTGGACGCGGCTGGCGGAGGCCTGGCTGGCGGCGACCCGGACGCCCGGGCTGGTCGGCGGGCGGGACGTCAAGGAACGTACGTTGTCGGCGCTGGGCCCGGGTCTCGACCGCTCGGCCGCGCCCGAGGTACGGCACCGGGTGCTGACCCTGCTGGCCGGGCTGCCGGAGGGGACCTCCCCGTCCGCCGAGTCGGTGCTCGCCCGGCTGCGCTGGGAGCGCCCCCTGCGGGGCCCGCAACAGGACGACGACCTGCGCGCCCGGCTCGCCCGGTGGACCCTGTCCGAAGTGGAGATGCTGGGGGTGACCGGCCGGGGCGCGTTGTCGGGGCACGGCAGGGCGCTGCTGGGCGCGCCAGCGCCGCGCAGGACCCCCGAGGAACCGGAGGGCCCGGGCGACAAGCTGCCCGTCCACCACCACGCCGTCCCGGTGGAGCCCCTCTCCCCCACGGAACAGGCCACCGCCTCCGCGGCAGCCGCCCGCCTCCTCGCCCCGCTCCTGCCCGAGCCCCTGGACCACGTCCTGCTCCAGGCCGACCTGACGGCGGTGGCGCCCGGGCCCCTGCGGCGCCCGCTGGCCGACATGCTCGGGGTGCTCGCGGACGTGGAGTCGAAGGGTGGCGCGACCGTCTACCGCTTCACGCCCGGCTCGGTGCGCCGCGCGCTCGACTCCGGCCGGGCCGCCTCCGACCTGCACGCCTTCCTCGCCGAGCACTCCCGTACGCCGATCCCGCAGCCCCTCGCCTACCTGATCGACGACGTGGCCCGCAGGCACGGCCATCTGCGCGTCGGCGCCGCCTCCGCCTATGTCCGCTGCGACGACGACGCCCTGCTCAACGAGATCATGGCCGACAAGCGCGCCGCGGGCCTGCGCCTGCGCCGCCTGGCACCGACCGTGCTGGCCACCCCGGCCGACCCGGCCGCGCTCCTGGAAGGGCTGCGGGCGATGGGCCTCGCGCCGGCCGCCGAGTCCGCCGAGGGCGACGTACTGATCACCCGTGCCCACGCCCACCGCAGCCCGCCGCGCACGGCCCCGGCGCCGGTTCCGGACGGCCCGCCGGTGCCGGACACCACGCTCCTGACGGCCGCGATCCGCGCGATCCGGGCGGGCGACCTCGCCTCGACCACCCCCCGCAAGGCCACCACCGCCCCGGCGTCGGGCGGCGAACTCCCCCGCACCAGCTCCGCCGAGACCCTCGCCACCATGCAGGCCGCCGTCCTCACCGGCGAGGCCCTGTGGATCGGCTACGTCAACGCCGAGGGCTCCGCCAGCCAGCGTGTCATCGCCCCCATCCGCGTCGAGGGCGGCTTCGTGACGGCGTACGACCACACGGCGGACGAGGTACGGACGTATCCGCTGCACCGGGTCACGGGTGTGGCGGAGCTGGCGGACGGCCAGAGCTGAGGGCTCACTCCTGCGGGTGTAGGTCCGGATTCATGCACGCCACGCCGGAGACTTCCCACCCATGAGGGAGCTTCTCCCGCGTTCCGCATTCCGGCGCGAACCGCCGGGCAGCCACCGGGTGTCCTGATCAAGCCCGAGCGCCCGGCTGGGAGTTCGGGCGCACCAGCAAGGGAGTTCCTCCATGCGTGCTGTCCGTCGTGTCGCCGCCGTCCTGACCGCCACCGCCGTGATGGTCGGTGCCTTCGCCACCCAGGCCGCCGCCGTCGGCATCGACATCGCCGGGTTGGTCATCGAAACCCCGCAGATCTGACGCGCCCGCGTTCATCGGGCTCATAGGGCTCATAGGGCTCATAGGGCTCACAGGGCTCATCGCGCTCGTCCATCGGGCTGGTCCGGCGTTCTTCCGGGCCGGCCCGCCCACCCCCCGTCCGCACGTGAAAGGCCGGCAAGTCCCCATGCGTTCCAAGCGCCCCGCCCCCACCCGCGCCGCCGCCGTCGCCGTCTCCGTCGCCGCACTGTTCTCCGTCGCCGCGCTGCTCGGCGCGCTCGCCCCCGAGGCCTCGGCCGCCCCCGCGCTGCCGCTGCCGCTCCCGGTCGCCGCCCCGGAGTCCCTGATCGGCGAAGGGCTGACCATCGAGGGACCGCTGGTCCAGAACGTCAGTCTGCCCACGCTGAAGTAGTGCGGCGCGTCCGGTAGCTGTCCCCTTCGATCCGCACGATGTCGGCGTGGTGGGCCAGGCGGTCCACCATCGCCGGTGCGGACGGGCCGCCGAAGATCTCGTCCCAGCGGCCGAGCGGGCGGTCACCGGTGACGATCAGCGAGGCCCGCTCATAGCGGTGCGCGACCAGCTGGAAGAAGAGCGCTGAGGTCTCCGCGTCGAAGGGGGTGTAGCCGACCTCGTCGACGACCAGCACCGCGTAGTCGTCGAGCGCGGCCAGTTCGGCGGCGAGCCGGCCGGCGTCCCGTGCCGCGGCCAGCCGGGCGGCCCACTCGGCCGCGGTCGCGAACAGCACCCGGTGGCCGGCCTGGCAGGCGCGCACGCCGAGACCGACGGCCAGATGTGTCTTGCCGGTGCCCGGAGGGCCGATGAACACCACGTTCCGCCGGGCGGCGACGAAGTCCAGCTTGCCGAGCCGGGCCACGGTGTCCCGGTCGAAGGTCCGGGGGTGTCCCTCGTCGTAGTCCTCCAGCAGCTTCCGGGCCGGGAACCCGGCGGCACGGACGCGCTCCTCGGCGCCGGACTCGGCGGCGGGCGGGGGCGCCTGGGCGGGGATCTGGGCGTGGAAGGGGGCGTGGACCGGAGCGGGCTGCGGAGCGGTCGCCGTCGGGGGTTCGGGGTCCGTTCCGTGGCTTCCGTGGCTTCCGAGGTTTCCGTGGCTCCCGTGGCGCTCTTTGTGGGCGGACTCGGCCCGTCCCAGCATCGGCCCCGACATGTACGCGAGGATCGCCGCCGACAGGATGAAGGCCATGTGGATCGTCGTGCCCCACAGCAGGGAGTGGCGCGAGGTGTGCTGGACGTCCACGAACATCTGGAGCAGATGGACGGACGAGATGCTCACGATGGCGGTGGCCAGCTTCACCTTCAGCAGGTTGGGGTTGACGTGCGAGAACCACTCCGGCTGGTCGCGGTGGCCCTGGAGGTCGATGCGGGAGACGAAGGTCTCGTAACCGCCGACGATCACCATGATCAGCAGGTTCGCGATCATGACGACGTCGACCAGCTTGAGCACCGAGAGCATGACGTACGTCTCGGTGGCCCGCCCGGTCACGCAGCGGAGCACTAAGGTCCACAGCTCGTTGAAGAACTTGTAGACGTACACGCCCTGCACGACGACCAGGCCGAAATAGAGTGGAGCCTGGAGCCAACGGGTCGCGAAGAGGGCGTAGCCGAGCGCGGCGGTCGGCGGGGACGGAGGACGAGGGGAAGGCTGCACGATCAGTCATTCTTGGTACGTCACGGCCGTACGGCTCAACCCGTGCCACCCGTAGGACTGAATAGACATCCTGTAGGACAGGACGCGGGCAGGCCGCGACGATCAGGCACACTGGACGTTTGGCCGTGTCCTGTGGCCTACCGAAAGGGTGCAGCGCGTGAATGGTCCCCTCATCGTCCAGTCCGACAAGACCCTGCTCCTGGAAGTCGACCACGAGCAGGCAGGCGAGTGCCGTCGGGCCATCGCGCCGTTCGCGGAGCTGGAGCGGGCGCCGGAACACATCCACACCTACCGCGTGACCCCGCTCGGCCTGTGGAACGCGCGGGCGGCCGGGCACGACGCCGAGCAGGTCGTGGACGCGCTGGTGGAGTTCAGCCGGTACCCGGTGCCGCACGCGCTGCTCGTCGACATCGCCGAGACGATGGACCGGTACGGCCGCCTGACCCTGTCCAAGCACCCGGCGCACGGACTCGTCCTGACGACCACGGACCGGCCGGTGCTGGAGGAGATCCTGCGCTCGAAGCGGGTCGCCCCGCTGGTCGGCAACCGCATCGACCCCGACACCGTCGTCGTGCATCCCTCCGAGCGCGGGCAGATCAAGCAGACGCTGCTGAAGCTGGGCTGGCCGGCCGAGGACCTCGCCGGGTACGTCGACGGCGAGGCGCACGCGATCGAGCTGGCCGAGGAGGGGTGGGCGCTGCGGCCCTACCAGAAGCAGGCGGTGGAGAACTTCTGGCACGGCGGGTCGGGCGTGGTCGTGCTGCCCTGCGGCGCGGGCAAGACACTGGTCGGCGCGGGGGCGATGGCCCAGGCGAAGTCCACGACGCTCATCCTCGTCACCAACACCGTCTCCGCCCGGCAGTGGAAGCACGAGCTGGTGAAGCGGACCTCGCTGACCGAGGAGGAGATCGGCGAGTACAGCGGTACGCGGAAGGAGATCCGTCCGGTCACCATCGCCACGTACCAGGTTCTGACGACGAAGCGGAAGGGTGTCTACGCGCACCTGGAGCTGTTCGACTCCCGGGACTGGGGGCTGATCCTCTACGACGAGGTGCACCTGCTGCCGGCGCCGGTCTTCAAGTTCACGGCGGATCTCCAGGCGCGGCGGCGGCTGGGGCTGACGGCGACGCTGGTGCGGGAGGACGGGCGGGAGTCCGACGTCTTCTCGCTCATCGGGCCCAAGCGGTTCGACGCGCCGTGGAAGGAGATCGAGGCGCAGGGCTATATCGCGCCCGCGGACTGTGTCGAGGTCCGGGTGAACCTCACGGACTCCGAGCGGCTGGCGTACGCCACCGCCGAGACCGAGGAGAAGTACCGCTACTGCGCGACGACCGAGACCAAGCGGAAGGTGACGGAGGCGATCGTCCGCCGTTTCGCCGGGCAGCAGACCCTGGTCATCGGCCAGTACATCGACCAACTCGACGAACTGGGCGAGCACTTGGACGCCCCGGTCATCAAGGGCGAGACCTCCAACGCCCAGCGCGAGAAACTCTTCGAGGCATTCCGGCAGGGCGAGATCAGCGTGCTGGTGGTGTCGAAGGTGGCGAACTTCTCGATCGACCTGCCGGAGGCGACGGTCGCCATCCAGGTGTCGGGCACGTTCGGGTCACGGCAGGAGGAGGCACAGCGCCTCGGACGGGTCCTGCGGCCGAAGGCAGACGGCCACCAGGCTCACTTCTACTCGGTCGTCGCCCGCGACACACTCGACCAGGACTTCGCGGCACACCGCCAGCGGTTCCTCGCCGAGCAGGGGTACGCGTACCGGATCATGGACGCGGACGAGCTGCTGGCGGAGAGCTGACGGCACAGAAGAACTCGGTGACGCTGGGCGGTACTCGGTGATCCTGCGCGGTCACTTGCGGCGGACGCCCGCTTCCTCGCCGTACTCACCGAGGACGAGTACGTCGAAAGCGGCGCCCGCGAACACCTTGATGGCGCGCAGGGCGTCGCTGAAGGGGTGGCGGTGGACTGGGGTGATGGTTGCTGCGCTCATGTATCCATGGTCGCCCGCGGGGCATGCGGACGGCATCGGTCTGCGGGGCGAACCCCCGTGGTCACCGCGTAGTACTTGGGACTGACCGCCCGCCCTCAGGGTGGAGGGGTCTCCCCCGACCCGACCCTTAGGGGTTGGCGGTCCTTCGCTACGGGTTGGCCGTCTTCCGCTCCCGTTCCGCACCGCGGAGGCCAGCCACCGAAAACCCGTTGGCACCGCCACCCCCCGCTCGCCTACAATCTCCGCTCTTGCCCGCCTCCCCACGGAGCGCCGTCGTCCGGACGGAAACCGGTCGGCATCCCTCGCGCCATCCCCGCGCGATCCCCGCGCGATTCACACCGCAGGTCACTCGGAGGCACCCCCTTGTCCACGCCCGTCGACCCCTTGCCCGCGCCCGTCGACGACGACCCGCTCGCCCGCGAACGCGCCCACCTCGCCCGCTCCCGCGCCGCCCTCCGCTCGATGCGCGAGGACGTCGAGTCGCTCGACATCAGCGACGTCACCGCGAACTGGGTCACCGCCGAGGTCCTCTCCGACCAGATCGACAAGCGCATCAAGGCCCTCGCGGACCTCTCCCACACTCCGCTGTTCTTCGGCCGGCTCGACTACCTGCACCGTCCGGGCGCCGAGCAGGCGGAAGGCGCGGAGGGCGAGCGCTTCTACATCGGCCGGCGGCACGTCCACGACCACGACGGCGACCCGATGGTCATCGACTGGCGCGCACCCGTCTCCCAGCCCTTCTACCGGGCCTCCAAGAAGAACCCGCTGGACATCGCGCTGCGCCGCCGCTTCGGCTACACGGGCGGCGACCTCACGGCGTACGAGGACGAGTACCTCTCCGACCCGATGGATCCCTCGGGGGACGCCGTCACCAGCAAACTGCTCCAGCAGGAGATCGAGCGCCCGCGCGTGGGCCCGATGCGCGACATCGTGGCGACCATCCAGCCCGAGCAGGACGAGATCGTACGGTCCGGACTGTCCGGCACGGTCTGCGTCCAGGGAGGTCCCGGCACCGGAAAGACGGCCGTCGGCCTGCACCGCGTCGCCTACCTCCTCTACGCCCATCGCGAGCGGCTCGCCCGCACCGGCACCCTCGTCATCGGACCGAACAGCTCCTTCCTGCACTACATCGAGCAAGTCCTGCCCGCGCTCGGCGAGTTGACGGTCCGGCAGGCCACCGTCGACGACCTGGTCGCGCACGTGGAGGTGCGCGGCACGGACGACGCGGCGGCGGCGATCGTCAAGGGCGACGCGCGGATGGCGGAGGTACTGAGGAGGGCCGTCTACGCGCACGTGACCATGCCGACCGAGCCGGTCGTGGTGGTGCGCGGCTCGCGCCGCTGGCGGGTCCCGGCGTACGAACTCGAAGAGCTCGTACGGGAGTTGCTCGACCGTGACATCCGCTACGGCGCCGCCCGCGAAGCCCTCCCGCAGCGCGTCGCGCACGCCGTGCTGGTGCAGATGGAGCGGTCGGGCGAGGCGCCGGACGACCGGGTGCAGGACGCGGTGGCCCGCAACGCGGCGGTGAAGGCGGCCGTCAAGCAGGTCTGGCCGCCCGTCGACCCGGCGAAACTCGTCCTGCGCCTGCTCACGGACGCGGACTTCCTCGCCGTACACGCGGAGGGGATCCTCACCGAGGACGAGCGGAAGACGATCCTGTGGTCGAAGCCGGTCCGCAGCGTGAAGTCGGCCAAGTGGGCGCCCGCCGACGCGGTGTTGATCGACGAGGCGATCGACATCGTGCAGCGCACGCACTCCCTCGGCCATGTGGTGCTGGACGAGGCCCAGGACCTCTCGCCCATGCAGTACCGGGCCGTCGGCCGCCGCTGCACCACCGGTTCGGCCACCGTCCTCGGCGACCTCGCGCAGGGCACCACCCCGTGGGCGACCCGGAGTTGGGACGAGGCCCTCGCCCACCTCGGCAAGACGGACGGCGTCATCGAGGAACTGACGGCCGGTTTCCGCGTACCGACGGACGTCATCACGTACGCCTCCCGCCTCCTCCCCCACATCGCGCCGGGCCTGACCCCGGTCGCCTCGGTCCGCGAGAACCCGGGGTTCTTCGACGTACGCGCGATCACCGGCGCCGCCGAAGTGGTCGCCGCCTGCGAGGAGTCGCTGGCCAACGAGGGCTCCACCGGCCTGATCGCCGCCGACGCCCGCGTCCCGGCCCTCGCCGAGGCACTCACGGCGGCGGGCATCGGCTACCTGTCTCCCGGCGAGGAGACGACGCTCGAAACCCGCCTGACCCTGGTCCCGGCCTCACTCGCCAAGGGCCTGGAGTACGACTACGTGGTCCTGGACGAGCCCCAGGCGGTGGTCGACGGCGAACCCGACGAGCGCACCGGCCTGCGCCGCCTGTACGTGGCCCTCACCCGAGCGGTCTCGGGCCTGACCGTGACACACGCGGCACCGCTGCCGCCTCAGCTCACCTAGTCCGCCCCGTCCAGCACCCGCCGCCACTCCGCCACCGCCGCCACCGACACCGGCCGCTCCCAGCCCTCCGGCCGGGCGGCTCCGCCGATGTGGAACGCGTCGAGACCGGCGGCCCGGAGTACCGGCACGTGCTCCAGCCGGAGCCCGCCGCCCACCATGATCCGGGGTTCGTACCCGGGCTCCCCGCTCCGCCTGCGCCCCGCCTCGGCGAGCAGGGTGGGGAGACCGTCGTCCACGCCGGACGGCGAGCCGGCCGTGAGGTAGGCGTCGAGCCCGGGCAGGCCGTCCAGCCGCTTGCGCAGTCCGTCCCGGTCGGCGGCGTGGTCGATCGCCCGGTGGAAGGTCCACCGGCACCCGCCCAGCGCGCCGACCACCCGCTCCACCGCGCCCAGGTCGACGCCCCCGTCCGCGTCGAGGAACCCGAGCACGAACTCCTCGGCCCCGGCGGCCCGCAGCTCCCCGGCGACCCGCACCACGCGGTCCACGTCCCCGGCGGCGAACCCGTCCGTCAGCCGCAGCATCACGCGCAGCGAGAGGTCGACGGCGGCCCGGATCCCGGCGAAGGTCGCGACCGGCGGGGTCAGCCCGTCGGCTGCCATGTCGGTGACCACTTCGAGGCGGTCCGCGCCTCCGGCCTGGGCAGCGACCGCGTCCTCGACGCCGAGGGCGATCACCTCCAGGACTGCACGCTTGCTCATGGGACCCCAATTCATCTGGTCGGGCGACTACAGGCACGACAACAGGCACGACTACAGGCACACAGGTCTAGTCCAATTTAGCCTACGCCTGAACCGGCCCCGCTCACCCGAAGATGTTCAGCTCCCGCTCCTCCACCCCCGCCAGCTCGTACGACGCCCCCGCCGTCGGGCGCCCGGCATACAGCCGTACGAGGGTGGCGGCGTCGCCGATGTAGCGCGCCGGAGTCCGCTCACCGTTCCCGGCCCCCAGTCGCAGCGGCTCGTCCAGGTCGTCGAGGTCGGCGTGCAGCGGCACGTGCGCCCACTTCCGGGTGACGTGGGCGAGCAGGCACAGGGCATCCGCCAGCCCCGCTCCCGCATAGGCCCCCGGCTCTGCGAGTGCCTCGCGCACATCCCCGGCGTGCACCCACTCCCCCAGCGCGATAGCGTCCAGCACCCCGCCCGCCTTGGCGATGACCGGTCCCGCCTCGGTCATCCCCCGCTCCAGCTCGTCCACGATCTCCGCGTTCGACCACTGTGCCCGCTCGGCGATGTCCCGGTCGTTCGACTCGGGCGAGAACACCCCGTCCTCGAACCGGCCCTCCACCACCCGCATCAGCGCGGACGAACAGTGCGCGAGCACGTCCCGCACCGTCCAGCCCGGGCACGCGGAGGCCGGCAGGGCGAGGTCCTCGTCGGGCCTGGCCCGGAGCAGCGGTATCAGCGCGTCCCGCTCGGTGATCAGAAGTCGTACGGGCAGCTCGGGGTCCCTTGCTTCGTGTACGTCAGTCATGGCGTCCACGCTAAGGCGCCGGGGAGGCCCGCAGGGGAGGCCGGTCACGGAAGAATGGAGCCATGGCCGATCTCGACGCCCTGCGCACCCGCTTCACCCGCGCCCTGGAAGGAGCCCGAAGCCACGAGGCCGCCGGCCCCGCCCCCGCCGGCCCCGACCCCACCCCGTACGCCGACAACCTCCTGACCCGCTGGCAGGAACCCCAGCGCCGCTATCACACGCTCGCGCACCTCACCGCGGTCCTCGACCACATCGACGTACTCGAACAGCACGCCGCCGACCCGGACGTCGTCCGCCTGGCCGCCTGGTTCCACGACGCGGTCTACCTGCCCGACCGCTCCGAGAACGAGGAGCGCTCGGCCCGCCTCGCCGAACGCGCCCTCCCCGAGGCCGGGGTGCCCGCGGCGAAGACGGCCGAGGTGGCCCGCCTGGTCCGCCTCACCGTCACCCACGACCCGGCCGACGACGACCCCGACGGCCAGGTCCTGTGCGACGCCGACCTCGCGATCCTCGCCGCCCCGCCCTCGGCGTACGCCGCCTACACGGCCGCCGTCCGAGAGGAGTACGGCTTCGTCCCGAACGACGCCTTCCGCATGGGCCGCGCCACCGTCCTGCGCCAACTCCTCGCGCTCCCACGGCTGTTCAGGACGCCGTACGGGGAGAGCAAGTGGGAGGCGACGGCGCGCTACAACCTGAGCTCGGAGCTGGAAATGCTGATGACGTCTTGACCTCGGGCGGAGTAGCGTCACAGGCCCCGAACTCCGGAGTGAGAGTGCCTGAGCCGTCCGATCAAGACCCCCCGATCCGTATCCTCGCCGCCCGCCTCACCCTGGAGGGCGTCACCCCCGAGTCCGCCGCCGACCTGGGCACGGGTGGCGACGGAGGCTTCGACTGGCTGGAGGGCGGGCCCTTCGAGGGCACCCTGGAGGCCGCGGGGTGGATGCTGAAGGCCTACGAGGCCGGGGTGCACCGTCCGGAGTTCGGGCTGTTCGTGCTCGTACGGAAGGAAGACGGCCGCGCGATCGGCGGCATGGGCTTCCACGGGGTGCCGGACGAGGAGGGCAAGGCGGAGATCGGCTACGACCTGGTGGAGAGCGCCCGCGGCAACGGGTACGCGACCGAGGCCCTGCGCGCACTGTCGGCATGGGCGCTGGCCCGGGACGACGTACAGGCTCTGTTCGCGACCATCGAGCGGGACAACGCCCCTTCCCAGGCCGTGATCAGGCGCACCGGATTCACGCAGGTGAGCGATTACGCCGACGAAGAGGGGATCCTCGCCTACGAGCTGCGCGGCTGAGCCCGCCCCTTCCGCCTGCGCAGCCCGGCCCCGTACAGCAGCCGCACCACCTCCCGACTGCTGACCTCCACCGCCCCCGCAGCCACCACATCCGCGTACCGATGCGACGGAATGTCGTAGTGGTCCCGCTCGAAGGCCCGGCGCGGTACGCCCAACCCATCGGCGAACGTGTGCAGTTCGTCGTAGGAGACATCGCTGACCAGGTGGGACCACATGCGGCCGTGGCCCGGCCAGGTCGGCGGGTCGATGTACACCGTCACGAGGCCGGCGTCCCGCCGGCGGTCGACCCCAGCGCCCCCACCGCCGCGACCTTCACCCCCGCCTTGTGGCACACCCAGTGCGGGTCGGGACCCAGTTCCGGCTCGACGTCCAGGGCGTGCGGATCGCCGGAGCCGCACACCGGGCACAGCGGCCAGCGGCCGTAGTGCTCCAGGAGCGCGTCCTGCACGTCCTGCGCGACCAGCCCGACGACGTAGGCCGTACCCTCCGGCCACTGCTCGACCCACCAGCGCCGCTGTACGACGGATTCCTCGACCATGGACACGACATCCGCCGCGGCGACCTCGCCCGCGGCCAGGTCGGCGAGCACGAGGGCGCGTGCCGCGTGCAACGCCTGCTCCAAGGGGCTGATGGGGTCCATGCACCCATTGTGCGCACTCTTGACCCCAACACCGAGCCGAAAATATCTTTCATAGGTGACCCAGGAAGTGAAGGAAATTTTCGGGAACTCCCTCGCCGCCAAGGTACGCACCCTCGCGCCGTCGATGACCCGGTCCATGCAGCGGGTCGCCGAGGCCGTCGCGAAGGACCCGGCCGGCTGCGCGGCCCTCACGGTCACCGGCCTCGCCGAACTCACCGGCACCAGCGAGGCGACCGTCGTCCGCACCGCCCGCCTCCTCGGCTACCCCGGCTACCGCGACCTGCGCCTCGCACTCGCCGGACTCGCCGCCCAGCAGGAGTCCGGCCGCGCCCCCGCCATCACCACCGACATCGCGGTCGACGACCCGATCGCCGACGTCGTCACGAAGCTCGCCCACGACGAACAGCAGACCCTCGCCGACACGGCGGCCGGCCTGGACACCGTGCAGCTCGGCGCGGCCGTGACCGCCCTGGCCGCCGCCCGCCGCACCGACGTCTACGGCGTCGGGGCCAGCGGACTGGTCGCCCAGGACCTCACCCAGAAGCTGCTGCGGATAGGGCTGATAGCCCACGCGCACAGCGATCCGCACCTCGCCGTCACGAACGCCGTGCAGCTGCGGGCCGGGGATGTCGCCCTCGCGATCACCCACTCCGGCTCGACCGGCGACGTCATCGAGCCGCTCCGCGTCGCCTTCGAGCACGGGGCGACGACGGTGGCGATCACCGGCCGGCCCGACGGACCCGTCACGCAGTACGCCGATCACGTGCTGACGACGTCCACCGCCCGGGAGAGTGAACTCCGGCCGGCCGCGATGTCGTCGCGCACCAGTCAGCTGCTGGTGGTGGACTGTCTGTTCATCGGCGTCGCCCAGCGGACGTACGAGACGGCGGCACCGGCCCTGTCGGCGTCGTACGAGGCGCTGGCGCACCGGCACCGCCGGTAGACCGTGGGCCCGGGCATATGGCAGGCCCGACCGTTCCGACCGAAGTGGAAAAGCATGACCTCGACGTCCAACCCCCGTGACCTCCGCGCCGAGTTGGAAACCCTCACCACCGAGGCCTTCCGGCCCGAGCTCGCCGACATCGACCGGCTGCCCACCCTCGACATCGCCCGCCTCATGAACACCGAGGACGTCTCCGTGCCGGACGCGGTCGCACGGCGGCTGCCCGAGATCGCCGCCGCCATCGACGCCGTCGCGGAACGCATGGCGCGCGGCGGCCGGCTGATCTACGCGGGCGCGGGCACCGCCGGACGGCTCGGCGTCCTCGACGCCTCCGAGTGCCCGCCCACCTTCAACACCGACCCGGAGCAGGTCGTGGGGCTCATCGCGGGCGGCCCCGAGGCCATGGTCACCTCGGTCGAGGGCGCCGAGGACTCCGCGCGGCTGGCCCGCGCCGACCTCGACGCACTCGGCCTGATCTCCGCCGACACGGTGGTCGGCATCTCCGCCTCCGGCCGCACCCCGTACGCCATCGGAGCCGTCGAACACGCCCGCACCACAGGCGCGTTGACCATCGGCCTGGCCTGCAACGCGGACAGCGCGCTCGCGACGGCCGCCGAGCACGGCATCGAGATCGTCGTCGGCCCCGAACTGCTCACCGGCTCCACCCGCCTCAAAGCCGGCACGGCCCAGAAGCTGGTCCTCAACATGCTCTCGACGATCACGATGATCCGCCTCGGCAAGACGTACGGGAACCTGATGGTCGACGTACGCGCCTCCAACGACAAGCTCCGTGCCCGCTCCCGCCGCATCGTCGCCCTCGCCACCGGTGCGGCGGACGACGAGATCGAACGGGCCCTGGCCGCCACCGACGGCGAGGTGAAGAACGCCATCCTGACGATCCTCGCCGACGTCGACGGCCCGACGGCGGCCCGCCTCCTGGAGGACTCGGACGGACATCTGCGAGCGGCGCTGGCGGCGGCGCTGAGCTGACCTGTCTGGCCAGAGGGCACCGGAACCAGTACGTGAGAAGGCCGGTCAGGGCATGCACGGGCGCGGGCCAATCGCATGCCGCTGCTCGCCGCCGCCGGTGCGACACGTGACCGCCCGTCAGAGCAGCCGCCGCAGCAGATGCGGTGCGGCTCGCACCAGGGGAACCGCGGCCAGCCCGATCGCGCCGCCGGCGGCCACGCCGTCGCCATGGCCGCCACCCCAACGGCGGCGGCCGTGCGGCCGCGCCACCCGCCGAGGACGGCCATCACCCCGGCCGACGCCCACCACAGCTTGGTGTGCTCGGCCGCTTCCTCCACCGCGTGCGCGACGTCCCGCACCCACGGCGGACCCCACGCGATCGCCCGCCTGGCCAGCCGACGATCGCCGGCGCGCAGGCCCGCCATTACTCCCATGATCAGCGCGACGTGTCCGCCGTGCCTTCCGTGACGCTTCAGTGTCCGTACCATCCTGGGCCGGGTATCCGGCCGGGCACCGCCTACACCGGCATTTACGACACATTGGGACAATCAGTGCGTTTTGCGCTGTTTCGCGAGGTTAGTCGGGTTGGGAGGTGAGCAGAAAGGAGATCACGATGATCACCCGAGAGCAGATCCCGACGGTGCTGGACCACCCGGTCTACGACACCGACGACAACAAGATCGGCGACGCCAGGCACGTCTTCCTCGACGACGTCACCGGCCGGCCCGAATGGGTCAGCGTCAAGACCGGCCTGTTCGGCACCAGCGAGTCGTTCGTGCCGATCACCAACGCCAGTATGGTCGAAGACCATCTCAAGGTCCCCTATCCCAAGGACAAGGTGAAGGACGCCCCCAACGTCGACGTCGACGCCGGCGGGCACCTGTCCGAACAGGAGGAGCACCGCCTGTACGAGCACTACGGCGTCGACTGGGACGCCGCCTGGCAGCAGGCCACCCGGCCCGGCGCCGACCGCGAGGCAGGCACCGCGGATGACGCGATGACCCGCTCCGAGGAACAGATGCACGTCGGCATCGAACGCCAGGAGACCGGCCGGGCCCGCCTGCGCAAGTACGTCGTCACCGAAGAGGTCCAGCAGACCGTCCCCGTACGGCACGAGGAAGTCCGCGTCGAACGCGAACCGATCACGGACGCCAACCGCGACGCCGCCACGGCCGGGCCGGACATCAGCGAAGCCGAGCACGAAGTGACCCTGCACGCCGAGCGCCCCGTGACGCGGACCGAGGCCGAGCCCGTCGAGCGAGTCCGGCTCACCACCGACGAGCGAACCGAGCAGGAGACCGTCACCGGCAAGGTCCGCAAGGAGAAGATCGAGGCCGACGTTCCCGATGAGGACGACAAGCGTCAGCGGTGAACAGCGATTCCGGGGGGCGGTGCTCAACAGGGCAATCGCCCCTCCTCGTTGAGCCGCTGCACCCGCGCCCGCAGCACCTCCGCCGGCTCAGCGGGCCCGGTCGACTCCGGCGGACAGTCCCACTCCCGCCCTCCGCCGACCGGCCGCAGCTGCACCTTGCCACCCACGTGCCCCATCACCTCCCCCACCCGCCCGTCCCGTACGTCGACGACCTGGGCCCCGACCGCCGGCCGCTCCCCGCGCAGCACCGACGCCAGACGCTCGGCCGTCCGTACGTTGCAACGCCCCAACTGGACCAGCGCGAACGGCTCGTCGCTCGCCCCGGTCACGGGGTCCACGCCCAGCGACGGGAGCGCGACACTCACGCCCACGAGGGCCTCCCGCAGGGACGCGACGATTTCTTCGGTCGACCGCACGGTCATCTACCTGCCTCCACGCTGAGTTGATGGTTCGCGACACAGAGTGGCGGTAGCGCCTCTAACCTGGCTATACGGAGCGACCCAACATCCCAATCGTCGGACCGGGAGCGGCCATGGCAGGACCGAAAGATCTGGACCCCTCTTCGTCACCGCGCGCACTGCTGGGCGCGGAACTCCGCCACTGCAGAGAAAAGGCCGGGCTGAGCCAGGACGAGCTGGGGGCGCGGCTGTTCGTGAGCGGGTCGTTCATCGGCCAGTTGGAGGCGGCGACGCGGCGGCTGTTGCCGGAGTACGCGCGGTTGCTGGACGAGGCGCTGGGTACGGGGGACTTCTTCCTGCGGAACTGTGGGGCTTCGGCCAAATCCCGCTATCCCGAGCACTTTGCCGAGGCGGCGGAGGCGGAGACGCTGGCCACAGCGATCCGGCAGTACGCGCCGATGCTGATCCCTGGGCTACTCCAGACAGCCGCGTACGCGCGGGCCGTGAACCGCGCATTCGCCCCGACGGCACCGGAGGAGACCATCGACGAGTGGGTGGACGGCCGGATGGAGCGGACCCGTCTACTCGATGATCCAACAAAGCCCATGTTGTGGGTGGTACTTGACGAGGCGGTGTTGCGCCGGGAGACCGGGGGCCGAGCGGTGATGGCGGAGGCCCTGCACCACGTCGCGGACCTGGCCCGCCGGAGCCGCGTCATCGTGCAGGTACTGCCGTTCAGCGCGGGGGCGCACAAGTCGATGGAGGGCTCGCTGAGGCTGATGGACTTCGAAGACGCCCCTCCGCTGGTCTACTTCGAGGGGCCAGGCACCGGACGACTGGAGGACGACCCGGCCACCGTGGCCCAGTTGAGGCTCACCTTCGAACTCCTCGCGGCCTCCGCACTCTCGCCGGAGAAGTCCCTGGCCCTGATCGAGGCGTTGGCGCAGGATTACGCCCATGAGGAACTTCCCTGAGTACGACCTGAGCACGGCCATCTGGCGCAAGTCGACGTACAGCGGCGGCGGCGGCAACGAGTGCCTCGAAGTAGCCGACGGCCACCCCGCCCTCGTCCCCGTCCGCGACTCCAAGAACCCCCACGGCCCGAAGCTCGTGTTCCGGGCGGATTCATGGTCGGCGTTCGTCGAGGCGTTGATCGAGGTCAGAATCTGACCTATACGGCTCCTAGCGTGAGCCCATGACCGACACCACACACGCCATCACCACCGACGAGCGCACCGACCTGCTGGAAGCGCTGGCCCACAGCCGGCACTTCCTGCGCTTCACGACCCGCGATCTCACCGACGAGCAGGCCGGGCAGCGGACCACGGCCAGTGAGCTGTGCCTGGGCGGCCTGATCAAACACGTCACGTCGGTGGAGCGGGGCTGGGCGGACTTCATCCTCGACGGCCCGTCGGCCATGCCCGACTTCACCGCCATGACCGAGGCCGACTTCGCCCGGCGGGCCGACGAGTTCCGGATGCTGCCCGGCGAGACGCTGGCCGGTGTGCTGGCCGATTACGACGAGGCGGCCCGCCGGACCGACGAGCTGGTCGCATCCCTGTCCGACCTGAACGTCACCCACCCGCTGCCCGAGGCCCCATGGAACAAGCCCGGGGCTCGATGGTCGGCCCGCAGGGTGCTGCTGCACATCGCCGCCGAGACGGCCCAGCACGCGGGCCACGCCGACATCATCCGCGAGTCCCTGGACGGTGCGAAGAGCATGGGCTGACCGGTCCCGAAGCTCAAGCTTCCAGCTCCGAGCCCTCTTTCTGAGGAATGGGTGGAGGGCCCCAACCCGCCCTCCCACCCCGCGTGTTGACTTGACGCGTTCGGCTTGCCACACAGGGTGACGATCGTCTAGCGTCCCGAATAACGAACAGCCCCCGCCAGATGCGCCAAACATCTGCGGGGGCTTAACCAACGAGATCGATCAGAGGTCGACCCCGTGGCTGACGCCAACATTAGTCCTGCCTTCCTGCCCGCGCACCCCGCCCCCCACCCCATGGCCAAGCCGGGTTACGGCAAACGCTCCGCACCCGACCAAGCCCCCCGCACCGCCCACGACTTCGCCCACCTCCCACCCCGCGAAGCCGCCATCGCCGCGTACCTCGACCGCCTCGACGACGGCGCCGACATCTCCGTAAAGACGCTGGCCAAGGTGCTGACGTACGGCCAATGCGCACTCGGCACCGCCCTCAACCGCCTCCAGCAGGCAGGTCACTTGCGCCGGGGGCGCGAAAAGCTGGCCTCCGCTTCGGGTGGCAACCGATGGATCACCCGATCGTGGTGGTCCCGTACCGCACGCGACGACGACTGGTGGGCGGCCTTCATCCGAGGCGACGTAGCGGAAGAATCCCGGCCGGCACCGCAGACCCGCTCTCGCGCGTACATCCTCCTCGCCGCCCTAGGTCGCGAGACGCCCGCGCTCTCCCTCTCCGCCGCCGACTGCGCGGCCCTCGCTCCCCTGGTCACCGAGTGGTACGCACGGGGCGCCACCGACACGGCCGTACGCCACGCCCTGACCGCCGGCCTCCCCGTCCCGGTGCACAGCCCGTTCGCCTTCCTCCAGAAGCGCCTGACCGCCAAGCTCCCGCCGGAGCCGGAGCCCGCCCCACGCCCACCGCGCCGACTCCTGGAGTGCGCGGAGTGCGGGGTGCCCGGTCGTCCGGAGGCCCTGCCGGGGGGCGTGTGCGCCGGCTGCCGCGACGGACACGCCCCTGCCCATGGCAACGCACCCGTGCCCGCCTCCGCGGTCCACGCCCACGTGGCCAGGATCCGCGCGGCGATCTCCCAACACCGAGACAGGACACTCGTATGACAGAACACCCCCAGCTGTACCTCGAAGATTTCGAGGAGCTGGCCGACGTGGCCCCGGAACACGTGCAGCTCGAATGCGTCGACGGGCAGCTCCGTACGAAGCACCCTCTCAGCGTCGAGGACTTCGAGGAACTGGAGCGTCGGGCTCCGGAGACCGTCCGCCTTGAGTACGTCAACGGAAAACTAGAAGTCAAGGCCATGGCGGACGGCAACCACAGCTGCATTTTCATGTGGCTGCTGCGTCAGTGCCTGCAGCAGCGCCCTGACCTCAACCTCTATCCGGGGTCCGGCATCAAAACCGAGGCCTACCGCAGGGGACGCGCTCGCGTGGACGGAACTCTCGCGCCCAGGCTCCACTTCAAGGGTCACGGCGAGTGGTCGGCTCCGGACGGTCTCCTCATGGCCGTCGAGATCACCTCCCGCGACCCGGCCACCAACGGCCGCGCCCGCGTCGACAAGCCCATCGGCTACGCAGAGGCCGACATCCCCGTCTACCTGCTCATCGACCGCGACAACAGTACGACCATCGTCTACAGCGAGCCGAAAGACGGCCGATACCAGCAGGCGCTCCCCCGATCCTGGGGGGCGACCGTCGAGCTCCCCTTCCCGGTCACCATCGCTCTGAACACCGAAAAGCTGAAGGACTATGCCGACTGACATCAACGCGGATCGACAGAGAAGCGGCCTCATGAACGCACCGCACACACTTGCAGGTATGTACAGTTTTGCCATGGAGACGTATCCGCTCGTAGAAGCCCGCAACCAGCTCGGCCAACTGGTCGGCCGAGTCCGGCACGGTCAGGAGCACATCCTGATCACCGAGTACGGCAAGCCGGCTGCCGCGCTCATCCCGATAAGCGAGCTGGAAGAGCTGCAGCGGCTGCGTGACGAGGCGGACATCGCCGAAGCGCGAGCTCGCGAGTCAACGCCGTCCGGCCCGTCGCTGTCCCACGACGAGTTCATGGCTCAGCTGGAGGCCGAGGACCTGCGAGAGGCCGCTTCGTGACGTACACCGTGGTCTGGGAGCACCACGCCATGAGCGAGTTCCGCCGACTCCGAACCACGGACCCCGTGGGCGCCAAGGCGACTGCTGCGGCGGTACGGGCGCTCGCCGACTATCCCCATCCGGAGGCGGCTGGTGCTCTGGGTACCTCCGGTTACTACCGGTTGCACGTCGGCAGTTGGCGCGTGCTCTACCGTCCAGACGGCGAAACCGTCACCATCCACGTGCTGAAAGTCGGCCGCAGCAACTGATGCAGAACACGCAAGGCCACCGCAAGAAGCGGAGCCCCACCCCATGAACCACGCCCAGCGCACCGCCCTAGGCCGAGCCCTCCGTCTCCTCGGCGAGCACGGCGACGCCCTCACCGGTGATACCCCCGACGCCAAGCTGCACGAAGTGAAGGCGGACATCAAGCGGGCCCTGGAGCTGCTGGACGACAGCGTCTCCGCGGCCGCTCCCACCACCCGGTGCGCAGAGCACCCCAACGGGCCCGTCGACGAGAACGCCCACGACCTCTGCCTGCTCTGCGAGACCCGGCGCCGGGCCGCCCGCCGTGCCGAGTACAACGGTCCCGCCGCATCGCGGCACCGGACCGCCGAACCCACGCCCTCCCGCTACGGCGTCCGCGAGGACCGGCCCCAGCCCCAGCAGCGCTGGCTGCCCGAGCTGTGGAACGGCCAGGATTGGCAGCTCTGCGGCACCCCGCGCCGCGACCGGCATGAGGCCGAGCTCTATCTCGCCGCCCAGCGCCGCGGGCCGCGCCCCGCCATGGCCTACCGCCTCGTGCACGAGTTCACCGACTATGAGGTGCTGCGGGTGTGGGGCACCCCGGTCAAGGTGGACATCGAGCCGCTGGGAAACCTCTAGCCCTCCCTTCGGATGATCGCCCGCGTCTGATCGCCGTCCAGCTCGTACACCGTCTCGTGCGCCCGCGGATCCCGCGCGTGGAACGTGTGGAACATCGGGCTCGCCGGCCCGCCCAGCTCCACCAGCGACGCCGAGGCGCCCCGCACCGCCCGCTCCGTCCCGGGCCGGGTCGTCAGGTCGACGCGGTTGACGACACCCGGCGTGACCCACACCGGCACCGACTCCAGCATCCCGAAGAGCTGGAGGTGGTAGTGCCCGGTGAGGATCACCCGTACGTCACTCCCCCGGATCGCCTCCGACAGCTCCCCCGGGTTGCGCAGCCCGAAGACCGGCTGGGTCGCCGACACGCGGAGACTGATCGGCGGGTGGTGGAAGGACAGCACGGTCCCCAGCGCCGAGGGTGTCTCCAACACACCCCGCAGCCAGTCCAGTTGAGCCTCGCCGATACGGCCGTACACCTTCCCCGGCACCAGCGAGTCCAGCGTCACGAACCGCCATGCCCCGACCGTGCTCACCGCCGCCCGCTCCGACGACTCCAGTACGGCGTCCGGCTTCGGGTGCCCGCTCCCCAGCACCTTGCCGAAGGCCACCCGCTCGTCGTGGTTGCCGGTCGTGTAGAACACGGGCGGGTCACCGAGACACCGCGCCAACTCCCCCACCAGCTCCCGTACGGCCGAATACGCCTCCACCGCCCCGTCGTCGGCGATGTCCCCGGTGACGACGACCGCGTCGACATCCCGCTGATGCCGCAGCTCGGCCAGCATCAGCCGCAGCGAATCGGTCGCGTTGACGCCCCGTGCGTTGGGGGCGTCGGTGCGCTCGATGTGAGTGTCCGAGAGATGAAGGATCCTCATCTCCCGGACACTACCGCCGTCTCAGGCCTCAGCTGAGGGACTTGAGCGCCGAAGCGTCGTACGGGGCCAGGTCTTCGAACCGGCCGTCCAGCACCTTCGCCGCCCACTCCGGGTCCTGGAGCAGCGCGCGGCCCACGGCGATCAGGTCGAACTCCTCCGACTCCAGGCGGTCGAGGAGGTCGTCGATGCCCTTGACCGGGGCGCCTTCGCCAGTGAAGCCCTTGATGAAGTCGCCGTCGAGGCCGACCGAGCCGACGGTGATGGCCGGCTTGCCGGTCAGCTTCTTCGTCCAGCCGGCCAGGTTGAGGTCCGAGCCGTCGAACTCCGGGAGCCAGTAGCGGCGGGTGGAGGCGTGGAAGGCGTCCACCCCGGCCGCGGCCAGCGGGGCGAGGACCGACTCCAGCTCCTCGGGGGTCTCGGCGAGCTTCGCGCCGTACGCCTCCTGCTTCCACTGCGAGTAGCGGAAGATCACCGGGAAGTCGGGCGAGACCGTCTCACGGACCGCCGCCACGATCTCCGCCACGAACTTCGTCCGGGCCACCGCGCTGCCGCCGTAGGCGTCCGGACGGCGGTTGGTGCCCGCCCACAGGAACTGGTCCAGGAGGTAGCCGTGGGCGCCGTGCAGCTCCACGCCGTCGAAGCCGATCCGCTCCGCCGCCGCGGCGGCCTCGGCGAACGCGCCGATGACGTCGTCCAGGTCCCGCTGGGTCATCGCCTTGCCGGTGGGCTCGTCGGCGCCGATGCGCAGGCCGGAGGGGCCGACGGCGGGCGCGTCCGCGTACGGCGGCTGGCCCTGCTCCCGCACCATGCCGATGTGCCACAGCTGCGGGACGATCCTGCCGCCCGCCGCGTGCACCTCCTCGGCGACCTTCGCCCAGCCCGCCAGCTGCTCCTCGCCGTGGAAGCGCGGGATGCTGTCGCTCTGCCCGGCCGACTCGTGGCCGACGTAGGTGCCCTCGGTGACGATCAGACCGACACCCGCGGCGGCACGGCGGGAGTAGTACGACGCCACGTCCGCGCCCGGGATGCCGCCCGGGGAGAACGCGCGGGTCATGGGCGCCATCGCGATGCGGTTCGGGACGGTAAGGCCGTTGATCGCGGTCGGCCGGGAGAGGATACGAGCCGCGCGGGAGGTGGACTCGGCGGTGGTGGCGGTCACGTGGGGAGCTCCAATTAACCAGGCGGTATGTGCATACGCATGTACGTTACACAGGTGCCAACTCACCCACCGGTCAAGGTATTCCGCCCGTGCTGTGATCCCGGGCACGCCCGAGGGCGGCACCCCCTGTCTCCAGGGAGTGCCGCCCTCGGTCTCTTACGACTACTGCTTACGACTACTGCTGCGATGAACCCGTGATCCTCGAAGGGATCAGAAGTCCATGTCACCGCCCGGCATGCCGCCGCCGGCCGGGGCAGCGCCCGCCTTCTCCGGCTTGTCGGCGATGACGGCCTCGGTGGTGAGGAACAGCGCGGCGATGGACGCGGCGTTCTGCAGAGCGGAACGCGTGACCTTCGCCGGGTCGATGATGCCCTCGGCGATCATGTCGACGTACTCGCCGGTCGCGGCGTTCAGGCCCCAGCCCACGGTGAGGTTGCGGACCTTCTCCACCACGACGCCGCCCTCGAGACCACCGTTGACGGCGATCTGCTTGAGCGGGGCCTCCAGGGCGAGCTTCACGGCGTTGGCGCCGGTCGCCTCGTCACCCGTCAGCTCCAGCTTCTCGAACACCGCGGTGGCCTGGAGCAGGGCCACGCCACCACCGGCGACGATGCCCTCCTCGACGGCCGCCTTCGCGTTGCGAACGGCGTCCTCGATGCGGTGCTTGCGCTCCTTGAGCTCGACCTCGGTGGCGGCACCGGCCTTGATGACCGCGACACCGCCGGCGAGCTTCGCCAGGCGCTCCTGGAGCTTCTCGCGGTCGTAGTCCGAGTCGCTGTTCTCGATCTCGGCGCGGATCTGGTTGACCCGGCCGTTGACCTGGTCCGAGGACCCGGCACCGTCGACGATGGTGGTCTCGTCCTTGGTGATGACGACCTTGCGGGCGCGGCCCAGGAGGTCCAGGGTCGCGTTCTCCAGCTTGAGGCCGACCTCCTCGGAGATGACCTCGCCGCCCGTGAGGATGGCGATGTCGCCGAGCATGGCCTTGCGGCGGTCACCGAAGCCCGGGGCCTTGACGGCGACGGACTTGAAGGTGCCGCGGATCTTGTTGACGACCAGGGTCGACAGGGCCTCGCCCTCGACGTCCTCGGCGATGATCAGCAGCGGCTTGCCCGACTGCATGACCTTCTCCAGGAGCGGGAGCAGGTCCTTGACCGAGCCGATCTTGGAGTTGGCGATCAGGATGTACGGGTCGTCGAGCGACGCCTCCATACGCTCCATGTCGGTGGCGAAGTACGCCGAGATGTAGCCCTTGTCGAAGCGCATACCCTCGGTGAGCTCGAGCTCCAGACCGAAGGTCTGGGACTCCTCGACGGTGATGACGCCTTCCTTGCCGACCTTGTCCATCGCCTCGGCGATGAGCTCGCCGATCTGGGTGTCGGCGGCGGAGATGGAGGCCGTCGAAGCGATCTGCTCCTTGGTCTCCACGTCCTTGGCCTGCTCCAGCAGGGCACCGGAGACGGCCTCGACGGCCTTCTCGATACCGCGCTTGAGGGCCATCGGGTTGGCGCCGGCGGCTACGTTACGCAGACCCTCCTTGACGAGGGCCTGGGCGAGAACGGTCGCCGTGGTCGTACCGTCGCCGGCGACGTCGTCCGTCTTCTTGGCGACTTCCTTGACCAGCTCGGCGCCGATCTTCTCGTACGGGTCCTCGAGCTCGATCTCCTTGGCGATGGAGACACCATCGTTGGTGATCGTGGGGGCGCCCCACTTCTTCTCGAGGACGACGTTGCGGCCCTTGGGGCCCAGCGTCACCTTGACGGCGTCCGCGAGCTGGTTCATGCCGCGCTCGAGGCCGCGCCGTGCCTCCTCGTCGAACGCGATGATCTTGGCCATGTGAAGTGGTCCTCCCGGACTGGGGTGGATTGCTCCGGACCGCGCTGGCGCCCGCGACGGACGGCTCGCCTGCCGGTGGTTCCTTGCCCCACCCGGCCTGCGGGCCTCACCGACCCGGTCCTCGTTGTCACTCTCACCTTCAGAGTGCTAACGCCAATGATTAGCACTCGCCCCTGCCGAGTGCAAGCGTGTCTCCGGGATCAGACCGGCCTCCGGGCACGCCGAGGGGCAGGGTCCGGGCATGTCGAAGGGCCCGCACCCCGGGAGGTGCGAGCCCTTCGCAAGAAGTACAGAAGAACGTCGTCGCTGTCAGTCGGCGCGTGCTTCAGCCGGTCGCCAGTCGGACCATGTCCGCCTGCGGCCCCTTCTGGCCCTGCGAGATCTCGAAATCGACTCGCTGACCTTCCTCCAGGGTGCGGTACCCGTCCATCTGGATGGCGCTGTAGTGGACGAAAACATCCGCACCACCGTCTACCGCGATGAAGCCGTACCCCTTCTCCGCGTTGAACCACTTGACGGTGCCCTGAGCCATGCCTAACTCCCCTATTACTGGCCCTTGCACAGATCCACACTTCGCGGATCCGGGTCAGACCTCACCCCCCCACATGGTTGGGGGCGTGCGCCGGAACGCGTCGACCGCGGCCGAATGTATCTGCCCAACTGCCCTCTGCAACAGGTCAATCAGACGAGAATTCAGGGCGCGGCCGGTCGGGAATGTACGGAGAATTCGGCCGAGTCCGGGGCAAGTCGGGCCCCACAAAGGGAACGAAAGGCGCAAAAGACCTGCACACTTTGGCTACTTCTCATCGCAAGCGGAGCCGGAACTCATATGTGCGCGCCATGCGAGAGGCAGCAGGTTCCCCAACTGTACCGTGCTCAACCATGCAGAATTGCCCCCTCCGCTTCTCTCACGGAGGGGGCAATTCGATGAACTCTTCGTAACCGGCATTACCGAGGGTAACAACCGGCCCCGGTCAGCCGCCGGCGACGGCCGGAATGATGGAGACGCCCGCACCGTCCGGGGTCACGGTCTCCAGACCCTGCTCGAACCGGACATCGTCATCGTTGACGTACACGTTGACGAACCGACGCAACTTGCCCTGATCGTCCAGGACCCGGGCGGCGATACCGGTGTGGTTCTTCTCCAGGTCGCTGATGACCTCGCCGAGGGTGGCGCCCTCGGCGGTCACCTCGGCCTGGCCACCCGTGTAGGTGCGGAGAATGGTGGGGATGCGGACTTTGACGCTCACGATGTGACCTCCGGTCAGGTGATGGGCTTAAGGGGCGCGGGGCTGTGTTGATTTGCGGCTACCGCCGCGTGGGCGCGACCAGCCCCCACCGGCCCGCAGTGTAAAGACGGCCTTACGCGAGCCCGGCTTCCCGGAACGACTCCAGGTTCGGACGAATGGTCGCGGTAAGCCCAGTCCCGGCCACCGCATCCAACGTCTTGAGCCCGTCGCCCGTGTTCAGCACGACGGTCGTCAACGTCGGATCCAGCGCCCCGGCCTCAAGAAGCTTCTTCGCCACCCCAACGGTCACCCCACCCGCCGTCTCAGCAAAAATCCCCTCAGTCCGAGCCAGCACCTTGATCGCGTCAACCACCTGCTCGTCGTTCACATCCTCCACCGCACCCCCGGTCCGCCGCGCGATGTCCAGCACGTACGGCCCGTCGGCCGGGTTGCCGATGGCCAGCGACTTGGCGATGGTGTTCGGCTTCTGCGGGCGGACGACGTCGTGGCCGGCCTTGAAGGCGACGGACACCGGCGAGCACCCCTCGGCCTGGGCGCCGAAGATCTTGTAGGGCTTGTCCTCGACGAGCCCGAGCTCGATCAGCTCCTTCAGCCCCTTGTCGATCTTCGTGAGCTGCGAGCCGGAGGCGATCGGGATGACCAGCTGGTCGGGCAGCTGCCAGCCGAGCTGCTCGCAGATCTCGTACGCCAGCGTCTTGGAGCCCTCGGCGTAGTACGGCCGCAGGTTGACGTTGACGAAGCCCCAGCCCTCGCCGGCCGGGTCGCCGATCAGCTCGGAGCAGAAGCGGTTCACGTCGTCGTAGTTGCCCTCGATGCCGACGAGCTCGCCGCCGTAGATCGCGGCCATGACGACCTTGCCCTGCTCCAGGTCGTGCGGGATGAACACACAGGAGCGGAAGCCGGCCCGCGCGGCGGCGGCGCCGACGGCACCGGCGAGGTTGCCCGTGGAGGAGCAGGAGAGGGTGGTGAAGTCGAAGGCGCGGGCGGCCTCGATGGCCTGGGCGACCACGCGGTCCTTGAAGGAGTGCGTCGGGTTGCCGGAGTCGTCCTTGATGAAGAGCTTGCCGGAGTCGACGCCCAGCTCGCGCGCGAGGTTGTCGGCCTTGACGAGCTTGGTCCAGCCGGGGTTGATGTTCGGCTTGGTCGCCACGTCCGCGGGGACGGGCAGCAGCGGCGCGTAGCGCCAGATGTTCGCGGGGCCCGCTTCGATCCGCTTCCGGAGCTCCTCGGTGTCGTAGGCCGAGAAGTCGTACGCGATTTCCAGCGGACCGAAACACTCCTCGCACGCGAAGACCGGACCGAGGGGTACTCGGTGACCGCACTCGCGGCAGCTCAGCGCCGCGGCGGGGCCGAGGTCGACGGGGGAGTTCGCGGAGGTGTCCGTGGTGCTTGCAACTGTCTGCGCAACCATGTGAGGCGAGGCCCTTTCTCCTCATCTTCCTCACGACGCACTTCGCCGTGAGACGGATTTGGCACCTTCCCTAGTCGGGAGCCTCGCTGGTGACGAGAACCGACTGGAGGGTTGCCGGGGCTTCATCGGGCCGTATCCCTCTGCCCCTCTGGATGAGCGGTATGAAGTTGTTGATCGTTGAAACGCAATGGTGACCCTGACATGCGATGGTCATCAGCGTTGTTCAAGACTGTAACCGAAGGCCAGCACAGTTGAGATAGCCGTCCGAACCGCGAGATGGATCACATCGTCCGCCAGAGACCTTGGATCACACGCTCGCCGAGAGAACGCAGAGGAGCCGCGCACTGTGCTGAACGAAGTCGAGCGTTGGCTGAGCACCCGCTCCTGGTCGAAGACCGATCGCCCGCTCCACAAGATCCTGGCCGCCAAACGTACCTCGGGCCAATCGGTCAGCGTCGTGCTGCCCGCGCTCAATGAAGAGGAGACGGTCGGTGACATCGTCGCCGTGATCCGTCACGACCTCATGCAACAGGTCCCGCTCGTCGACGAGATCGTCGTCGTCGACTCGGGATCGACCGACCGTACCTCCGAAGTGGCCGCCGCCGCGGGGGCCCGGGTCGTCCACCGCGACGACATCCTGCCCCGCCTACCGGCCGTACCCGGCAAGGGCGAGGTCCTGTGGCGCTCCCTTCTGGTCACCAGCGGTGACATCGTCTGCTTCATCGACGCGGACCTGAAGGAGTTCTCCTCGGACTTCGTCTCCGGGATCGTGGGCCCGCTGCTCACCGACCCCGGGGTCGACCTGGTCAAGGGGATGTACGACCGTCCGCTGCGCGGTGCGGCGGGCCAGGGCGGCCGGGTCACCGAACTGATGGCCCGCCCGCTGCTGAACATGCACTGGCCGCAGCTGGCCGGTTTCGTGCAGCCGCTCGGCGGCGAGTACGCGGCCCGCCGCTCGCTGCTGGAACAGCTTCCCTTCCCGGTCGGGTACGGGGTGGAGCTGGGCATGCTGGTCGACGCCCTGCACCTGGTGGGCCTCGATGCGATGGCTCAGGTCGACATCGGGGTGCGCAAGCACCGCCACCAGGACGGGCAGGCGCTGGGCCGCATGTCCGCCGCGATCTACCGCACGGCCCAGCTGCGGCTGGCCCGCGGGCACCTGATCCGGCCCTCCATCACCCAGTTCGAGCGGAGCGAGGACGGCTTCGAGCCGCGCACCTACTCCGTGGACACGGAGGAGCGGCCGCCGATGGTGGACATCGCGGAGTACGCGGAGCGAAAGGTGGCCTGACGGGCGCGAAGGGTGGCCTGAGGGACGCGTGACGCGGCCGTATTCCGCCTGCTCACGGGCTGTATACGGCCGCTCACACAAGGCACCCGTACGTTTGAGCGTTTCCGGGCCGGGCTAAGTTGTGGCGTATGGCTTCCACGCACGGTGTCGGCAGTGCTCAAGTGCTCGTCGCGTCCAATCGCGGCCCGGTTTCGTACGCGGTGCGCGAGGACGGCTCGCTCCACGCCAAGCGGGGTGGCGGCGGGCTGGTCTCGGGCCTCTCGGCGATCGGGCCGGACGCGGGCGCCCTGTGGGTGTGCTCGGCGCTGGGCGACGGCGACCGGGAGGCGGTGCGGCGCGGGGTCGGCGAGGCCGGCGTACGGATGCTGGACATCCCGGCGGATGTGCACGCCGACGCCTACAACGGCATCGCCAACTCCGTGCTGTGGTTCGTCCACCACATGATCTACCAGACCCCGCTGGAGCCGGTCTTCGACGCGGAGTTCCGGCGGCAGTGGGCGTCGTACGAGAGCTACAACCGCGCCTTCGCCGAGGCGCTGGCCGAGGAGGCCGGCGAGGGGGCGGCGGTGCTGGTGCAGGACTACCACCTGTGCCTGGTCCCGGGCATGCTCCGCGCGCTCCGCCCCGACCTGAGGATCAGCCACTTCTCGCACACGCCGTGGGCGCCGGTGGACTACTTCGCCCTGCTCCCCGACGACATCCGCTCCCAGCTGCTGCACGGCATGCTCGCCGCGGACCGGCTGGGCTTCCTCACCCGGCGCTGGGCGGACGCGTTCACCGCGTGCGCCGCGAAGTTCGCCGAGGGCCCGTGGCAGACCCTGGTCGACGTGCACGGCCTCGGCGCCGACGCCGACTTCCTGCGCGCCCGCTCCCACGAGGCGGACGTCGAGGAGCGCATCACGGCGCTGCGGGCGGAGATCGGCACGGCCCCCGAAGGCGCCGCCCGCAAGGCGATCGTCCGGGTCGACCGCACCGAGCTGTCGAAGAACATCGTGCGCGGCCTGCTGGCGTACCGGGAGCTGCTCGACACCCGCCCGGAGTGGCGCGAGCGCGTGGTGCACGTGGCGTTCGCCTACCCGTCGCGGCAGGACCTGGCGGTCTACCGCGACTACATGGTCGAGGTGCAGCGCGTTGCGGAGGAGATCAACGAGCGGTACGGCACTCCGGACTGGACCCCGGTCCTGCTGCACCTCAAGGACGACTTCGCCCGCTCCCTGGCCGCGTACCGCCTCGCCGACGTGGCCCTGGTCAACCCCATCCGGGACGGTATGAACCTGGTCGCGAAGGAGATGCCGGTCGTCTCCGACGCGGGCTGCGCGCTGGTGCTGTCGCGGGAGGCGGGGGCGTTCTGGGAGCTGGGCGACGAAGCGTTCGTGGTGAACCCCTACGACATCCTGGAGACGGCCCGCGCGCTGCATGACGCGCTGACCATGGGCCCGGGAGAACGGGCGGAGCGCACCAAGAGACTGGCGGTGGCCGCGACCGCGCTGCCTCCGGCCCAGTGGTTCCTGGAGCAGTTGCAGGCGTTGAGGGACGTTCAGCCCAGCTGATCAGCTCAGTTGATCCGCGAGCGCTCGCAGTAGGCCTACGACGCCGGCGGGCCCGTCGACGACGAGGTCCGCGCGCTCCCTCAGCTCGGTGACCTCGTCGCTGCCGCTGCACACCAGCAGTCCCGGGGTGCCGTCGGAGCGGAGTTTGTCGACGGCGGCGAACGCGGGCAGGTCGCCGAGGTCGTCGCCTGCGTAGAGGACGGACTCGGCGGAGATCTCGCGGGCGTATTCGAGCAGGGCGACGCCCTTGTCCATGCCGGGCGGCCGCAGTTCCAGGACCATCCGGCCGGGTTCGACGATCAGTCCGTGCCGGGCGGCCAGATCGGTGAGGGGAGCGCGCAGGGCCTCGAAGGCGGCCTGCGGATCGGTGGCCCGGCGGGTGTGCACGGCGACCGCCCGGCCCTTCTCCTCGATCCAGGTGCCCTGCCAGGCGCCGATCCGGTCGAGGAAGCCGGGCAGCTCGGCGCGGACGGCGGCGACGCCGGGGTGCGGGGCGGGGGCGTTGACGGTGCCGGAGACGGCGTCCCAGCGTTCGGCGCCGTAATGGCCGAGGACGACGAGGTGTTCCAGACCGGGGACGCCGGCGAAGCCGCCGTTGCGCACCGCGACACCGGCCGGGCGCCCGGTGACCACCGCGACGGCGGCGACCTTCGGGGCGAGCGCGGCGAGCGCGGACACCGCTTCCGGGTGCGCCCGGGCCTGCTCGGGGTCCGCCACGATGGGCGCGAGCGTCCCGTCGAAGTCGAGCGCGATCACCGCGTTGGCAGGGCGCGCGAGGATGGCGTTGAGTCCGTCGCACCCGGCGGGGGTGGTGGGGGTGGGGTGGTTCGGGTCCGTGGAGTCCGTATGGCTGCCCATAGGTGGGACTTTAAACCCACCGAGACGGGTGGTGGGTGGGCATAGGCCGGGGGTCTGGGGGCGGAGCCCCCAGGAACGCCAGCACCGGCGCCGGGTAACTTCACCGCTCCCCCCGCCGCACCTCCCGCACCCTCCGCAACCGATTCACCGTAACCGGATCAAACGCCAACGCCCGCTCGTCATCCAGCAGAGCATTCAGCAACTGGTAATACCGCACAGGCGCCAACCCCAGCTCCTCCCGTATCGCCCGCTCCTTCGCCCCGGGCCCACTGAAGCCACGCCGTTCCAACGCGAGAATGTCCTGTTCCCTGCGCCCCAGTTCCTGGTCCATATCGGCACGCTAACAGCGCCGACAGTCCCCTACTCCGAGCTCTGCGCCGTATAAGCCGTCGCCTGGAGCTGACCCAGCACCCCCGCCGGACTGCCGTTCGCGGCGACGGCCTGCCCGATCCGCTGCTTGATGTCCGCGCTGACCCGGGCCCAGGAGGTCTGCCCCACGGGATACAGCTCGGAGACGGGCAGCTCGGCCAGGAACGGCTTGAGGTCCGCGTCCTCCTTCGCCGTGCTCATGACGCCGGAGGCGGAGTTGGTCACCGGCAGCAGGTCGTACTCACGGGAGAAGCCGAGCACGTTCTTCTCGCTGTACACGAAGTCGAGGAAGTCGCCGATCTGCTCGGCATGGCCGTTCTGCTTGAAGGCGGTCATCCAGTCGGCGACGCCCATGGAGACCTTGCTCTGACCGTCCGGCCCGGGCATCGGCACCATGCCGAACGTCACGCCCTTCTTCGCGGCCATCTTCATCAGCGAGGGATGCCCGTTGACCATGCCGACGTCACCGTTCGTGAACGCGCTGAACGCGGCGGCCCGGTTGAGCTTGCCGGGGGCGACCGGTCCGGTCAGACCCTTGCCGACGAGTTCGTCCTTGAGCCAGTTGAAGGTGTCGACGTTCTCCCTGGAGTCGATGGAGTAGGTGCCGAGGGTCTCGGTGTAGCCGCCCCCGCCGCTGAGCAGCCACTGCATCGTCTCGGCCTGCGCCTCCTCCGGCCCGAGGGGCAGCGCGTACGGGTATTTCACACCGTCCGCCTTCAGCGCCCCGGCGTCCGCGGCCAGCTCGTCCCAGGTCTTCGGCGCGGTCAGGCCGGCGTCGGCGAAGAGCTTCTTGTTGTAGAAGAGCACGCGCGTGGAGGCGGCGAAGGGGATGCCGTACTGCACGCCCTTGACCTGTCCCGCGCTCGCGAGCTGGGCGACGAAGTCGGCCTGGACGGGGATGGAGAGCAAGTCGTCGGCCGAGTAGAGGAGGCCCTTGTCCGCGTAGCCCGCGTACGAGCCGGTCTGCGCCATGTCGGGCGCCTTGCCGGCGTCGACCATCTCCTGGACCTTGCGGTCGACGTCGTTCCAGGAGTAGACGCTCACGTCGATCTTCACGCCGGAGTGCTGGGACTCGTACTCCTTGACGAGCGCGTCCCAGTACTTCTGCGAGCTGTTCGACGCGCTGTCGCCGTAATCGGCGGCGACCAGCTTCAGCGTCGTCTCTCCGCCGGAAGCACCGGAGCCACCGGTGGCTCCGCAGCCGCCCAGGACCGCCGTCAGGCCCAGTGCGGCGGCCACCGCCGTGATCGTTAAAGCCCTACGCCGCTGCACTGTCAACCGCCCCACATCAGTGATCGAGAGCATCGAAAGGTCATACATATTACCGAGAAACAAGGTCTACACCCCACGAGTGGACTAGACCTCTCGTGGGTCCCCGGGCCACACTGTCCCTCGTGAGACATGTCATCGCCCTCGATGTGGGCGGCACCGGAATGAAGGCCGCCCTGGTCGGAGCGGAGGGCAGGCTGCTGCACCGGGCCCGCCGCGCCACCGGGCGCGAGCGCGGGCCGGACGCGGTCGTCGAGGCAATCCTCGACTTCGCCGCCGAGCTGCGCGCGTACGGCGCCGAGCACCTCGGCGAGAGCGCGGCCGCGGCCGGCGTGGCCGTCCCCGGCATCGTCGACGAGGAGCGGGGCATCGCCTCCTACTCGGCCAACCTCGGCTGGCGCGACGTACCCCTGCGCGAACTGCTCGCCGCGAGGCTCGGCGGCGTCCCGGTCGCCCTCGGCCACGACGTCCGCACCGGCGGCCTCGCGGAGGGCCGGATCGGCGCGGGCCAGGGCGCCGACCGCTTCCTGTTCGTGCCGCTGGGCACCGGCATCGCGGGCGCCATCGGCATCGGCGGCCGGGTGGAGGCGGGCGCCCACGGCTTCGCGGGCGAGATCGGCCACATCGTCGTGCGGCCCCAGGGCGCCCCCTGTCCGTGCGGGCAGCGCGGCTGCCTGGAGCGCTACGCGTCGGCGGCGGCGGTGAGCGAGGCATGGGCGGCGGCCTCGGGCGACCCGGCGGCGGACGCGGCGGACTGCGCCAAGGCCGTCACATCCGGCGACCCGAACGCCCTACGGGTATGGCAGAACGCCGTCGACGCACTCGCCGACGGCCTGCTCACCGCCCTCACCCTGCTGGACCCACGCACCCTGATCATCGGTGGCGGCCTCGCCGAGGCAGGAGAAACCTTGTTCACACCACTACGGGACGCCGTCCGCCAACGCATCACCTTCCAGAAACTGCCGTCCATCGTCCCGGCGGCTCTGGGAGACACGGCGGGGTGCCTCGGTGCGGGCCTCCTGGCCTGGGATCTCCTCGACTCAACCAACCGCACGGAGGTAGCGACCTGATGGCAACCCCCCCAGGGGCGCGGGACAGCGCCGATATGCGGCTCCGCCGCGGGGCGCGACAAGCCACGACGCACCCGCACCCCGCAACGGCCAGAACCCCCCTGTCGCTCTCCGGCGCCCACGTAGTCCTCCCCACCGGAACGGTCAAGAACGGCCAACTGGTCATCGAGGGCACCCGCATCACCGGCACAGCCCCAGAAAACGCCCAGGTCATCAACGCAGAAGGCCACTGGCTGGTCCCCGGCTTCGTAGACATCCACAACCACGGCGGAGGCGGCTCCTCCTTCTCCGGCACAGCCGAGGACGCCCAAAAAGCCATCCACACCCACCGCACCCACGGCACCACCACCCTCCTCGCCTCCACCGTCACCGACGACATGGACATCCTGGTCAAGCAGGCCGGCCTCCTGTCCGAGCTGGCCGAGCAGGGCGACCTCGCCGGGATCCACTTCGAGGGGCCGTTCATCTCGCCGTGCCGCAAGGGCGCGCACTCCGAGGAACTGCTGCGCGACCCGGACCCGGCGGAGGTGCGCAAGCTGATCGACGCGGCGCGGGGCAAGGCGAAGATGGTGACGCTGGCCACCGAGCTGCCCGGCGGCATCGACTCCGTACGGCTGCTCGCGGAACACGGCGTGATCGCGGCGATCGGGCACACGGACGCGACGTACGAGCAGACGGTGGCGGCGATCGACGCGGGCGCGACGGTCGCGACCCACCTCTTCAACGCCATGCCGCAGATCGGCCACCGCGCGCCCGGCCCCATCGCCGCGCTCCTGGAGGACGAGCGGATCACGGTCGAGCTGATCAACGACGGCACGCACCTGCACCCCGCCTCGCTCCAGCTGGCGTTCCATCACGCGGGCGCGGACCGGGTGGCGTTCATCACGGACGCGATGGACGCGGCCGGCTTCGGCGACGGCCGTTATGTGCTCGGCCCGCTGGAAGTGGAGGTGGCCGACGGCGTGGCACGCCTCGTGGAAGGCGGCTCGATCGCGGGCTCCACGCTCACCCTGGACCGCGCGTTCCAGCGGGCGGTGACGATCGACGGCCTGCCGGTGGAGGACGTGGTGGCCGCCCTGTCCGCCAACCCGGCGCGGCTGCTGGGCATGGACGACACCGTCGGCTCCCTGGAGCCCGGCAAGGACGCCGACCTGGTGCTGCTGGACGCCGACTTCGCGCTGAAGGGCGTGATGCGCCGGGGAGAATGGGTGGTCGATCCCCAACTGGGGTGATCTGTCCGTCTGTTGAGGACGGCGGTTGTCCTGCGAGACTGGGAGGACCGCCGTCCGTTTGGCATGATCACCCCTCCGGACGGTCAGTCAGACAGACGGCCGGCGCGCCACGCACCAACTCGGGGGAGGTCGGCCCGTTGATCCTCACGGTCACGCTGAACACCGCTCTCGACATCACCTACCGCGTACGGTCCCTGCGCCCGCACGCCTCCCACCGCGTCACGGACGTGGCGGAGCGGCCGGGCGGCAAGGGCCTGAACGTGGCCCGCGTACTCGCGGCCCTCGGGCACGAGGTCACGGTCACCGGCTTCACGGGCGGCGCCACCGGGCGGGCCGTACAGGAGCACCTCACGGGCACGCCGGAGGTGGTGGACGCACTGGTCCCGGTCGACGGCTCGACCCGGCGCACCATCGCCGTCGTGGACGACCGGACCGGCGACACGACCCAGCTCAACGAGCCCGGCCCGACGGTCACGCCGGCCGAGTGGTCCGCCTTCCAGGAGGCGTACGACGACCTGATCGCGTCGGCATCGGCGGTGGCCCTGTGCGGCAGCCTGCCGCCGGGGGTGCCGGTGGGGGCGTACGCGGGGCTGATCCGTACGGCGAAGGCGGCGGGGGTGCCCGTACTGCTGGACACCAGCGGTGAGCCGCTGCGGCGCGGTGTGGCGGCCCGCCCGGACATCGTCAAACCGAACGCCGACGAACTGGCTGAACTGACCGGCTCCCACGAGCCGGTACGCGCCACGCAGGACGCCCGCCGCCGAGGCGCCCGGGCCGTCGTCGCCTCACTGGGCGCCGAGGGCCTCCTCGCGGCGACCTCAGAGGGCCGCTGGCGCGCCACCCCGCCCGCCAGTGTCCACGGCAACCCCACGGGCGCCGGCGACTCGACGGTCGCGGGCCTGCTGTCGGGATTGGTGGAGCGCCTGCCGTGGCCGGACCGACTCGCCCGGGCGGTCGCACTGTCGGCGGCTACGGTGCTGGCGCCGGTGGCGGGGGAGTTCGACCGGGGGGCGTACGAGGAGCTGGTGGGGCGGGTGGCGGTGACGGGGGACGTCAGCGCGGCGTGATCAGGACTTGACCCAGCCCTTGACCAGCCACATCTGGTCGAGGAGGGCGTCGCACTGGTTGCCCTGCTCGCAGGAGACCTTGATCGTGTTGGTGCCCTTGTTGAGCTCGACGTAGTTGTAGGTGCGCGTCCAGCCCTTCTCGTAGTCGCCCTCGCCGGCACCCGCGTAGTTCTTCAGGTCGACCGGCGAGGTGGAGACCTTGTCGTTGACCGTCAGGGTGGCGTTGGCGTCCTTGCCGGGGACGCTGTAGCCGACGTACACGGAGTACTTGCCGCCCTCGGGAATGTTCTTGACGGTCCAGGTGACCGAGGCGCCGACCTTGTTGAAACCGGTGACGTAGAAACCGCCGTCTGCCTTGGCGCCCTTGACGTCGGACGCGGTGGTGGAGCCGCCGCCGAGCAGCAGAGCCTTCGCGTCGATGGTCGGCAGGTCTTCCTCGCTCGCCGCGCTGTTGCTGTTCGACGGGCTCGGCTCCGAGCTCTGCGAGGTCGTCGGCCCGCTGGACGCCTCGTTGTCGCTCGCGTTGTCGTCGCCGCTGCCGTTCATCATCGCCACGCCGATGCCGATCACGACCGCCGCGACCACCGCGATCGCGCCGATCAGCAGGCCCTTGGTGTTGGGGCCCTGGCCGCGCCCGCCGCCGTTGCCGCCGTACGACTGCTGCTGGGTGGTGGGGCCGCCGCCGCCCGGGAAGGTCTCGGGCGCGGCGTAGTGGGCGTTCGGCTGGGCGTAGCCACCCTGCTGCGGCGGGACCTGGCCGGGCGGAGCGCCGGCCGGCGCCTGCTGCTGCCCCTGCCCGTACTGCCGCTGGCCGACCGCCCGCACCCGGTTGACGGAGTTCGGGTAGCCGTAACCGCCACCGGACGGCGGCTGGGCCCCGTTGGCCTGCCCGTCCGCGTAGAGATAGCCGAACGGGTCGTCGTCCTCGGGCGTGGTCGCCTCGTTGTTGCCGGACGTCATCCCTTGGTCTCCTCAGCAGGTGCGGTACAGATGCGATGGGGTGGTGAGAAGGGCGAGCCTACCCGCTCCTGACGGCCCAAACGGGTGACTCGGATCGCATCGGCTCGCTGACCTGGGGGTTACCCCGCGCGTCTGTGTTGTTTGGGACGCGATCGTTTCTCGACGTACATCCGCTCGTCAGCGGATTTCAACACCTCGTCCGCCGTCATCCCGCAGTGCGCCCAGCCGATGCCGAAACTGGCGCCGACTCGCACGGCCCGTCCGTCGACCCGGATCGGCTGGATGATCTCGTTGCGCAGACGTACGGCGAGGTCCTGGGCGTCGGCCCGGCCGAGTCCGTCGGCCAGCACGACGAACTCGTCGCCGCCGAGCCGGGCCACCGTGTCGCCGTCGCGCACGCCCCCGGACAGCCGCCGCGCGACCTCGATGAGGACCGCGTCCCCGGCGTTGTGCCCGAACCGGTCGTTGATCGACTTGAAGCCGTCGAGGTCGCAGAAGAGAACCGCGAGCCCCTTGGCGCCGTCGTCGAGGTCACCCTCAGGAGCGACGGTGTGCACATGGTGGTCGTAGGCGTCGTACGCCTGCGTGCCCGACCGGAAGTCGAAGCCCTGGCCGTTCGTCTCGACGACGGCGGAGTGGCCGTAGGCCGCGTCGACGGTTTCGAGGGCGCCCGCGTGGGCGGGACGCTGCTGGCACAGGCGCGCGGAGAGGCGGGAGCGCAGTTCGGCCGAGTTCGGCAGGCCGGTGAGCGAGTCGTGGGAGGCGCGGTGGGCGAGCTGGAGCTCGCGGCGCTTGCGCTCCTCGATGTCCTCGACGTGGGTGAGGAGGAAGCGGGGCCCGTCGGCGGCGTCGGCGACGACGGAGTTCCGCAGGGACACCCAGACGTAGCTGCCGTCGCGGCGGCCGAGGCGCAGCTCGGCCCGACCGCCTTCCGCCGAGGTGCGCAGCAGCGTGCCTATGTCCTCGGGGTGGACCAGGTCGGAGAAGGAGTAGCGGCGCATCGCGGAGGCGGGGCGGCCCAGCAGCCGGCACAGGGCGTCGTTGGTGCGCAGGATCCGGCCGTGCTGGTCGCCGCCCATCTCGGCGATGGCCATGCCGGAGGGGGCGTACTCGAAGGCCTGCCGGAAGCTTTCCTCACTGGCGCGCAGGGCCTGCTGGTCCCTTTCGAGCCTGACCAGTGCGCGCTGCATGTTGGCGCGAAGCCGCGCGTTGCTGATCGCGATGGCGGCCTGAAAGGCGTACATCTGGAGCGCTTCCCGCCCCCAGGCACCGGGCCGGCGGCCGTTGCGCGGCCGGTCCACGGAGAGCACGCCGATCAGCTCGCCGCTCACGCCGCCGGGCGGGCCGGGCGCGTACATCGGCGCGAAGAGCCGGTCCGAGGGATGCCATTCGTCCTCGAAGCGGGGCGCGGGGCCGTCGGTGTACCACTGCGGTACGTCGTCGTCGTCGAGGACCCAGCCCTCGGTGTGGGGTATGTAGATGAGGCCGCCGCCCCAGTGCTCGCCCATGCCCAGGCGGCGGTCCCAGGACTCGCGGGAGCCGACTCGGCCGGTGATCAGTGCCTCGGCGGCGGCGTTGCCGGAGAAGGCGGCGACCACGAGGTCGCCGTCGGGGCGTACGAGATTGACGCACGCGAGTTCGTACCCGAGGGCCTGGACCACGCCGTCGGAGACTGTCTGTAGTGTGTCCGCCAGGCTACGGGCCGTGTTCATATCGGCCATGACCTGGTGCAACTGTCGCAGGGACGCAAGACGGACGTAGGGTTCCGACTCGGTCTCCATCGCTCGCCCTCCCCCCGAGACCTCGCAGCGAATCAAGGGTTCTCATCGGCGTATCGTCCTAGCAGCTTCCCGCCACTGAATCACAGCGCGCTGCCCACTCGGTACACAGGGTCAACAATTAGTACCTCTTGTGACTCAAGTCACAGCTAAAGATGAACAATTGAGTGGGGTTTCTGCGTTTTCCCTGTGCGTTTACTGAACGCAAACTTTGTACGGATGTGGGGCGGATGGAACGGGTGGATTGGATGGAACGGATGTGGAGACGCCGCAGCCGGCGCGGATCGTAGACAGCCCGCAACCAGACCGTACACGCGTGCCTCGGCCCAGAGTCCTAGGTCCGGCCTCCGTCCGGGGCCCGATGCGGCGCGCGCGGACCGGAGATTAGCGTTCCCGGCGTGCCGAACACTCCCGCTGTCACGTCCCCCGCCCTCCCCGCGCCCGGGCATGCTGAGGGGGTGAGCAACGACGAATTCCGCGCCGCCCTGTCCCGACTGGCCGCGGGCGTGGTCCTGGTGACCGCGCGGGAGGCGTCACTCGACCCGGACGATCCCCAGGCGCCGACCAGCGAGGACGTCGGCATGACGGCGACGTCGTTCATGTCGGTCTCACTGGACCCGCCCCTGGTGCTGGTCAGCCTCCGCGAGGGCTCCCGCATGGACGACCTGCTCGACGAACAGCCCCTGTGGGCCGTCTCCGTCCTCTCCGAGAGCCAACGGCACATCGCCGGCCGCTTCGCCATGAAGGGCCGCATCAGCGACCGCCTGCTCTTCGAGGACATCCCGTACGTCCGCGGCGCGGCCACCGGCGCTCCCCTGGTGGGCGGCGCCCTCGCCACCCTGGAGTGCCGCACGGAACAGCGCGTATCGGCCGGCGACCACACCCTGGTGATCGGCCGCGTCCTGACGGCGTCCGTACCGAGCGCGGACGGGGGGCCGCTGGCGTATTTCCGGGGGCGGTACCGGCAGTTGGGCTGACCGTGGGTGTGCTGTGACGGGCCGGGGTGCTCAGCCCCAGTCCCGCCCCGTCCGGCCCCTCTTCGTCTGCGAGCGCTGCTTCTTCTCCCGGAGCCGGCGTTCGTTGATGCCGCGCGGGATGCGGGTCGGCCTGCGGGGCGCGGGCGGGGGCGCGCTGGCCTCGGCGAGGAGCGCCGCCAGGCGTACGGCGGCGGTCTCGCGGTTGCGCCACTGGGAGCGGTGCTCGGAGGCGCGGACGGTGACGACCCCGTCGACCAGCCGTCCGGCCAGCCGCTGGAGCGCCCGCCGCTTCCACACCTCGGGCAGCGCCTCGGTGCGCGCGAGGTCGAAGCGGAGCTCCACGGACGTGTCGGTGGTGTTGACGTGTTGCCCGCCCGGCCCGGACGACCGCGAGAAACGCCACATGAGCTCGGCCTCGGGAAGCGAGACGGAGCCGCGGATGACATGGGGACCGGACATGCCCACCATGGTCGCTCGGCTGACCCGTCCACGTCACGCGAAATATGGAGGTAAAGAAAGTAAAGACACCTGGAACCTGTGTAACCCCCTCGGCGTTCATAGGGGTAGCTGTAGCTTCATCCCGTACGTCTAACGATGGAAGGACTCCCAACAATGGCTGTAAGCCTGTCCAAGGGTGGCAACGTCTCGCTGACCAAGGAGGCTCCGGGCCTGACCGCCGTCACCGTGGGCCTCGGCTGGGACGTCCGCACCACCACCGGCACGGACTTCGACCTCGACGCTTCGGCGATCGCGGTCAACCCGCAGGGCAAGGTCTACTCCGACGGCCACTTCGTCTTCTTCAACAACAAGCAGACGCCGGACCAGACCATCGTCCACACCGGTGACAACCGCACCGGCGAGGGCGCGGGCGACGACGAGGCGATCAACGTCAACCTGGCGGGCCTCCCCGCCGACGTCGACAAGATCGTCTTCCCGGTGTCCATCTACGACGCCGAGAACCGCTCGCAGAACTTCGGCCAGGTGCGCAACGCCTACATCCGCATCGTCAACCAGGCCGGCGGCACCGAGATCGCCCGCTACGACCTCTCGGAGGACGCGGCCACGGAAACGGCCATGGTCTTCGGCGAGCTCTACCGCAACGGCGCGGAGTGGAAGTTCCGCGCGGTCGGCCAGGGGTATGCCTCTGGTCTGGTGGGCATCGCGCAGGACTTCGGTGTGAGCGTCTGAGGTTCGCCGACTGTCGACGGAGCCCCGGTCAGCTGACCGGGGCTCCGTCGCGTCGCGCACCTCCGTCACGCTTCATCTCCACTGTGGAGCAGGGCACGGCAGATCGGGCGCGGCACGGTTCGGTGAGCAGGTGACCAGAGCCAGAGAGAGGTACGAGGGACGGTCCAGGTAAAAGCCCAGGGATACATCACCACCCCACTCCAGCCGCTCGGCGGCGGAGTGGACGAGCAGTGCCGGCTTGGCTGTGTCACGCTCCGCCTCGGACGAGAATCGGGGCGCATACTCGGCCAGCCGCTCCCCGAGCCAGGCCGCCGCCTCCTTGGGTTCCTCCCACGTGCCACGGATTACAGAGTCCGGCTTCATCAGCCAGAACGCTGTTTCCAGTGGCGGCAGATCAGAGGTGGGGAATTCCGCGACCACCTCGCGGTACCGCTGGATCAGTTCCGGCCTGCTTCCCGGAGGGGGCGGCTCGGGATGCGGGGGCCGTCGTAGTGCCTCTTGGTCGAAGCGTTGTTTCGGGCCCGTCCACAGATAGCCATGGTGGTGCTGCAACAGTCGTCCCGATGGGCTCGGATGTGAATCGGATATGACTCGGATGTGAGAGGCACCAGTCGGCCCTACCCCGGTGATGAAGGGGGAGGGCCAGGGCCGACCGGTGGGGAGGATCAGGCCGACAGGCCGAACCGGGTGGGGTCGATACCGGCCGCGTCAAGCTCAGCCGTGGTGAACCTCAGCGGTTCCACGTCCGGGTTCTTGCTGTCGCCGAGGGCCCAGGCATCTGAGCCGAGCCGGGCCAGCGTCACGCAGGATTCCCCGTCCGGATGGGTATTGCCACCGCACGCCTTCGAAAACTCGGCATGTCCGATGGGGATGCGGTACAGGTCGATTCCACGCATGGATCACCTCTCTGAGAGCTCGTGCAGCACGGATCTGTCGCTGCCCATGGCCTGGGCCAGGCAGTCAGCGAGAAGCTCTGCCTCGGAAGGCAGCAGAACCATCTCTACGTCCGCAATGTGCCGACCGTTCTTCGTCAGCCAGATGGGAATGCGAATGCTGTCGTCGTCACCCTTGTAGGCAGGACGACTCGGGATAGGGTCCATACGCCACCCACGGGCGACCGGTTGTTGTTCCGGCTTCGATGTGATGGCCATGTCGGTCCCCTGTGCTGCGCATCGGTTGCGGCTGACGATGCACAGAGCGTCGCGCCAGACAGCGCGGCCCTCCAACGAGCTTCTACACACTTGCACCGATTCACTCGAGCAGGTCGATGGCAGAAGTGATCAACTTCCTTGCCTGGGCTCCATAGACCGCGATGCCCGCCAATTCGGCGAATGTCCTCACGTACTCGGTGATCCCGGCCGGTTGGCGCACGTTGAGATGCGCGCTGACCAGCTCCACACCGACCTGCTCATCGTCGAAGATCGAGAAGGACTCGGTCGGCCAGGCACGCCCACGGGGAACGCCCATCGGAATGATGCCAAGACTCACAGAGGGCAATGACGCAGCAGTAATGAGCCGACCGAGCTGAGCAGCCATGATCTCGCCATCGCCGATGACCGTGCGAAGAACCCACTCTTCGACGAGAAACGCGAATCGGCGGCCAGCAGAATGGAGAAGGTACTGGCGCGCCATCCTCGCGGCCACGGCATCAGCAACGTCCCCTGGAGCCTCTCGAAGTGAGGCGACCGTCTCCAGCACCATGCCGGTGTAGCTGGAGGTCTGCAGCAACCCGGGGACGACCCACGACTGGTAGAAGCGGAACCGATGTGTTCGCTCGTACAGCGGCAGGACGGATTCCTGCACATGCTTCAGACCCGCACGCTCCAGGCGCCGCCAGTCGACATACATTTCCTCTATGCCGCGAGCCGTGGCAATCAGCTCTGAAGCCTGGTCCTCAGCGCCGCAAACACCGACCCAGACGCGAATGTCCATGTCCGAAGGGAGAGTTACACCATTCTCGATACGTGAGGACTTGGACTCATGCCAGCCGGCCCGAGCGGCCAGCGCCCGTGCCGTTTTGAACCCTGCCGCCTGACGGATCTCTCGAAGCCGCTTGCCCAGGGTCTTGCGTGCTTCCTGGACGGCCGAGGAAGGTGAAGGATTCAATTGAAGTACTCGCTACTGCGCTCAGTCAGGACAACCGGTATTTCTCATGCGGGACAGCCCGCTCCCACACGGCTTCGAAAGCCTCCGCGCACAGCTGGACCACGGCTGGATTCGCCGTACGCTCCTCATCACCCTCAGGCGAGAGCTCACCGTCCCCTGTGAAGTGCAGGAACACCACGAAGCTGTCGTCGAACAGCCAGAAGTCGTTCCCCGGGAGCGCGAGATCCGAGGCCCGACGCCGAGGAAGCCAGCGAACCTGCTCGCCCGCCTCAACGTTTCCAACTGTCACGTGATGTTCGAAGCGAATGTAGTCCGTGACCGGCTCGGAGACGATCCGAGCCCGGCGCACCACGACTCCTCGACCGATGATCTCCCGCATCAGAGCCAGCCAGGAGCTGCTCTGCTGGTCCAGGTAGCGGGACTCTTCACGAGCTCCCTCACGCCAGGCGATGTACTCAGGATCCGACTGCATATAGCCGTCCCGCATCTCAAGATGCACCGCAGAGCGCTTGGCCAGCCGGAACAGTTCCTCAAACGTGGGTTCCTCCGTCACCGTTCACCTCCGGGAAAAACTGCATCATGCGTTTGGGGATCTCGACAACGGTCTCGTGACCCGGCAGATCAAGCTGCGACAGCCGCTCGCCGTCCAGCACTTTCCAGCCCTGGACCAGATAGTTGTCGGTCTCGTCGTCGTAGTACACGGTCGGGGACTTGCCCTCCGGCGATTCAGGGTCCTTGCCCAGCAGGTGCAGAGCCATGGCTTCCTCCATGCTCGTGGGCCGACGATCTACAGCTCCGAGCTTGCACTTGACTCGCCCGCTCACGCACTGAACTTGCAGACACTTGCACCGTCTTAAGGTTCCATCCAGCCCCGGTGGTGGGGAGGCTTCCCGACATGACGAAGCCCAGGCAACCGCATGACAAGTGGGACGAACTGCTCCACGCGGGGACCGGTCCGGTTCAGGACGAGTTCCTGGAACTGGTTCGCAGGACCAGGGACTCCCGCCACTACTGCAACAACATCGTCTGGGGGAACCTCCAGACCGCCGACTACGCCCGAGCCGTCTTCCAGCGCGTAATCGACTTTCATGAGATCCCTGACGACGTCGAGGCCGGTGTGGTACGCCGAACGGCCCGCGCCCAGTTCATTGGGCAGGACGGCCGTACGTACCACACCCTGCTCAGCGAACAGGCTCTGCGGACGAACCTCGGCGGAACAGGGGTCATGCGAGGCCAACTCGCGCACCTTCTCGCGGCCCTGGAACTGCCAGGGCTCCAGCTGGGTGTCATTCCGGCGCGAGCAGAGCTCGCCCTGTACCCAGGGCACTCGTTCTCGATCTTTGACGGAGCGCAGGTCGGGGTCGAGACGTTCTCCGCCGGCCTCAACGTCACGGCCGAGGACGAAGTCGCCGTGTACGAGAAGGCGTTTGCCATGCTTGAGCGGTCGGCGGTCTATGGTCAGGAGGCAAGGAGCCTGATCGAGACAGAGTTGCACGCCATCTCCTGACTGATCTCTACGGCTTGGCCTTCAGGGCGCCGAGCAGGGCTCGGAGTCGGGCCGCCGTGACGGCGATGACTATGTCCGGGATGTCGCTTTCGCGGATCAGGATCTGGCCCTTGTGGTGGGCGAGTTCGACACAGTTCTCAGCCTCCACTCCCGAGAAGGACGACTTCTGCCACTGCACGGACATACCGGAACCTCTCACAGTTCTCTTGCGATCTGCTGGATGAGCTGCCGGGACTCCGGCTCGCCCAACGAAGACTGCTCGGCGATGTCGAGCAGTCCCGCGAACCGTTTGAGTTGGGCAGCCGCGGTGATGAAGTAGCCGCCCACGGGACTGTCCATCTGAACCGTGTCGAGTTGTGGCACAACTCCCCTCGCGTACAGCAGGGGATATGTCGCCTCGATGAACTCCTCACAGGTGAACGGGATGACCCGAACCGTCACCGTCGGCCGCTCCGAGGCTTCGAGCAGGTACTCGAGTTGCCCCTTGGCGACCTTGCGCCCCCCGAAGCGCATGCGCAGCGCTGCTTCGTGGACGACGGCCAGGAACGGGGGCGGCGCATCCCTCTCGAAGATGCTCCGACGCTTCATGCGGAACTCCACCCGCACATCCACCTCCTCGGCGGGAAGTGCTGGTGTGTAACTGCGGTGGATCGCCCGGATGTAGTCCTCGGTCTGGAGGATGCCCGGCACGTTCATCGCCTGGACGCTACGCAAGTACGTGGCGTGGTACTCAAGTTCGGCGATGTTCAGGAAGCCAGGCACGAGCACGCCTCGGTACGCATCCCACCACCCCTGTCCCCTCGACTCCCGGGCGATGACACACAACGCCTCGACCAGATCGGCGTCGTCGCACGCGTAGAACACCGCCAGCCGCCGGAGCCGCTCCTCACTGACGCCGATGCGGCCCGCCTCGATGTGGCTGATCTTGGCTTGGTCGGTCGAGAGCAGGCCGGCGACCTCTCGGGCTGTCTTACCTGCGGATTCCCTCAACTTCCGTAGTTCCGCGCCCAGTCGGATCTGTCGAGCCGTGGGGTTGTCTCTCAGTGGCATGGTTCCGTTCCTTTCGGCGTCTGAGTCTGCCGCCTCGCGGCAAGCCGGGTCCACTCACTCGGGTGAACCTCGGTGACAACCTTGCCCATGGGCAAGGTTGTCACTACCTTCGAATCGGCAACGCGCCACACACCAGTAAGACCACAGTGCAGCCGCCCCACCCGGGAGGGCAGCCGAGCCAAGGCGGTGTGCGGCACGCCCCCCCATCACGTACCGCCGACCAGGAAGATCCCGCATGGACTCCGCCGCACTCACCAAACACCCGCCGCCCTCGACCGCCTACGAACCCCCAACTCCACATCCAGCCCAAAGATCTGCCGCGACACGGTCGCCCTCCTCCTTAAAGCCACCGGCCACCCCGAACTCGTAGAAACCGCACGCCTGTTGGTGTCCGAGATCGTGACGAACGTCAGCCTCCACACCACCTCCCTCGCCGTCCGCCTCGAAGCGGTGATCCGGCACGATCGCGTACTCGTCTCCGTGTACGACGACGATCCGGGCGCCGACCCCTGCCCGAGGGTCACGGACGGGCAATCCGAGAACGGCCGCGGCTTACTGCTCCTCGCCGGGTTCGCCCATGACTGGGGCGTGACGTGGACCGACGGGATCCCGACCTCCGGCAAACGCGTCTGGTTCGAGCTCTGCACTGGCCGAGTGGGACGCGCAGAGCGTGGCGCTGGAGCGGGCCGGGGGGCATCGTGAGCCGGCGGGTGCGGTTTCCCGCGCCGGAGGATCTGCCGCCGGAGCCGGAGGCTGTCCCGGCGGTGGGTCCGGTGGTGTTCACCGCGGCCTTCTCCGGCGGGGTCGAGCGGTGCTATGACTTCTCCGCGCTGGCGTGCCCTCGGCTGGTGCGGCAATTGGCCCGGGCGCTGGCGGGATTTGGCCGCCCGGTACGGAAAGTCCAGCACCACGCCATATCTGCGGATGCAGCAGGTGGTGAAGTTGTTGCGGCTCTTCCAGGAGGAACACCCGGCCAGGCTGGGCTCGGCGATGCAGGCCCGGCTGGGTTTCACCGCGGTGCAGGTCGGCCAGGGCCGTGGTCGGCCGCTGGACGCCTATCCCGATGTGTCCTTCGGTTCGGGCCGCTTGAGGTGCCGTCGGCTCCGCGCAGGTTATCCGTGTCCAGGGCCTGTCATGGCGAGCCCTGGGGGTCCGAACACGGGTCAGCCCCGGCTCCGTCGCTCTCGGAGCCGGGGTTGACCCTGCATCGTGTACGGCGAGGCGTCCCCACCCCGCGCCGTACACGAAGTACGGGAAGTATCCGAAGTGATCGCAGTACCCGAAGTACCGGGCGTACCCGGTGTACGGGCCGTCAGTGGGCCATCACCAAGATCTTCGCCTCACCCTCGGCACCCTCACCGGAGGCCGGACCGATTTCCGGCTTGCCGGTGTTGATGAAGGTCGCGGCGATCACCGCGGCGAGGACCAGGATGCCGACGGCGAACCAGATGGCGTTGGTGTACCCGTGCACCTGGCCCTCCAGCTGGACCAGCTGCTGCTGGGCCTTCGAGCCGGCGCCGCCGATGTGGTCCTTGATGTACGCGGTCGTCGCCGAGGCGGCGATCGTGTTCAGCAGGGCCGTACCGATCGCGCCGCCCACCTGCTGCGAGGTGTTGACCATCGCGGAGGCGACACCGGAGTCACGCGGCTCGACACCGTGCGTGGACAGGGAGAGGGCGGGCATGAACGCCGTACCCATGCCGAGGCCCAGCAGCACCAGCCCCGGCAGGATGACGCCGGCGTACGAGGTGCCGATCTCCAGCTGGGTGAGGATCAGCATGCCGGTCGCGGCGAGCAGGAAGCCCGGAGCCATCAGCAGGCGCGGGGGAACCCGGGTTATCAGGCGGGTGCCGATCTGCGTGGAGCCCACCATCAGGCCGCCGATCAACGGCAGGAAGGCGAGGCCGGTCTTGACCGGCGAGTAGCCCAGCACGAGCTGGAGGTAGTAGGTCAGGAAGAGGAACAGGCCGAACAACGCGATGATCGCGAGGCCCAGGGAGAGGTAGACGCCTCCGCGGTTGCGCTCGGTGATGACGCGCAGCGGCAGCAGCGGTGCCTTGACCCTGGACTCGACGAGGGCGAACGCGGCGAGCAGCACGACCGACGCGACGAACAGGCCAACCGTCGTGGAGTCGCCCCAGCCGTCGGACTCGGCGCGGGTGAAGGCGTAGACCAGCGTGACCAGACCGAGGATGGACAGGACGACGCCCGGGATGTCGAGCGGCGAACGGTTGCGGCTGCCGGCCGGCTCACGGATGACGAAGTACGCGCCCGCCGCCGCGATGACCGCGAACGGGATGTTCACGAAGAACGTCCAGCGCCAGTCCAGGTACTCGGTGAGCACACCGCCGAGGATGAAGCCCACGGCGCCGCCGCCACCGGCGATCGCACCGTAGATGCCGAACGCCTTGGCACGCTCCTTGGGCTCCGTGAACATCACGGCGAGCAGGGAGAGCGCGGCGGGCGCGAGCAGTGCGCCGAAGGCACCCTGGAGGGCGCGGGCGCCGAGCATCGTCGCCTCGTTGGTGGCCGCCCCGCCGAGCGCGGAGGCGGCGGCGAAGCCGATCAGACCGGCGACGAAGGTGCGCTTGCGGCCCCACAGGTCCGCGATGCGACCGCCGAAGAGCAGCAGACCGCCGAAGGCCAGCGCGTAGGCCGTGATGACCCATTGCCGGTTGCCGTCGGATATGCCCAGGTCCTGCTGTGCGGACGGAAGGGCGATGTTCACGATGGTCGCGTCGAGGACGACCATCAGCTGGGCGAGCGCGATGAATGTCAGCGCTTTCCAGCGGTTGGCATGGGAGTCGGCTGCCGCCTTGGCGGTGGCCTGAGCTGTTTCGGACATGGGGATACCCACTTCGGGACTTCGTGGCGAAAAACGATGAGGAAGTTCAGAGGGACAAAGCCGGAGATGGAGATCGAGGCAGCGAGACGCCGGGACATCGAGCCAGGGACAGGGACGGCTCGTCATCGTCGACGGCCGAAAGCGTTGTACGAGGTGGTTACTGGTGACGACTACTGACCGGCGCCGAGCGCCGAGCGCCGAACTGGTCGATATCTATCTGACCGACCGGATCAGTCACGCTCGTCGCATGTCCTCCACGGTCACGGCTGATCCGGGCAGCACGGAGCGGGCGGGTGCCCGCAGACCGTCCAGGAACATCTGCAGATGACGGTGCACGAAGCGGTCGATGCCCTCGCACTCGGTGCCTGTCAGCGGCCGGGTGAGCTGGCTGACGGCGACCATCAGATCGCCGCACTCCACATCGGGGCGCAACTGCCCGGCCTCTCGGGCGGCGCTGCATCATCTGCCCGACCAGTTCCATCAGCCGTTCGCGTGCGACGAACAGATCGGGGACGGTTCACTGTCTGCAGATCTCAGCCGGGGAGCTTGTTGCTCTTGCGGATCTGTCCGTCGAAGACCTTGGCGGGAAGGATACGGTGCGCCGTGCTGACGAGCCGGGCTTGCCGGCCGGCGGTGTACCGCACCTTCGGCTTGGAGTCGGTGGCGGCCTCGACGATCGCCTTCGCGACGACGGAGGGCTCGTCGCCCTCCTCGTTGACGGCCAACGCCACCTGGTCGGCGATGCGCCGCTGCTCCGCGTAGATCTGCATGGGCATGTCGGGCGCGACGGTGTTCGCCTCGAACGCGGATTTGGTACCGCCCGGCTGGACGATCAGGGCCCGGACCCCGTGCTCGCGGATCTCGTGGTCCAGGGACTCGGTATACCCCTCGAGCGCGTGCTTGGACGCCGAGTAGTTCGCCATGTAGGGCGCGGGGAGGAACCCGAGGACGGATGAGATGTTGATGATGCGCCCGCTTCCCTGGGCGCGCATGTGCGGGAGAACGGCCTTGGTCATGCGCATCACACCGAAGACGTTGGTGTTGAAGAGGCGCTCGGCCTGCGCGAGAGAGTTTTCCTCCCACGCGCCCGAGGAGCCGATGCCCGCGTTGTTGACGAGAACGTCGATCCGCCCGAACCGCTCGATCACCTGCTTGACCGCGGCAGCGACCGAATCGTCGCTGCCCACGTCGAGGGCGAGGAACGTCACGCCGTCACGACGGTCGGCTCCCGACGTCTTCCGGCTCGTTCCCACCGTCTCGAAACCAGCTGCGGCGAGCGCGAGGGCTGCCGCCTTTCCGATACCGGTGGACGCACCTGTCACGAGTGCCACCGGCCGAGTTGTCGCCATCACGAGCTCCCTTGCTTTGGAGTACGTCCATATGGTCGTACGTTCGTATGTCTTACGTTCGTACGACCATACGGGGGTCGTCGGCCGATGGCAAGTGGCCGCGTCCGGCGATTCGAGAAGGATCCGGGAAACGTGGGGTGCGCCGCCCGTACAGGTCACATAACGCCATACGTGACGATGCCAACGGCTGGCGGAGCAGGTGGCGGCCGCGCTGGCCGAGGAGGCGGGGGACCCGGGGGCGGAGGTGCTGCCGGCCCGCTGCGAGGGGCGCCTGGTCGGGATCGCGATCACCCTCGACCGGCATCCCGACCCGGTCGACCCGGACCCGTGGATCGGCTTGCTCATGGTGGCTGCGGGCATGCAACGACAGGGCTACGGACGCCAGTTGGCCGCCCTCGTCGAGGACCGCTTCCGCGCCACTGGTCGCACCGCCGTACGCCTCGCCGTCGCGGACGACAATCCCCAGGGCCTCGCCTTCTGGACGGCCCTCGGCTACGAGACCTACGAAGCCCACGAAGCCTACGAAGCCCACGAAGCCCAGGAGGCCATCGCCCACCGCACGGACCCCCAAAGCACCCACCCCTGCACAGTCCTGCGCAAGCCCCTACGCACTCCTCGCCGCGCCGCCCGCGTCGCCGTACTCGCCCCCGACGGCTCGGTCTTCCTCTTCAGCTACCACAACGACGAGGTCGGCGTGCACTGGGCGCTGCCCGGTGGCGGGCTGGAGGCGGGCGAGAGCCCCCGCGAGGGCGCCCTGCGCGAACTGCGTGAGGAGACCGGCGGACGGACCTCGAACCGGGTCCCCTGCTGTGCACGTGGGAGCACGAGTTCACCCGCTTCGACATCCCCATCCGCCAGCACGAGCGCATCTACGTCACCCACGGCCCCCACCGCCCCCCGACCGGCGCCCACCTGACCGCCGTCCACACCGAGGAGGGCATCCTCGCCTGGCGCTGGTGGACCCGGGAGGAACTCGCCGAGTCCCCCGAGCCGGTGTGGCCGCCCGGACTGGCGCGGATGCTGGACGAGTTGGGCCAGGCCGGCCCTACCTGAAGATCCCGTCCAGACGGTGTTCCAGAACCGCCGCGGCCGACTCCGCGCTGCGCTGGCCGACCAGGATGCCCGTGCCGAGGCCCGCCGACATGGCGAGCAGGCCGGACGCCTCCAGTCGCGGGTCCACGCCGGGCCGGAGAAGGTCCGCCTTCTGTGCCTGCCCGAGGAGTTCGGTGACGGCGTCCTCGGCGGCGTCGGGGTCCTTGATGAAGGGCTGGGCGGCGAGCGTGGGGTCGCTCATGGAGAGGACGGCGTACGAGGTGTAGACGAAGTGGAAGGTGCGGCTCTCCTCGTCGGTGGGCAGGGCCGCCATCAGCAGCGCCTCGATCCCGGCGCGCGGTCCGGGACTGTTCCCGGCGTCCCGGATTCGGGCGGCGACCCGCTCCCCGAACCGCTCCGTCAAGTGCCGCAGCCCGAAGAGCAGCAGCTTCTCCTTGGTCTCGAAGTAGTACTGCACCAGCCGCAGTGACACGCCCGCCTCCGCCGCCACATCGCGCATCCCCACGGCATGCAGCCCCCGCCGCCCGGCGACCCGGACAAGCGCCTCGGCGATCTCGGTACGCCGTTCCGCATGGTCCACGCGCTTGGGCATCGGCCACCTCTCCGCTCGTCGTGTCCGCTGGTACGACCCGCACCGGGATCCTTGATGATACAGCCGTACCAACATCATGGTACGTTCGTATCACGAAATCGAGATACCGCGAGATATCGGAGGTGGCCGTGTCCGAGACCACTGCCCGCACCCAGCCCGACGTCGGCCGCTACGTGAGCGACGCCTGGCGCGACCGCCACTTCGCTGCCTGCGACGCGGTCTACGCCCTGGGCGCCCGCGCGCTCGCGGAACAGGACGTGGAGACCAGCTTCGGCACCACCCACGTCTACCGCTACGGCCCCGCCGACCCGGCCGCCCAGACCCGCACCCCCGTCGTCCTGGTGCACGGAGCGGGCTCCTGCTCCGCCATGTGGTACCCGAACACTCCCGCCCTCAGCGCCGACCGGCCCGTCTACGCCCTCGACACCCCGGGCGACCCCGGGCGCAGCGTGCAGCGCGAACCCATCCACCAGCCCGAACGCGCCGCGCAGTGGCTGGACGAGACGCTCGCCGGGCTGGGACTCGACCGTGTCCACCTCGTCGGCTCCTCCTACGGCGGCTGGCTCGCCCTGAACGAGGCACACCGCAGGCCCGGCCGCCTCGCCTCGGTCACGCTGCTCGACCCCGGCGGGCTGGAAAAGGTGGGCCTGCGCTTCTTCGTCTGGATCTTCGCCAGCCTCTTCGCGACCTTCGCGCCCAAGGCCCTGCGCCCGCGGCTGGCGGCCTGGCTGGAACAGCCGGTGCTCGTCGTGCCGGAACTGCTCACGCTGATCAGGACGGCCGGCCGTGCCTACCGCATCCGCCGCCCGTCTCCCCTGCCCCTGTCCGAGGACGAGCTGTCCACCATCCGCACCCCGCTCTACCTCGTGCTCGGCAAGCGCAGCCTCCTCGTGCACCCGCAGCGGCAAGTGGAGCGCGTGCCCCGCCTGATACCGGGCGCCCGGGCCGAGATCATCTCGGGCACCGGCCACGGGCCGCAGATCGACCACGCGGAGGAGATCAACCGCCGGATGCTGGACTTCATGGAGACGGTCGAGTGACTCAGTCGGACGCCGGCTTCCCGTCCCGGTACAGCCACTCCTCCCAGATCCCGTCGAAGTCCTTGCCGGGCGCCCGTTCCTCCACGTACGTCGTGAAGTCGTCCGTGTCCGCGTTGCCGTGGCGGTGGAGGGCGGCCCAGTCGCGGAGCAGTGCGCGGAAGGCGGTGTCGCCGACCGTCTGCCGGAGCTTGTGGAGGACCATCGCGCCCCGCTGGTACACAGGGCTGCCGGAGATGTGCGCGGCGCTCGTCGGCCTCGCGGGCGGGAAGGTCCAGAGGTCGTCGTAGGTCTCCTCGCCGTGGTCGTACAGGGCGTCGAAGATCTCCTGGGCGCTGTCGCCGCCGTGGTCCTCCTGCCACAGCCACTCCGCGTAGGTGGCGAAGCCCTCGTTGAGCCACATGTCCCGCCAGGTCTTCGGCGTGACCGAGTTGCCGTACCACTGGTGGGCGAGTTCGTGGACGAGGGTCCCGGTGTCGGGCACGCCGGGGAAGACGGGGCGGCTTTGGGTCTCCAGGGCGTAGCCGGCGTCCGTGTCTCGGTCGACGATCGCTCCGGTGGAGGAGAAGGGGTACGGGCCGAAGGTGTCCTCGGCCCACTTCATGATCGCGGGGATCCTGGCAAGGACCTGCCGGCTCTCCTCGGTCCGCGTCGGGTCCACGGCGACGTACACGGGCAGCCCGTCCGCGGTGGCGGAGCGGCGGATGTCGTAGTCGCCGATCGCGAGTGTGGCGACGTAACTCGCCATGGGCTGTGCGGTGTGCCAGGTGTAGGTCGTACGGCCCCCGGTGGTCGTCTCGCCCGCCAACTCCCCGTTCGAGACCGCCCGCAGCCCCTCCGGGACGGTGATCGTGAGGTCGTACGACGCCTTGTCGGAGGGGTGGTGGTTGCCGGGGAACCACGCCATCGAACCCGTCGGCTCGCCGAGCGCGAGCGCCCCGTCGGCGGTGGGCAGCCAGCCCTCCTCGGTGCCGTCCGGGTCGGTGATCGTCTGCGGGGTGCCGGAGTAGCGGACGGTGGTGTGGAAGACCTCTCCCTCGTCCAGGTCGTCGTGCGGGCGGACGGTCAGCTCCTGGCCGGTGCGGCTCCAGCGGGCGTCCTCGCCGTCCACGGTGATCTTGCCGACGTCCAGGCCCTTGAGGTCGAGGTGGAAGGCGGAGAGGTCCTGGGTGGCGCGGGCGGTGATCGTCGCGCGGCCGGTGAGCCGGCGGGTGTCGGGGGCGTAGGCGAGTGTCAGGTCGTAGTGCGTGACGTCGTAGCCGCCGTTGCCCGCCTTCGGGAAGTACGGGTCGCGCACCCCGGAGCCGCCGGGGGTGCTCTCGGCTCCTCCCCCGCCGCACGCGGTCGCGGTCAGGGCGAGGGCGATGGCTACGGCTACGGAGACGCGGGCCGGGACGACGGGGGCGGATCGGGACACGCCAGCGATCCTATGAGGACCCGCGTGACACCATCGGCTACGTGCTCGACATCGGCTACGCCCTCTCCAACCGCTTCCCGGACCCCCCGCAGACGGACTACCGCCACGCGGACGTCCACACCCTGCGCCACGACCTGTTCTGCGGCGACGTCTACCTCGCCGACACGAAGGCGGACCGGGAGCTGTCCACGGCCTGGGGATGGGTGCCGGTGCTCGACTTCGCGTGGGCGCTGTGCGACATCGTCGAGCGGATCGACCGGGACCCGGCGGGCTCCCGCGCCGCCCGCCCCCAGCGCGCGGAACTGGACTTCACCGAGTCGACCGACCGCATGCTCTTCGAGCGCCGCTTCGGCTGGGTGGACATCGAGGCGGACTGGATGCCTGCGGAGGAGCCCCCGCTGTCCTTCTCCCACGCCGAACTCCGCCGCGAAGCCCGTGACTTCCTGCACGACCTGATCGCCGACCTCGTCGACCTGCACGACGACCTGGGCGAAAACCCGGCGATCTGGACCTTGCAGGCCCGCTTTCCGAGGGTGCGCTGACCTTCCCCCTGACACCTGCCCCCTCACCCCTCACCCCTCCACCCGAACCCCGATCTCCGCCGCCAGCACCGGTGCCAGATCCATCAGTTGCCCCGTACTGATCACCGCCCCCGCCAGCCGGTCCACCCCCCGCGCGATCTCCAGTGACGCGGCCCCGCGCAGATCGACGTCCACCAGCGTGGCCCCGCTGAGATCCACCCCCTTCAGCGCACAGTCCACGAACTCCACCCGCTCCAGCCGGGCGCCCCCGAAGTCCGGCTCGACCAGGACGCAGCTCTCGAAGACGACGTCTCTGAGCCGGGACGTGCGCAGGTTCAGGTAGTCGATCTTGCCGCCGCGGATCAGGACGCGCTCCAGGACCGCTCCGTGCAGCTGGACCCCGCCGAGCCGGGCGTCGATCACCTCGACATCGCGCAGGCTCGCCTCGGCGAGGTTCGTGCCCACGCCCCGGATACCGGTGAGGACCGAGTCCAGGACGCGCGCCCGCTGCAACCGCGTCCGGTCCAGTGCGCACCCCGTCAGCGCGCAGTCCATGAAACGGGCGCCCCCGCCGTTCTGCTCGGCGAAATCCGCCTCCCGGAACTCCAGCCCGTCGTAATCCCCGTCAGGCTCCAACTCCCCTCCGCCGTACGGCTCCAGCGGAGGCAAGCGCACCTCCGGCCGCCGCGCTCCCCGTACACCCGTCTTTCTGTTCGCCATGCCCCCATGCTGCACCCCGCCACTGACAATCGCCCTGACCTGCACAAACAGTCGCCATGTCACATTCCGGGGCCTTCGATCAGTCGTACAAAACAGAAAACAGAAAACCGAGAACCGAGAGACGAGAGACGACTCCGACAAGAGGGAGCCCTCACCATGCACCGCATCACCGTCATCGGCGGCGGCTTCGCCGGACTGACCGCCGCCATCACCGCCGCCGAGGCGGGCGCCAAGGTCACCGTCCACGAGGCGCATCACACCCTCGGCGGGCGCGCGCGGACCGCCGAGGGGCCGTACCGGACGAACGAGGGGCCGCACGCCCTCTACAGCGGCGGACCGCACTGGACCTGGCTCCAGCAGCGCGGTCTGATCGGGCCGCTCGCGCCCCTCCCCCCGCTGGAAGCGGCCCGGCTGCGGCTCCGGCACAAGGGCGTCCTGCGTCGCACCCCGCCCTTCGCCCTGCTCAAGCTGCTGCGCCGCAGCTCCCGACAGGCGCCCGTCGACGTCGACTTCATGACCTGGGCCACCGGGCAGGCGGGCGAGGAGGGCGCCCGTGCCGCCGCGCACTACTCCGCCGTCGCCCTCTTCCATCACGACCCCGGCGCCCTGTCCGCCGCGTTCGTGCAGGAACGGCTGCGCCGCGCCACCAAGCTCCCGCCCGAGGCGCACTATCCGCGCGGCGGCTGGGCCAGTCTCATCGACCGGATGGCCGCCCGGGCGTGGAATCTCGGCGTCCGTATGGAGACGCTGTCCCGGGTCGACACGCTCCCCACCGACACCCCGGTCGTCGTCGCCACCTCCCTCGGCGCCGCCCGCCGCCTCCTCGGCGACGACTCGCTGACCTGGGCGAGCGGCCGTACCGCCCTCATCGACCTCGCCGTGCGGACCAGGCGCGGGGACGCCTTCGCCGTCTCCGACCTGGACTCCCCCGGCTGGATCGAGCGGTTCACGGCCCAGGACCGCTCCCTCGCCCCCGCCGGCGAGCAGCTCATCCAGGGACAGATCCCGATCGCCCCGCACGAGACGCGGGCCGACGGCATCGCCCGCGCCGAGCAACTCCTCGACCTCGCCTTCGAGGGCTGGCGCGAGCGCGTCACCTGGCGGCGAGAGACCGTCGCGAACGGCCGTACCGGCGCCGTCGACCTGCCGGGCACGAGCTGGCGCGACCGGCCCGCCGTCGACCGCGGAGACGGCGTCTATCTCGCGGGCGACCAGGTCGCCGCCCCGGGCGTCCTGTCCGAGGTCTCCTTCGACAGCGCCCTCACCGCGGTCTCGCTCGCCCTCGGCCGGAACGCCCTTGACCTCAAGCGCGCTTGAGGTTGAAAAGTGGGGTTCCTACGAGCGATGGCCAACTGACCGATGACCAACTGACCGATCACCGATGACCTAATTGGAGCCCTCCATGCACGCCATCCGTCTGCACACCTTCGGCCCCGCCGAGAACCTCACCCACGAACAGGTCGAGGACCCGCAGCCCGGCCCCGGCCAGGTCCGTATCGCCGTCAGAGCCGCCGGTGTCCACCTCCTGGACACCGCCCTGCGCGAGGGCATGCGGGGCCCCCTGCCCCAGCCGCCGACCCTGCCCACGATCCCCGGCCGCGAGGTCGCCGGCGTGGTCGAGTCGCTCGGCGAGGCGACCGCCGGCCTCTGGCTCGGCAAGCGCGTCGTCGCCCACCTCGGCTTCGCCCCGGGCGGTTACGCCGAACTCGCCGTCACCGACGTCGACCGCGTCCACGAGATACCGGAGAACCTCGACTACGCCCAGGCCGTCGCCATGATCGGCACGGGCCGTACGACGATGGGGATCCTCCAGTTCGCCGAGCTCGGCCCCGACTCGGTCGCCGTCGTCCCGGCCGCCGCCGGCGGGATCGGCACCCTGCTCGTGCAGTACGCCAAGAACGCGGGCGCCACCGTCATCGGCCTCGCCGGCGGGCCCGGCAAGACGGCCCGGGTGCAGGCGAACGGCGCCGACCTCGCCGTCGACTACAAGGACCCGGCCTGGCCGGAGAAGGTCCGCGCATACCTCGGCGGCCGGCCCGCGACCGTCGTCTTCGACGGCGTCGGCGGCGAGGTAGCCCGCGAAGCCACCGCCCTGCTCGGACCCGGCGGCAAGCACGGCAAGCACATTGTCTTCGGCTGGTCCGGCGAGGGCCTGCACGACGGCGAGCCCTACCTCGTCGACGGCGTGTCCGAGCAGGTCCTCGGCCCCGTGATGATGCGGAAGGCCGGCGGCCCCAACCCCGTACGCACCCTCGAACTGCGCGCCCTCACCGAGGCCGCCGCGGGCCGCCTCAGGCCCGCCGTCCAGCGCTTCCCGCTCGCCGAGGCGGCCGCCGCGCACCGGGCCCTTCAGACCCGTGGAACGACCGGAAAGGTGGTCCTGGAACCATGACCGAGCGGCCTTCCAGCAGGGATGCGGAACATCCCGATTCATGGTCTTCTGGCGGGATGAGTGTCACACGGACAGGCGAACCAGAAAGCCCCGTGAACACCGACCCGCGTCGCTGGTGGGGCCTGGTCGTCATCGCCCTCGCACAGCTGATGGTCGTCCTCGACGCGACCATCGTGAACATCGCGCTCCCGTCCGCACAGCAGGACCTGGGCATATCCGACGGCAACCGCCAATGGGTCATCACCGCCTACACCCTCGCCTTCGGCGGCCTCCTCCTGCTCGGCGGGCGCATCGCCGACCTGGTCGGCCGCAAACGCACCTTCGTCATCGGCCTCGTCGGCTTCGCCGCCGCCTCCGCACTGGGCGGCGCGGCCACGAACTCGGCCATGCTCTTCGGCGCCCGCGCCCTCCAGGGCGTCTTCGCCGCCGTACTCGCCCCCTCCGCGCTCTCCTTGCTGACGACCACGTTCACCGACCCCAAGGAACGCGGAAAGGCCTTCGGCATCTACGGCGCCCTCGCGGGCAGCGGCGCCGCGATCGGCTTCATCGTCGGCGGCCTGCTCACCGAGTACCTGAACTGGCGCTGGTGCCTGTACGTCAACGTCCCGATCGCCGTCATCGCCGTCATCGGGGCCTTCGTCCTGCTGCACGACCGTCCCGGCCACGGCGGCACCGCCCGCCTCGACGTCCCCGGCGTCCTGCTCGGCTGCGGCGGCCTGGTCGCGATCGTCTACGGATTCAGCGAGGCCCAGCCCCGCGGCTGGACCGACGCGCTGGTCCTGACCCTGTTCGCGGCAGGCGCCGTACTGCTCACGGCCTTCGTGTGGTGGCAGGCCCGGGCGCCCATGCCCCTGCTCCCCCTGCACATCGTCAAGGACCGCAACCGCGCCGGCTGCTTCCTGACCATGGGCCTCGCCGTCATCGGCATGTTCGGCCTGTTCCTGTTCATGACCTACTACCTCCAGGTCATCCTCGGCTACTCCCCCGTGAAGACAGGCCTGGCCTTCCTCCCGCTCACCGCCGCGATCGTCATCGGCTCCACGCAGATCTCCGCCCGGCTGCTGAACCACACGGCACCCCGCATGCTGATGGTCCCCGGCATGCTCCTCGCCTCCAGCGGCATGGTGATCCTCACCCGGATGACGGTGCACAGCGAGTACGCCACCGAGATCCTGCCCGCCCTGATCCTGATGGGCCTCGGCATGGGCCTGACCTTCATGCCGGTCTTCTCCACCGCCACCGCCGGCGTCGCCCCGCAGGACTCCGGCGTCACCTCGGCGACCGTCAACACCGCCCAGCAGGTGGGCGGTTCCATCGGCACGGCCCTGCTCAACACCATCGCCACCACCAGCGGCACGGCCTACGTCACCGCCCATCTCACCAACCCCGCCGGGCGCGCCCTGGTGGTGAGGGAGGGCATCGTCCACGGCTACACGGTCGCCCTCTGGTGGGCCGCCGGCATCATGCTGCTGGCGGGCCTGACAGCGGGCCTGATGGTCACGACGAAGCCCCCGAAGAGGGGCACACCGGCGGAGACACCGGTACCGGAATCAGTGGCCTGAGCGGGAATCCGCAGCCGCCCTCACCAACGGATCACACCCGTCCCGTGCCATCGCGCCGGCGATCAGCACCCGCTCCGGATCGTGCGACAGCTCATGGATGTTGGTCGACCGCTGCCGCAGGAACTCCGCCTCGAACTCCGGCGACATCTGATGCATCGCCACGGTCGTCACGAACAGGATCCCCAGCCAGACATAGGTGCCGGAGGCGCCGCGGACGTACATCCACACCCTGTGGAAACCCCGGCCGACCCAGCCACCCCGGTCGCTCCAGCCACCCCGGTTAATTCGCATGAGCAGATTCACGCACGCCGGTAGGGTCCGATTCGTGATCGACATTCCGGAGGAACTGGCCGCATCGCAGGAGAAGTTCAACGGAGCGGTGGGGCGCGCCTTCATCTCCGGACTGCCGCAGCTGATCGCCGAGTTCCTGGAACGCTGGGAGCTGACGGTCGACGGCCGGCCCATGCACGGAGTCTCCGCCCTGGTCCTGCCCGTCCTGCGGCGCGACGGCACACCGGCCGTCCTCAAACTGCAAGTCCTCGACGAGGAGAGCGAAGGCGAGCCGGTCGCCCTGCGCATCTGGAACGGCGACGGAGCGGTACGCCTCCTCGACCACGACCAGGCCACCGGCACCATGCTCCTGGAACGCCTCGACCCGGCCCGCATGCTGTCGTACGTCCCCGACACCCGCGAAGTCGTCCTGGTCATCGCCCACTTGCTGGCCCACCTCACCGCCGTACCGGCCCCGCCGGGCATGCGCCGCCTCGGCGACATCGCACACGCCATGCTGGACCAGACCCCCTGGGCGTTGGACCGCATCCCCGACCCGGAAGCCCGCCGCCTGGTCGCCGACTGCGCCGCCGCCGTACGCGAAGTCGTCCACGAACCCGGCGACCGCCTCCTCCACTGGGACCTCCACTACGAGAACGTCCTGGCCGCCGACCGCGCCCCCTGGCTCGCCATCGACCCCAAACCCCTCGCCGGCGACCCCGGCTTCGACCTGTGGCCCGCCCTCGACAACCGCTTCGACGCCGACGAGATCACCTGGCGCTTCGACGCCATGACCGACGTCCTCGGCCTGGACCGCGCCCGCACCCGCGCCTGGACCCTGGGCCGCCTCCTCCAGAACAGCCTGTGGGACATCGAGGACGACCGCCCCCTGAACCCCCGCCAGCTGGAAATCGCCAAACGTCTGAGGGACCACAGAAGCTAGCCTCCCCCCATGATCCGCACCGCCACCCCCGCCGACATCCCCGCCCTCCACACCCTGATCCGCGAACTGGCGGACTACGAAAAGTCCCTGGCCGAAGCGAAGGCCACCCCGCACCAACTCCACGAGGCCCTCTTCGGCGCCCACCCGGCCGCCTACGCCCACCTCGCCGTGGACGACACCACACACGAACCCGTCGGCTATGCCATCTGGTTCCTCAACTTCTCCACCTGGCGCGGCGTCCACGGCATCCACCTCGAAGACCTCTACGTCCGCCCCACCGCCCGCGGCACCGGCCACGGCAAGGCCCTCCTCACCGAACTGGCCCGCATCTGCGTGGACCGCGGCTACGCCCGCCTGGAATGGTCCGTCCTCAACTGGAACACCCCGTCCATCGCCTTCTACGACTCCCTCGGCGCCCACCCGCAGGACGACTGGACGGCGTACCGGCTGACGGACGAGGCGCTGACCAGGCTCGGAGCGGGCCGATAGGCCTTGTTCGGCTTCGCGGAAGCCGGCCCACTGGGTCTCGGGGCCAGGCTGCCTGCAGGGTCCCGGTCAGCCGTGCAGCCAGATCCGCAGCGGGCCGACCGGCTCGAAGCCATGGCGCACGGCGACCGCCAGGTCATCGCCGTGCTCATAGCCGACCACCGGCACAGTGGGAAACAGCCAGTGCACAGCGTCCAGTACGACCGGCCAGGCCACGTCAGGGCCCCCGTCCAGCGAGAAGACGTTGGAAATTCCGACCACCCGGTCGCTGAGGCTCGCCACCGCTCCGGCGACCACCCCGCCATCGGCGGAGCGCCCGCAGAGCACGAACGTGGCGGGGTCATCGAGCAGTTCGGGCCGGAAGAGGTCCGCATTGCCGTCCCCGTCGTCCCAGGCCAGCGCCCATGCGCGCAGCGTGTCCGGGGCCCCCGCCACGTCCCAGGCGAGATCCGACGCGGTGGCGGGCGCACTCGCCGGGCGGTGGATCCACTGCGCCTCGAACAGCACCTGGAAGCCGGCCGCCGTGAGGTCCAGGTCGGCGAAGCTGTCCTTGACGGAGGCGCCGGGCGCGGTGGTGTCGATGCGGGACACCAGCGCGGCCGGGCCGGCGCCCGACACCAGCGTCACCGCGTCGGGGTAGTACAGCGGCGTGCGGACCGGGGCGGCCCACGCCTCATCCCCGAACGAGCCCGCCAAGCCGTGCGATCGGCTCATCACCGCACACCACTCGGCGTTGTTTCGGGCGGCGGCCCGGGCCAGGAGTTGCTTTGGCGTCGTCACGAGTGCGGATCATGGCTCGTCGGGGCCCGGCTGGTCGAACGCTTTTCCGCTGCCCGGCCGCGGCCCTCGCCCCACTCGGTCCGGTTCGCAACGGACTGGGAAAGTTCACCGAGCATCGCGAGCAGAGTCTCAGTCGGTGCCCTCATCCGGCTTGTCGAGGAGAGCCAATTCCTCTTCGGTCAGGCGCAGGCTTCCGGCGGCGATGTTCTCCGCGAGGTGTGCCGGGTTCCTGGTGCCGGGAATGGCCAGCACGTGCGGACCGCGGTGGAGGGTCCAGGCGAGCCGTACCTGGGCCGGCGTCGCACGGTGGGCGTCGGCGACGGAGTGGACCCGCGCATCGTGCTCCTGGCCTGCGGCCGCCTCCCGCCGCAGGCCGGAGACCGCGAAGAACGGGACGAAGGCGATGCCCTGCTCCCCGCACAGGTCCACCAGCCCGCTCTCATCGGCACGGCGCCAGTCCAGGCCGTAGGAGTTCTGCACGCAGACCACGGGCGCGATCTTCTGGGCCGCGAGCACGTGCTCAGGCAGGACACCGGAGAGCCCGAGATGCCGGACCAGGCCGGCCTCGCGCAGATCGGCGAGGGCGCCGAAGTGCTCGGCGATCGAGGCCGTGCGGGGGCCGCCGGCGCGCAGGTTCACCACGTCCAGGCAGTCCCGGCCGAGCTGGCGCAGGTTCTCCTCGACCTGGCCACGCAACTGGTCGGGGCGGACCGTGTCAAGCCACTCGCCGGAGGGATCACGCCCCGGGCCGACCTTGGTCACCACGACCACGTCGCCGGACCAGGACGAGAGGGCTCGGTTGATGAGCTCGTTCGCGGACCTCAGTGGTGAGAAGTAGAAAGAGGCCGTATCGATGTGGTTGACCCCCTCCTCGAACGCGCTGTGCAGCAGGCCGACGGCGACATCGCGGTCAATCGGTGTGCCGTCGGAGTTGCCCATCATGCCGTTGCCCGTCAGGCGCATCGCGCCGTAGCCGATGCGATTCACCTCCAGGTCCCCGAGCTTCCAGGTCCCTGCTGCCGCTGCTGCGCTCACCGTGCTCCTTCACCCGTCGGTTCGTCAGGTCCCGGAGTATGGGGCCGTCACAGTGTGCTGCGACAGCTCAACGGGCTGGGCGAAACGTCACGTCCCTGTCGGGAACCAACCAACGCCGCAGGGCCGTTGGACCTGGCAAGAGAGCACTCGTGAAGGTGTCCGGCATGACCCCTCACTGAACGGGCACGGCTCATTGTCATGAGCCTCACCCATACGCGTACTCCCGATGGACCCCATATGCCCGCCTTCATCCCCGGCCTCGAACTCTCCCGCCGCTTCTACACCGATGCCGTACGCCCCCTGCTGGAGGAAGCCGCCCCCGGCATCCCCCACTCCGCCGCCCGCCTGGGCAGCGGCTCCGAAGTGCTCGGCTTCGACACCGAACGCTCGGCGGACCACGAATGGGGCCCACGCCTCCAGGTCTTCCTCCGCTCCCGGGACGTCTCCCGCCACTCGGGACGCATCAGACACCTGCTCGCCGAGCACCTCCCGAAGACCTTTCACGGCTACCCCACCCACTTCGCCCCGACCGGCGACGGCGACGTCCGCGTCATGCGGCCCACCCAGGGCCCCGTCCACCACCGCGTCGAAGTCACCCACGTCTCCTCCTGGTTCACCGCCACGCTCGGCTTCGACCCGACCTCCCCCATCACCACCGCCGACTGGCTCGCCACCCCCACCCAACTCCTCGCCGAGGCCACCGGCGGCGCCGTCTTCCACGACGGCCTCCACGTACTCACCCCCGCCCGCACCGCCCTGCGCTGGTACCCCCACGACCTCTGGCTCCACATCCTGGCCTGCCAGTGGACCCGCATCTCCCACGAAGAGGCCTTCGTCGGCCGCTGCGGCGAGGTCGGCGACGAACTCGGCTCCGCCGTCGTCGCCGCCCGCCTGGTCCGCGACCTGATGCGCCTGTGCCTCCTCATGGACCGCCGCTACCCGCCGTACAGCAAATGGCTCGGCAGCGCCTTCGCCCGCACCTCGGCGGGCGACCGCCTCACCCCGTCTCTGAGGGCGGCCCTGGCGGCCACGGACTGGAGGACCCGGGAAGAGCACCTTTCGACGGCCTACGAGACGGTCGCCGCCCTGCACAACGACCTCTCCCTGACGGACAGGATCGACCCGACGACCCGCCCGTACCACACCAGACCTTTCCGGGTCTTACGAGCGGAACGGTTCGCCCGGGCCCTCACCGCCCGCATCTCCGACCGGACGATCCGGGAGCTGCCGATGACCGGGACGGTGGACCAGTTCGTGGACAGTACGGAGGTGCTGGGGCGGGCGGAGACGGCTCGGGAAGTGGGCCGGAAGGGCATCGGATAGCCCACGCCAGAAGCACGGCAAGGGGAACTGTGGCTTCCACCACGGCGGATGTGGTCTGGTCCTGGTGAGATCACCGGATGCTCGGTTTCCTCCTCCGTCTCCTGCCGTTCTGGGTCCGCGAGCCCCTGCTCATCGCGGTCGGGTCCGTTTTCGGCGTACGCATCATGTATCTCGCCGTCCGCGATCACGATCGGGTCGCGGCCGGTCTCGGCGTGGTGTTCCTCGTGTTCACCGCAATACGCGTCTACGTGGTGGTCCGGGCCCTGCGCACACGCCGGAACCGGAACCCGAGTCCGGCAGCCTCCGCGGACGAGGCGGCGGTCGATGCTGCCGCCCAAGCCCAAGCCCAAGCCCAAGCCCAAGCCCAAGCCCAGACCCAAGCCCAGGTCCAGGCGGCAACTGGGGCGCACCCCGGCCCGGGCACTCCGGAGAAGGAGCACAACGCATGGGGCCAGGCCGTCGCGGCCGTGGCCGTGTTCGGGGCACTCGGGGCCGCGCTGTGGCTGGGCCCACGCATGATGCCGTCCGACGACAGCACCGCTCAGCCCGCCTCGTGTTCGGGCGAGGCACACGAGGAGCTGCCGAAGGCGTACAAGCAGACGCCCCGGCCCGTGACCGGTGAGGAGCTGTGCAAGGCGCTCAACCGGCCAGAGCTGGCCCAGCTCCTTGGAACGCCCGAAGAGACCGCGACCACTGCTTCCGGCACCAGCAACACCGCTCCCCTGACTGATGGGAAGGTTGCCCAACCGGAGGCCGAGGTCACGTTCGAGACGTACACCGTGAATGTCTCGGCCACTTACAACAAGCTGTCGACCGACCAGTACGTGAAGCTGATGAAGTTCGGGGACGAGAAGGACATCAAGACGCTTACGGTTCTCGGCAGGCCCGCGGTCCTCTCCTCGGATCACACCATGAAGTTCGAGATCGATCTCGGGAGCGGCGGATCCGGCGGACCGGTCGAAGAAGGTCCCCTGGCCAGGACGCTGTCGATGGCCCTCGAACGTGATGACCGGGGCGGCTACTACGAAATCACCGTGTGGAGCACGTCCGGAGCCCTCCCGGACGACAGCGCTCTCCTCGACATCGCTGAGAACGTTCTTGCGACGATCCCCGAACGGCCTGTCCGCTGATCCTGTTCGAGGAGCTGGAGCGTGTCTTTCGGGTCAATTGGTTCAGGTGGCGCTCGAGGGCGGCGTTCTCGGCGAGGACGCCTTGGACCGAGTCGCCCGGGGTGGTCTGTTGAGAGCGCGCTCGTTGCCGACGAGAGCGCGGGCGTCGGGGTTCTCGTAGGAGAAGGTGGCGGACACTCCGGCGTGGGCGGTGTGAGCGGCGGCGATCGTCTGTCGTTCCGTAGGCATCAGCAGGCGATCAGCTCATGGATCCCGAGGACGGGGGCGAGGACAGCGAGTGGGCCGTGTACGCGTGGGCAAGCCGGCGGGCCGCGCAACCGAGCGGCAGACGAACCTCCGCTGGTTCCTACCGGACACGCACCGGTCCACGGCCTGCGGGCGCACCGAGGCGACGGCTCCACCAGGCGTCCAGCTTTCGCCTCGTGTCGTTGGCGATCACCGGCTCCCTGGCCCGAGGCCTCGGACGCCTCGCAGGGGACGACCGCCTAGCGCGACGTCAGGCCCACGCTCCATCGGACTGCCGATAGAAGCTCCGATGTCAGCTATCGGAACCCCAATGTGAACGATCGATACGATGGCTGACATGAAGAACCGGACGCCCGACACCGCCGAGACCGCGGCCGGTGCCGGTGCCGGTGCCGGCAGGCGGCTCCCGGCGCACGCCGACCTCAACCTGCTGCGCACCTTCCTGGCGGTCTACCGCGCCGGCACCTTCACCGCCGCCGCGCCCGTGCTCGGGCTGTCCCAGCCCACGGTGACCGCGCAGATCCGCACCCTGGAGCAGCAGACCGGCCGAGAGTTGTTCACCCGGCTGCCGCGCGGCGTGGAACCCACCCCGCTCGCCCACGAACTCGCCGCCCAGACAGCGGGCCCGCTCGACGCGCTCGCCGCCCTCGAAGGCGGCGGCCCGCTGGCCGGACCCGCCACACCCGTACACCTCGCCGGCCCGTCGGAACTGCTGTGCGTGCGCGTCCTGCCCGCCCTGGCACACCTCGCCGCCGGCGGCGTCCAGTTGCGCGTCGCCCAAGGGCTGCCCGAACCGCTGCTGGAAGAGCTGCGGGCCGGCCGCCATGACCTGGTCATCGCCACCCGGCGCCCCCGCGGCCGCGCCCTGGAGTCGGTGCCCCTCGCCGACGAGGAGTACCTGCTGGTCGCCGCCCCCACCTGGGCCGAGCGCATCGCCGCGCACCCGCAGGCAGACGATCTGTGCGCCGCCCTGCGCGAGGTCCCGCTGGTCACCTACGCCGAGGACCTGCCCATCGTGCGGCGTTACTGGCGGACCGTCTTCGGCAAGCAGCTCACCAGCCGCGCCGCGGTCACCGTGCCCAATCTGTACGCGGTCCTGTCCGCGGTCAACGCCGGTGCCGGTGTCAGCGTGCTGCCCCGCTCACTGTGCCAGGAACACCTCGACTCCGGCCGGCTCGCCCTCCTGCACGAATCGGAGGAACCGCCCCTGAACACCCTCTTCCTCGTCCAGCGGCCCGGCACCGACGCCAACCCCGACGTCATCCGAGTGCGCGACACCCTCCAGCACGCCGCCCGCGACTGGTAGCGGGCAGCCGTACAGGGCGCACGCCGAAGCTGTCCGTACGCAGCCACCGACGCCACGGCCCCACGGCGGGTTATCCATGCTGTTGGAGCCCCCTGTGCGGCTCGAACAAAATAGACGACCCTGTCCGAGCTCGGTAAACGCAAAGCCTACGTTTCGAGCGCGGTATGCGCTCTGGCGTGGCCGGCCGTTTCGAACGCCTCCCACATCGAGGCGTACTTACCGCCCTCGGCGAGCAACTCCTCGTGCGACCCGGACTCGATGATCCGGCCGCCATCGAGCACGACGATCCGGTCCGCGGTCCGAGCCGTTTGTAGGCGGTGCGCGATCACGATCGTGGTCCGGCCGTGCGAGACGCGCTGCATCGCCGCTGCGACCCGAGCCTCGGTGGCGAGGTCGAGGTTGGAGGTGGCCTCGTCCAGCAAGAGCAGGACGGGGTCGACCAGCTCGGCCCTGGCCAGTGCGATGAGCTGGCGCTGCCCGGCCGACAGGGACCGGCCACGTTCAGCCAGCTCGTGCAGATAGCCGCCGGGCAGCCCGGCGATGAAGTCGTGGGCACCAACCGCCCACGCCGCCGCCTCGACCTCGGCGTCGCCGGCACTGGGCCGACCGTAGGCGATGTTGTCGCGGACCGACCCGGTGAACAGGAAGGCTTCTTGCGGCACGTAGCCGAGCCGGCGCCGGTACGACAGCAGGTCGAGTGCTCGGAGATCATGGCCATCGACGCGGATGGCACCCTCGCCTGGATCGTAGAACCGTGCCACTAGCTTCATGATTGTCGACTTGCCCGCGCCTGTCTCGCCGACGAGCGCGACTGTCTCGCCAGCCGCGATACACAGGCTGACACCGCGCAATGCCTCGGGTGGCTTGGTCGCCAGGGCGCCGGGGCTCTGGCGACTGTGGAGGTCTTGCGGGCCGCCGCGTTCCTGGGCGGATCCACGCCGAGTTGCCACCGTCAGGTAGGAGAAGTGCACGTCGTCGATGACCACTTCACCGGACATCTGACCCGTTTCCTTGGGGTACTCGGGGTTTGGGGTGAGCGTGTCCATCTTCATGAGGTCAGCGATACGGTTCACTGAAATCCGAGTCTGCTGCCACGAGTCGAAGACCTGCGAAAGCTGTTGGACGGGTGAGAAGAACAGGTCGACGTAGAGGACGAACGCGATCAGTGCGCCCAAAGTCAGGTGCCCGGACGTGACCATCCCAGCTCCCATGCCTAGGACAACGACAACGGCAGCGCTCGGGAGGAACTGCACGAACAGGAAATAAGCAAGCATCAGCCGTTGGGCCGAGAGCCGGGCGACGATGTAGTCGTGGCCGAGTCGATGGTACTGGGCCTTGGTGACCTCCTCATGGACGAAGGCCTGCGCTTCGCGTACCCCGGACAGACTCTCCTGGAAGTCGGCGTTGACGACAGCGATCCGTTCCCTGGCCTGGTCGTAGAGAAGGGCGCCCCGTCGCCGGTACAGCCCGGTCGCCAGGGCGAGCGGTAGGACGACGAGAAGCATGGCGGCTGCCAGTTCGGGGTTGAGTACGAACAGCGCGGTACCCACGCCGACGAAAGTGACCAGCGAGACAATCGCGGACAGCACGCCGTTCTCGATCAGCGACTGGAACCGATTGACGTCGGTGGTCATCCGAGTCATGGTTCGCCCGGCCATCTCGCCCTCGTAGTAGTCGAGGGACAGCCGCTGCAGCTGGGCCCAGATCCGGATCCGCAGGGAGAGCATGATGCGCTGGGCAGCCTTACCGGTCACGAACGTGCCGCCGATCTCATCAATCATGCCGGCCAGGGCCACCATGAGGTAGATGCCCGATGCGGTGAACAGGGCGACCTCGGATCCGGCCGTCACGCCGCTGTTGATGCCATTCTTGATCAGATACGGGCCGGCCAGCGAGGCGAGCGCGTCGAGGACGACCAGGAGCAGGCCGAGCAGGAGCGGGCGGCGGAATTCCGACAGGAGTCGGCCCAGGCCGAACGAAGGGTCCCGGCGTGACTCGGTCTCGAGGTCGACGGCCGGAATATCGCGTACCGGCTTGAGTGCCGCCACGTGGCCCAGCAGTTCGGGAGGAGCGTCCACGTTGCTGCGCCGGCCACGGCCGCCGTCGCCCTGGCCGGGCTGACGCTTCTCGTTCGACGCCGTGGCGGTCGTGCCGGTGGCGGAAGGGGATGCCAGTGCCTCGATCCCGCCGTCGGCCGCGTCGCTGTCGAGCCCCCCGCTGATCAGTGTTCGGTAGAGGGCGTTGCGCTCCATCAGCTCGTCGTGGGTGCCGGTATCAACGACTTGGCCATGGCGCATGACGACGATCTGGTCCGCGAGGTGCAGGGTCGAGCGGCGGTGCGCGACCAGGATCGTGGTCCGCCCGGCCATCACCTTGCGCAGGGCGTCGTGGATGGCGGCCTCGGTGGAGGCGTCTACCGCGCTGGTCGCGTCGTCGAGGATCAGGACCCTGGGGTCGTACAGCAGCGCCCGGGCCAGGGCCACCCGCTGACGCTGCCCGCCCGACAGGCTCTGTCCCCGCTCGCCCACCACGGTGTCGTAGCCACGGGGCAGGTCCATGATGAAGTCGTGAGCACCTGCGGCGCGTGCCGCCTGCTCGATGTCGGCGTCACTGGCGCCAGGGCGCCCGTAGGCGATGTTGTCCCGAACGGAATAGGAGAAGAGGAAGCTCTCCTCGAACGCCACGCCGACCTGGCTGCGCAGGGAGTGCAGCGTCACGTCCCGTACGTTGTGGCCGTCTACGAGCACAGCACCCTGCTGCGGGTCATAGATGCGCGACACCAGCGCCACTGCGGTCGACTTGCCGCTCCCGCTCGGGCCGACGATGGCGACGCGCGACCCGGCCGGGATGTGCAGGTCGAGGCCGTGCAGCAGTTCGGCGCCTTCTTCATAGGAGAAGTGGACACCGGAGAAGGTGATCTCGCCGCGGAGAGCCGGCAGTTCTATCGCGTCGGGCGCGTCGGCGATGGCGGGGCGCAGGTCAATGAGCTGGAAGATGCGTTCGGCACCGGCCCTGGCCTGCTGCGCGATGACGGGGAGACGGGCCAACCGTCCGGCGGGGGGAACGAGTTGGGCAATGTAGGTGGAGAAGGCCAGGAACGTGCCCACCGTGATCTCGTGGCGCAGTGCCATCCAGCCGCCGAAGGCCAGGATGGCGACCTGCCCGAAGACCGGAACAGCCTGCAGGACCGGCTGGTAACGGGCCTGCAGTCGAACCAAACGCATCTGCGAACCGTAGAGGGCCCGCGAGGCCTCGGTGACCCGCTTGAGTTCCTGCTCCTCCCGGCCGAAAGCCTTGACGACCCGAACGCCGTTGAGGTCCTCGTCGACGATCTGGACGACGTCGCCCACGCGCTGCTGGGCGTCCCACGTGGCGGGGAACACCTTCCAGCGCATCCTGTAGGAGACACCGAGCACCATGGGCACGATGGCGATGCTGACGATAGCCAGCAAGGGGGACAGGAAGAGCATCACCCCGACCGACAGCACCACCCGCAGGGCGTCGCTGCTCAGGAACGGGAAGTAGTTGAGCAGTCCCTGGACCAGGGTGGTATCGGAATTGGCTCGCCCGACGAGCTGGCCCGTCGGCATACGGTCGAGATTCTCCGCGTCCATGGACTGAAGGCGGTCGTGCATGGCATTCCGCAGGTCGCACTCGACTTCAAGGGCAAGGCGAGCACCGGACAGACGGCGGAGAAATTCGAAGCTGACCGTAGCGGCGCCGAGCGCTGCTACCAGGGCCAGCCACGGCCATAACGCCGACCCGTGGGTGAGTATGACGCCGTCGATGATCTGCCGCACGACCAGGGGGGTGGTGATCATGCAGATGCTACCGAGAACCGCGCCGAGCAGTGAAAGCATCATTGTCTTGCGGTGCCGGAGCATGTGAGCCCGCAGGCGTCGAACCCATCCTGGCACGGCCGAGGATCCTGTGGTCATCGATTCTCGCTTTGTCTGGCGACGCGGTCGCGATGGGTGGGGGGGTGTATTTACGCGCCGCCCCGTGGGCGAATACCGCGCAGGAAGACTGCAGTGATCCAGTCGGCGTGAGTCTTGAGAAATGTGGAGTCGTGGGAGAAGTCGGGGTCGAGAAGTGCAGGCAATTGGAGGCCGGCCACTGCGGTTCGAATGAACAACGTGGCGTGAGCGTTCAGTTCTGGCACGGAGTAGCCATGCTGGGCGGCGTCCTCGCCAAGGATCGCGGATACCGCGTTGATGACGGGGTGGACGCCAAAGTCGTTCACCATCCATAACGGCTCTGGTATGCGGTCGCGCTCCGTGATCAGCATCCGGAGAAAGGCCAGGCGCCCGGGCTCGGTCATGGATTCCAAGAGAAACAGGGCGACCCGTGAAAGTTTTTCCTCGGTATCGTTGGCTGATCCGAGCAGCGCTTGGTCGAATCCGAGACTCACCTTGGACGCGCTCCGCCGGACCACCGCGTGAAACAGTTCGAGCTTGTCACGGAAGTACGCATAGACCGTGGTCTTCGAGACACCGGCCCGAGTGGCGATCTCGTTCATGGAGGTCCTGTCGAAGCCGACGGCTAGAAACACCTCCGCTGCCGCATCGAGCAGGAAGGAGGGCTGGTCGCTCGTGGTCCTGTTCACGCTATCGGTACTCAATCGACTGTCGTGTTTCGAGATGTCAGGTAAGCTCTCGCGAATCGCATGGGGTAATTAAGTGGTTCCACATCCTCCATGGCTACCCCGACCGCCAGAGCCTCAATTGCCAGCAAAATGCGCCGGACAGGAAACTCTGGGAAGTACGAGTCGTGAACATTGATCGAGAGTATTTCGTTGCCGTCACCCCGGAGGCCGAATGACAGAAAGCGACTTCCGCCTCGATATACGCGTTCACGCAATTCGATTTCCGTCTGTTTCGTGAGATTGTGAATTTCGCCTTTCGCTCCGCAGCCGTTCTGTCCTTCTGTAGAATTTCTCATGTCATTGAATGACAAGTCGAAAGCTCTCTTGCTTTCTCTGTTCTCGTCGAGGTCTGTGAGTATCAGCTGAAGAGCCTGCTCATCGTAGCGACTGAATCTGTAACCCTTGAGGCTTGCTTTCCAAGCATCGGTGACTATTGTCTCGAAAGGCGCGTTGAGCGATTCCAGTACCCCAGGGGCAAATTGCACAAGCTCCCCGACGAATGAACGTTCTTCCTGGTTCAAACGATTGGAAGCCGGCAACAGAAAGGAGGACGTGCTCCGCCCCATGAGTGCGCCGGCAACCACTGAAATAGCGGCTAGGTAGACAACGGATGTACCCATTGCATACTTCTTTGACAGGACTGAAACAGCAGCCCGCAGCGCGTAAGAATCCATTACTGCTGAACGATCGCCGTCTTGCGGAAGATTTTCTAGAATCGACTTCCAGTATTCGAGGGAGTGAGCGCTCTTTTCTTGCCACTTCGTCGATCGCTCTAGCTGCGCTCGGTCCACTGGATGTGTGAGAGGCACCGATGGCCGGTCGCGGTCCCCGGAAAAGTAGCCATCGAGCGCCACTCCTAGTGCCCTGCAACCCTGATCATCGACTGCAAGGTGGGAAACGAGACAAATAAGGTGTGTCGGAACGTCGACGCAAGTCACTACAGCAAATAAGGCCCCAAACTCGGTTGTAATATCAAAGCGTTCCCTCCGAAGACGGTGTATTGCGTCTTGAATATCAGATTCGGTAGGTTCTTCGGTCGGAATTTTGAAGAGCTCCACTGATCCGACTTTTTCAACCTTTTGGTAGGGATCACCGTCGACGTCCGACGGAAATATCGTTCTCAGGGTCTCGAACTCCTCGAATGCCCATTTGACAGCATTACCGACTTCGCGGAGATTTTTCCCTGGCGGAACAGATTGGACATACACAAACGGCCGGTACTTGAGGCGAGAGCCTCGCCAAGTCCTCCGCTGTGCCCATGTAAGGGGGGCGATCGCGTCGCGCTTGCCTTCGAAATGAATCGTTATTTTGTCCATTTTCACCCGATCGCGATAAACTTGGGAACAGTCACTGCTGCATCCCTCCTTCGGTCGTCCTCACGAGCGCCAGACGGCTTGTTTCTTCGACGTGCCCGGACGAGACGATCACTTCGGTAGCGACCGGCCGGCTGAGGAAACCGAGCAGGCTAGCGGTCAAGCCGTAAGCGCCGGTGTTCGGAATGCGCAGCACGTCGCCTGGTTTGACGTTGTTCAGTTTCACTTGCCGTCCCAGCCGATCCAGTGGGGTGCACAGCGGCCCGACCAGGTCGGCGGTGAACGTGGGTCCCGGCCGTCCGGTGTCCTCCAGGCCTACGCTGACCGGCAGCAGCCTGCCTGTGGCGGACAGCCCGCCAAGTGCGTTGATGCCGGCGTCGAGGACCGCGAAGGTACGGCCCTTGCTCTCCTTGACGTCAATGACGGACGCCAGGAGGGTGCCGCAGTCGGCAACCAGGTAGCGCCCCGACTCGAAGGCAAGGAACGGCCGTCCCTCGTCCCGCTCCGGAAGCCACTTTTCGAGCGCCCCCTGCAGCCCCGCCCGCAAGGTCGCGTACTGCGGGCGGGAGCCGGGGACCGCGTACGGTGCGGCAAAACCGCCGCCCAAGTCGAGTAATTCCAGTGGGATGCCAAGCCCATGAGACAGCTGTGCCGCGCACCGGATGCTCTGGGTCATCTCGTCCAGCAGTGTCGCCTCGTCGCGGGCATTGGTCAGGGGGAAGAAGTGGAAGCCCCGCACGGTGACGGTGGTGGGTGTCCGGAAGGCGGACCACTCGGCCATCAACTGTTCGTAGTCGAGGCCGAACTGAGACGAATTGCCAGTCATGCGGAGCCCGCTGCCGCCAACCGCATCCGGCGCATTGACCCGCAGCAGGCAGTCAACGTGCGCACTGTGCCGTTCGGCGGCAGCACCGATCCGGCGAATGTCGGCGAAGGACTCGGCGGAGAAGAGACGTACGCCCGCTGCCAGTGCCCCGCCGAGTTCTGCGGGAGTCTTGCCTGGTCCGGTGTACAGCACGTGCTGGGAAGGCTGTCCGGCGGCCAGGACGACAGCCAGTTCGCCGGCGGAGCTGACTTCGAGACGGGCGCCGAGGCCGCCCAGGCGCCGCACCAGTGCGGGATGCGGGTTGGCTTTCAGGGAGTAGTAGATGAGAGAGCCCGTGGGGAGTGCGCGTACGAGGTCGCCGTATGCCTGCTCCACACGATTCAGGTCGTACACGTATGCGGGTGTGCCGTACGTCTCGGCTATGGCGTCGAGGTCAGGCATGCTGTGCTCCTTCCGGGGCGTCCGCATCGAGCAAGGCACGCAGGGCCTGCCGGTCGGCTTTTCCATTCGCGGTCACAGGCATGGTGTCGAGCACCATGCACCGCGTGGGGGTTCGCTGCGGCCCCAGCCGGGCGGCGAGTTCGGCAAGCACGATGGCAGGCCGTGCCGTGCCGGTCACGAACAAGGGGAGTTCGTTCTCGTCAAGCGGGACAAGCACCACCGCGTCACGTACTCCGGGCACCGACTGAGCGGCAGCCTCGATCTCCAGTGTGCTCATGCGCACGCCACGTCGTTTGAAGATCTCGTCACGCCGTCCGGAGAAGTAGAGGTATCCCTCCTCGTCGAGGTACCCGTAATCGCCAGTGTGCAGCCGGAACCGCGAGACGCCCGGCGTGGTCCGGAACATCCGCGCAGTCGGGCCAGGACTGCGCCAATACCCGTCCATCACGTGCGGGCCGTCAACCACGATCTCTCCCACCACGCGAGGCGGCACGGCCATGCCGTCGGGGTTGAGGATGGTCACCGTGGTGCCGGGCAGCGGGCGCCCAACCGACTCGGGGCGCAGGGAGGCCTGGTCCGGCGGGAGTATGGAGACGCGCTTGCATTCGGAGATGCCGTACATCGGGCAGACTTCGGCTCCGGGGAACGTCTCGCGCAATGTACGGGCAAGGTGCGGAGCGAGTTTCGCTCCCGTGTTGGTGAACAGTCGCACCGTGTTGCGTACGGCCCCGTCGGCGCCGGACCGGGTGCGTTCCCGGGCGGCGAGCGTGATGAGCATCGCTGCCAGCGAGGGGACCACGGGGACGACCGTCGCACCGCAGCGGCGCAGTTGCCGCAGCACCGTGACGTCACTGCCCTCGTCGGCCAGGACCAACTCGGCACCTGCGAAGGCGCAAAGGAAAAGCTGATAGAGGCCGTAGTCGAAGGAAAGCGGCAGCCGACAGAAGACGATGTCGTGACGGCGGTACTCAAGGCACTGTGCGATCGCGCGGGCGGCGAAGAGCACCCGATCGTGCGGGCAGACGATGCCCTTGGGGCGGGAGGTGGTCCCCGAGGTGTAGATGATCAGGGCGGGCGCTCGTGGAGCCTCCGGATTCGGCGACCGATCGGGTACGGCGGCCTGGGAACCGCATGGGCCCACAGATTCCGCGGCGGCTGCCAGCTCAGCGGCGTCGGCAGTGCGGCAGAAGCCCGGCAGCTCTCCCAGCCCGCCGGAGGCGATCAGCAGGCAAGCCTCCGTTTCCTCGAGGATGGGGGCGAGTTGGTGGGCGGTCGTCGTAGGGGCGAGCGGGACCAAGGTGGCGCCCACCCGCGACACCCCGTACACCAGGGCGGTGAACGCGCGGCTCGCGGGCAGCCGGGTCACGACCCGGTCCCCGGCTCGCACGCCGCGCTGCTTCAGCCAGTCCGCGACGGCGCGGGTGGCCGACGACAGCTCCCGGTACGTCCAACGGCCGTCTACATCACGCACGGCGGGCAGCTCCGGAAACCGTCCGGCCGCCGTCTCGAGAATTCCGTGGAGCGTTTCCTCTCCTGCCCACCCCGCCACAGCCATCCTTTCTCACCGTCTACCTGAGCGCTCGAGATTTCCCCTCCGAAATACGGGGACGATTCCTTGAAAGCCCCCGTGGCGTTCGCTCGGGCACGGGCGCGGGGTGACATCCGGCGGCGTTTGAGCCGACCGTCAGACGAGAGTCACCGAACGGTCGACGAGTACCAGCGCCCCGTTGGCCGCCCACAGCCGGTCGTTGGCGTAGTTCAGGCTGGCGGAGCGCAGATCCCGGAAGCACCTTTCGAGGGACAGCCCGGAATCCTTCGCATACCCCGCCGACAGTCCCGCCAGCTCCACCATGCGGTCAACCGCGCGGAAGGTCAGGTCCGAGGCCGCGAGCTTCAGCGAGTTGAGATGGATCTGCACCGCGTGAGGGTCGAGCGACTCGCCTCGGTCCCGCCTGTCGGACACTTCCTGGCAAACGCGGTGCAGATAGGCATGGGTGAGTTCCAGGTCGAGCCGGATGCGTGCCAGTCGCTCACGGAACAGGTCGGAGGTAAGGTCCGGACCGCCGCTCCTCCCCGGCCTGCGCAGATGTGCGACGAGCTCGCGCAGGCAGCCCCGGGCCGCGCCCAGCCAGCAGGCCGCCCATCCGAGGTGGGCCAGGGGGATCATGCTCTCGACCGCCACTGTCCGGAACCTTCCCGGTTCGCCGACAATATTGGTCGCGGGTACGGTGCCGACAAGGTCCAGCCCCAGGCTTTCGGTGCCGCGCATGCCCATTGCGTCCCATCGCCCGGACTCCTGGACGTCCAACTGCTTGCGCTGCGCGTACACCAGCGAGACCTCATCCGGGCGGGCGTCCTCATGAGCGCGCATCGTGATGAGGAATCCATCGGCCTGTCGGCCGCCGGTGACGACGGGTGCCCGGCGCTCGATGTGCAGGCTCCCGTCCTGCTGGGACAGAGCCTGCTGCGCGCTCAGCAGATGGCCGCCTTTGGCCCGCTCTGTGGTGACGGAGGCGATGTACGTCTCGCCCCGGGCCACGGACGGCATCAGGTCGTCGCGGAGTTCGCCGGAGCCGAACCTGGCGATGGCGTCCACTTGTTGGCAGTGCATGGCCCAGATGGAAGCGGTGGACAGGCACGCGGACGCGAGTTCCTGGGCCGTCTCCACGAAGGTTCGCAGATCGCCGTCGGCACCGCCATAGGCCCGGGGCACCAGCAATCCGAGCAGTCCGGACTCCCGTAGTGCGGTGAGGCTCGCGATGGGGAACTCGCCCTGCGTGTCCACCCGGGGCGCATGTTCTCGCAGAACGGAGAGCACGGAGGAGGTGACTGCCGGCGCCGTCATGCCGGCTCGCTCTGGATGGCGCGCACCGCGCAGACCACCTCCCACAGGGCACCCGGGCTGGCGAAGGTGTCCGGCTGCAGGAAGTCGTCCGGCATGGAGATGTCATAGGCCGTCTCAACGGACAGCAGCAGCTCCACGATGGCCATCGAGTCCAAGCCCGCGGCGATCGTGTCCAGGTCGGGACGGAGTGCCTCGTCCGGTGGCAGGAAGCGCAGGGCGTCGCGCAGGAGGGTCTCGAAGCGGTCGTCCCAGGGGTTCGTCATGGCTTCACTCCGTCGTTCTTCTCATGGATTCCAACTGCCGCGCGCTCACCACCGAGCCGTCGCTCTCCACGATTCACCGTCAGGCGCGCACGGCTCGGGCAAGTGAGGGCAGGGGGGCGGCGGTCAGCTGAGGGGGAACCCGGTCGCGGAGCCGGTCCCGCATGCTTCCTCGCCAGGCCAGTCCACTGCCATCGGTGGCGCCCGCGCTGTTCAGCCAGTCTTCGGCCACATACCCGTCGAGCCCGAGTTCCCCGACGAGAGCGGAGCCGAAGACGGCGTCCGTGTGATGGCACACCCAGGCGATCGGCGGCTGCAGACCGTGTGCGGTGACCAGCCGGGAGATCTCCGCGGCGTGATCCCTGCCCCGCAGCCACCAGAACCGGCAGATGTCGGCGAACTGCCCCAGCCGCACGTTCTTCTTGAGGATCGTGCGCTGGAACCAGGCTTCCCGGAACAGATGGAGGGCCAGGAAGAGGAAGTCGTACGGGACGGCCAGGGCCGGCAGCACGTCACCCCCGGAACGTCCCGGAACGGCCACCTGTTCCAGGTCGGCGAGCACCTCGTCCATGGGTAACTGCCAGCCACTGGTGTGCCAGGTGAGGCTGAAGGCGACGTCGACCATATGGAAGGGAACGCTCCCTCCCTCAGTCACCCGCAGGAAGTGCGGCAGGTGATCGCGGTGGAGCCGGTAGAGAGCCTTGTCGGCCCGCCCTATCTCCACCAGCCGGCCGGTCTTGTGGTCGTAGGTCACAGCGCCGGAGTAGCCGAGATCGCCGAGGAGTGCCGCGACCTTCTCCCGGTCGTCGGGGTGTGCCATGAGATCGATGTCGCCGAATCCCCTGATCCCCCGACCTCCGTACGTGGTGAACTGGCACACGACGCCCTTCGTGCAGGCCACAGACACGCCTGACGCGTCGGCCGCGGCGACGATGCGGAGCGCCTCGTCGGTGGCGAGTGCGGTCTTGTGCCGGTTCCAGTACAGCGAATCGATCAGATGTCGACGCAGCTCGAGTGGGAACAGGTCTGTCCGCTCCACCTCGATGACATGGGCTGCCAGGGCCGGGAGCAGCGCGTGCCGGGCCGCCTGGCTGATCAGCTCATCGAGATCCAGCGGGCCGGTGAGCAGCTCGGCAGCGGCTGCCGAAGCACGCGGATCCACATCTGCCGTGCATACGTGGCCCAGCAGCCGCCAGGCGTTCTCCCGCTCCGTGCGATCGGTCACCCGGCACCTCCAGACGTCGTGTGCGGCCGGGCCGGGCGCGTCCACGGTCCCGTTGGATCCAGGGCGGCGAGGACGGTGGCCATCTGCGGTGGTTCGGTCTGTTTGCGTGACTGGCTGGCTTCCTTGGTCATTAACCGTTCATGCATCCTTGCTCCCGGTTGGGCGATGGCGAGCGCGAGCTTGGCAAGGGCCGAAGCCTGCGCCGAGCACGTCGAACGGGGCCTCGCTCCGACGGCGCCGGGCAGCTTGGGGACCGGGACGTTCCCATGGGCGCGGCCAAGATGGTCTCCAGGGCTGTGGCGGTTCCTCAGCGCACGCCGACCGCGCCGCTGACGAGGTGGGGTATCAAGTCTTGAAAGGTGCGGCGCTGCCCCGCGTGGTGTCGAGGAGCAGCCCGCCGTTGCTCGACGCCAGTCGGCGGAAGGCGTCCACTCGTTGCTCGTAGACGTCCAGGCCGAGCGGGTCGTCGCGCTCGGCGGCTCGGCGGCGCACCCGGGCGCTGGCCTCCCGCGCTGACACGGTGGTGAACACAGAGAGGTCCGGCGCCGGGAAGCAGGCGATCAGCGGTTCCACCACCGCGCGCGTCTCGGCCGGCACCCGCTGTATGAGCACTTCGCCCAGGGGCGTGAACAGATAGCGGTCGACCACGACGACGCGGCCCGCCCGCAGCGCAGGCAGGATACGCGCCCGAACGGTCATCAGCCGGTCCCCCGTAGCCGCGTACGGTCCGACCGTGCGCCCGCAGATACGCCCGGGTCATCCCGGTGGTCGTGGTCTTGCCGCTGCCGTCGACGCCGTCGAAGGCGATGAGCGTGCCGGGTAACCCGTGTGGCCAAAACGGCAGCCGCCACTGCGGGCTCAACGCGCCCGTCCGGCGTACCGGGCGGTCGTACGGTGGACCCGGCGGTGCAGACCGGGAGGAACGGCCTCGCCGCGGTGGAGCAGCGAGGGGTTGTCCCACACCAGCAGGTCGCCGGGGCGCCAGATGTGTACGTACTGCCACCGCCGGTGCAGCGTGTGGGCGTACAGCTCCTCGACCAGCTCGCGACTCTCGTCCTCGGGCAGGTCAACGACCCGGTCCAGGCACATCTCGTTCAGGTACAGGGCTGGCTCACCGGTGACCGGGTGAGGGCGGACCAGCGGATGCGTCACGGGTGGGAAGGCCGCGAGCTCGGCCCGTGCCTCCTCCTTCGACACCCGCGACGAGGCCCGCCGCAGGCTCGAGAAGTTGCGCCCGAAGTCGTGTACGGCGTGCAGCGAAGCGACCCGCTCTCGCAGCCGGGCCGGCAGCGCGGCCAGGGGTACGCGGGTGTCGTTGAAGTGGGTACGGCCACCTTCCGGCGGCACCGTCACCCCATACAGGAGCGTGGCGTCGGTGGGCTCCGCCAGGAAGGAGGCGTCACTGTGCCAGTGTTCGGCGGGCCGTCTGTACTCGCGGGGCGGGGACTCGCGGAACACCTCGACGTACGGACTGGCCGGGTGCGCGTGCGTGGGGTCCCACGGCAGCACGGACCGGCCGAAGAGGGAGGTGACCTTCAACTGGGCCTCGACGGTGAGTGTCTGGCCCGGGAAGAGGAGTAACTGGTGTCTGTGCAGAGCCTCGACGAGTTCCGCCGCGTGCTCCTCGGCCTCCGGCGTGCCGAGATCGGTGTCGAACACCTCGACGCCGAAAGATCCGTTCAGGGGCTTACAACTGAGCATCCGAAGGGCTCCTTGCCGCCAGTTTCGCCGTCATCCCTACCGTGTCGGAGAGCGGCCCGTACTCCACGGGACCGTGGGCGCCGCAACGCCCCGTCGTCTGCACCGCTCCGCGAGCCGGCGCAGCAACAGTCCGCCCACCCCTCTGCGTTGCCACGCGTCCTCCACCAGCACCCCGGCCTCCGCAACACCGGGGCGGTACGGGGCGGTGCTGCCCAGCGCGAGCCCGGCCCGGGTCCGCGACGGGGACAACCAGCAGAGCGTCCGTACCGGCGTCCCGTGACAGCAGGGCGCGCAAGCGCCATCGGACGCGTCTCACCATGGAATCCCCTCCTGTCAGCCCGGCGCCCGATGCATTACACCGCAGACTCCGCCGGATATCAGCGGGGCGGGAGTGGGACCTTGGTCCTATTGATGGGGAACGAAGGGCCCTGACACGCTGTCCGACCATAGATACAGCGAAACCGGAAATTCTTTACAAACCCCGTGATCCGAAGATGCGCAGCGATCCCTGTCCCTCGCTCGTCCCATCCTTACTCAGGGTGACGAACCGGTTTGTCGATGCCTCCTCTGGCGCGGCAGGGATGCGGCCTGCTCGCCGCCAGCGCGCGAGGACGGCTCGGCCGTAGTTGTCTGTGGTGTGGATGGCGTTTCTGCTCGGCATCGGGAGTGTCGCTTGCGGCAAATGTCACGGCGGCAGCCGACCTCGCTTGGAAGCCGGTGCTCGTCTCGTCCGCCCCGCCCTGAAGGGCAAACGCCCTCTGGTGAACGTAGGAGGCGTACGCAGCCACCGACGCCACGACCAAGGCACAGCCACGCCGCACCCACGTCTCAAGGTCAGCCGCACGAGAACCGCCCACCGTAGCCGAAACGGCGAGCTCACGGCCCCACGGCGGGTTATCCATGCTGTTGGAGCCCCCTGTCGGATTCGAACCGACGACCTACGCATTACAAGTGCGTTGCTCTGGCCAGCTGAGCTAAGGAGGCCTGCACGTGTGACGCGCACGCGTGCCCGTGCAGTGTACCCAGGCCGCAGGGTGGCCCTGTCGAAAATTTCCGCGAAGTTCACAGTCCCCCAGCTACTGACAGCCGGGCAAACGCCAGGTACCGTCCTGACCCAGTTCGCACGTGTGGACTACACCATCCCGGGCTCTGTCCGGGACGGCTCACCACCTTCCTACAACGGATCGTCCGGCACGTTCCTGCCGGTAGAAGGGGGCCCTTCACCATGGCCACTGTCTCGTTCGACAAGGCGACCCGGATCTACCCGGGTTCCACCAAGCCCGCCGTCGACGCTCTCGAGATCGACATCGAGGACGGGGAATTCCTCGTCCTGGTCGGTCCCTCCGGTTGCGGCAAGTCCACCTCGCTCCGGATGCTCGCGGGGCTCGAGGACGTGAACGCCGGCACCATCCGCATCGGTGACCGTGACGTCACGCACCTGCCGCCGAAGGACCGGGACATCGCCATGGTGTTCCAGAACTACGCGCTGTACCCGCACATGTCGGTCGCCGACAACATGGGCTTCGCGCTCAAGATCGCCGGCGTCAACAAGGCGGAGATCCGGCAGAAGGTCGAAGAGGCCGCGAAGATCCTCGACCTGACCGAGTACCTGGACCGCAAGCCGAAGGCGCTCTCCGGTGGTCAGCGCCAGCGTGTCGCCATGGGTCGCGCCATCGTGCGTGAGCCGCAGGTGTTCCTCATGGACGAGCCGCTGTCCAACCTGGACGCCAAGCTCCGTGTGTCCACGCGTACGCAGATCGCCTCGCTCCAGCGCCGTCTCGGCATCACCACCGTCTACGTCACCCACGACCAGGTCGAGGCCATGACGATGGGCGACCGGGTCGCCGTCCTCAAGGACGGTCTGCTCCAGCAGGTCGACTCGCCGCGCAACATGTACGACCGGCCCGCGAACCTCTTCGTCGCCGGCTTCATCGGCTCCCCCGCGATGAACCTGGTCGAGGTCCCGATCACCGACGGCGGTGTGAAGTTCGGCAACAGCGTCGTCCCGATCAACCGTGACGCTCTGAAGGCCGCCTCCGACAAGGGTGACACCACCGTCACCGTCGGTGTCCGTCCCGAGCACTTCGACATCGTCGAGCACAACGGCGAGGCCGCCTCGTCCCTGTCGAAGGACACCGCGGACGCCCCGGCCGGTCTCGCGGTCTCCGTGAACGTGGTCGAGGAGCTCGGCGCCGACGGCTACGTCTACGGCAGCTCCAAGCTCGGCGACGACCTCAAGGACCTGGTCGTCCGCGTCAGCGGCCGCGCGGTCCCGGAGAAGGGCGCCACGCTGCACGTCGTGCCGCGGCCGGGCGAGACCCACGTGTTCTCGACCTCCACGGGCGAGCGCCTCACCGACTGAGCCAGGCAGTACAACCCCGGGTAATTCACCCAGGTTGACGAGTAGGGCCCCGCAGACCACTGCGGGGCCCTACTCGTTGTCGACAAATACCCCGGCACACCGGGCATTTCGAGCAGCGTGCGTCAACCCACTACCCAAAAAAGGGCACCACTTCATCCCCCGAACCGGTGACTAAATGTCGCCAAATCATTACCCCACGCTACCCTCACTCGCGTGAAGCACTCCACTAACCAACAGACGCGACGCGGCCGGGGCCCCGCCCGCCGGATCGGCCGCTCCCTCGCCCTCGTCCTGCCCGTCGTCCTGGTGCTCTCCGGGACCCTCGCGGTCACCCGAGTCAACTGGTCGGGGAATCCGTCGGACTCGGTGCTCACGGCATCGGACGTCTCGGCGGCCGACGCCTCCTCGCGCGCCGCCGCCCGCGCTCCGCACGAGGTGCTGCGCGACACCCTCATGACCGAACTCCGGGAGAAGAACCCGGGCATCGCGCTCACGCACCTCCAGGAGGCCGTCAACGGGCGCCCCTCGCTCGCGAAGCACTGCGTGTCCATCGCCCGCGCCCTGGGCCATGCCGCGGTCCGTATGTACGGGCCCACGCGCGCCCAGTCGTACGCCCGCCCGGTCTGCGACACGTCCTTCGCGACGGGCGTCGCGGCGGCGCACGGCTGAGCGCCGCCTCGGAGACGGGGGGTAACAGCTGATTAAGGAACGGTTGCCGATCCCGGTCGCGAGCGGGGCGCAACGTACAGTTCGGTCATGACCGATCCGAACGCCGCGTCTCGCCCCGTTCAAGCCGTGATTCTGGCCGGTGGCCAGGGCTCCCGGCTGCGTCCCTACACCGACGACCGGCCCAAGCCGATGGTCGAGATCCCCGGCACGGGGACTCCGATCATCGGCCATCAGCTTGTCTGGCTCGCGGAGGAGGGCGTGACGGACGTGGTGGTCAGCTGCGGCCACCTCGCCGACGTCCTCCAGAAGTGGCTGGAGTCGGCCGATCTGCCGGTGAACGTCAAGACCGTCGTCGAGTCGGAGCCGCTGGGCCGCGGCGGCGGCCTCAAGTACGCGGCCGCGCATCTGCCCCACCCCGAGCGGTCCTGGTACGCGACGAACGGCGACATCTGGACCCGTTTCTCGCTGCGCGACATGGCGGACTTCCACACCGAGCGCGACGCGGTCGCGACCCTCGCGCTGGCGCGTCCGCGCATTCCGTGGGGTGCGGTGAAGACGGACGGGTTCGGGCACATCACGGACTTCATCGAGGCACCGCCGACGACGAACGAGATCAACGCGGGCGTCTACGTCTTCTCGCCGGAGTTCGCCGGCCTCCTCCCCGAGCGCGGCGACCACGAGCGCACCACGTTCCCGCACCTCGCGCGCGAGCGCCGACTCGCCGGTTTCCCGATCCCGCAGGGCGCGTACTGGCGCGCCATCGACACCGCGAAGGATCTGCGGGAGGCGGCGAAGGAACTGGCGGCGCTGGGGCGGTAAGCCGCTCCGCGGTCGCCTTCAGAGTGCCGGCCGGTGGGGGCTGGTCGCGCCGTTCCCCGCGCCCCTTGAGGGCGTCGCAGTCCATGCCGACGGGGTCCCGCACTCAGCAGTGCGGGACCCCGTCGTCGTATGGGCCAGTCGTATGGGCAAGGGATGGTTCAGCCGGCGGGCGTGCCCAGGATGCCGCCCACCGGCTGGGTTACCCCAACAGGCCGCCCACAAGGCCCGGTTGGCCGGAGGAAGAGCCGCCGCCGGAGCTGCCGGTCCCGCCGGAGCTGCCGGAGCCGCCGGTCGGGTCGCTGCCGCCGGTGGCGGTGCCGCCGGAGGTCGGGCCGGAGGTGGTGCTGGGTGCCTGCTCGACCGGGGAGGACTGCTGCGGCGGGGCCTGGCCGCCGGTGGTGCCCTGGGTCTGGCTGGGCGCGCCGCCGGTGGCGGCGGGGCCGGCGCCCTGGGTGGCGCCCGGGGTGGTCGCGGCGCCGGCGGACGGGCTGGCCGCCGCTCCCGCCGTGGCGCCCTGGGTGGGCGCGCTGGAGGCCGACGGGGTCTTCCGCTGCCGCTGGGCGGAGTCCTCGGGGAGCGGGGAGCCAGGCAGTTCGTTGCGCGGCGCCTCGCCGGGTCCGGGGACGACCACGCGGTCGGCGTCGCGGACGGCGCCGCCGAGCAGCGAGCCGACCAGCAGGGTGAGGCCGGTGACGACGGCGGTGATGAGGGCGCCGCGGCGCAGGACGTACTGGCGCAGGTCCCAGATGTCGGCGCGGGGGCCGAGGCGGCGCCAGGCGCCGCCGGCGAGGCGGCCGTCGATGGAGTAGACGGGGGCGCCGGCGATGATCAGCGGGGACCAGGCGGCGAGGAAGATGATGTCGGGGGTGTCGTAGGCGGGGACGCTCTTCCAGCTGACGGTGACGAGGAGCGCGGCGGACAGGCCGGCGCCGACGACCGCGGCGACCCGCTGCCAGCAGCCCAGGACCGTGAGGACGCCCACGATGACCTGGAAGAAGGCGATGACGAGTCCGGCGCCGACGGGGTGTTCGAGGGCGAACTGGCGCAGTGGCTCGGCGACTTCCCAGGGGTGCAGGGTGTTGAGCCACTTGACCATGGAGCCGCGTTTGCCGCCGTCGAAGTAGACGGGGTCGCAGAGCTTGCCCATGCCGGCGTAGATGGAGATGAAGCCGAGGAAGACGCGGAGGGGGAGGAGGACCACGCCGAGGTTCATGCGGCGGCCGGGGTAATAGGCGTGCCGGGCCGGGTCGACGCCGTGGCGCTTGCCGCGCCGGTCGCCGTCGGCGCCCTCGTCGGTCTCCTCGTACTCCTCGAACTCCTCGCCTGCGTAGGCGGGTTCGTCGTAGGCGCTGCCCACGGTCCGCATGGCCGGCAGGAGTCGGGGGCCGTCGGGGTCGTGACTGCGCTGGGCGCCGACGACGGGGGCCTCGACGGTCTGGTCGAGGGCGGCATAACCGTCGCCGTCGTAACCCTCGCCGCCATAGCCGTCGTTGCCGTCGATGCGCGGGATGACCTGGGTGGCGCCGGCATCGGCGGTCGGGGCCGGTTCCTCGCCGTGGCGTACGCTGCCGCCCCGGACCGCCTGGAGCAGCCGGTGGGCGCCGGTGTCGTCCGGGTCGGACTTCCCGCTCCAGACGACGGGCCGGCGGCGGGCGGCGCCTGCGGTCGCGCCCGCTCTGCCCGCCGGGGCGCCGACGACGGGGATGCGGGCGGTGTCCTCGGTGGCGCTCAAGTGCCGTGCGACCCGCGGGGATTGGTTGCGCCGGGTCGACGCGCCCAACTGCACGCGGAAGCTCGCATGATTGACGATGATCTGCGCCGGGTCACTCGGCACCTTCACCATGCTCAGCGCGGGAGCGTCGTCGAATCCCGACGGGCCGTCCCCCGTGGGTGTGCGGGGTGTTCTGGTGTCCACACTCATCTAACCGAGTGACGTGTGGATAGGACACTGCTTTGACCGGCCGGATCTGTCCGGACCGCGTCAAGCTTGTCCTCGACGCCAGGAATACCCCATGTGGGTGACTACGTCGAACAATCGCTCAGGCGCGCCGACGGGCCGCCTCGTACAGCACGATGCCCGCGGCCACACCGGCGTTCAGCGATTCCGCACCGCCCGGCATCGGAATCCGTACCCGGTGGTCGCAGGTCTCGCCGACCAGCCGGGACAGTCCCTTGCCCTCGCTTCCGACGACGATGACGACGGGCCCGCCCAGGGCCTCCAGCTCACCGATCTCGACCTCGCCGTCCGCGGCGAGTCCGACGACCACGATGCCCGCCTTCTTGTACGCCTCCAGGGCGCGCGTCAGGTTGGTGGCGCGGGCGACGGGCGTACGGGCGGCGGCGCCCGCGGACGTCTTCCAGGCACCGGCGGTCATGCCGGCCGCGCGCCGCTCGGGTACGACGACACCGTTCCCGCCGAAGGCGGAGACGGACCGGACGACGGCGCCGAGGTTGCGCGGGTCGGTGACCCCGTCGAGGGCGACGATCAGCGGGTCCTTGCCCGCGTCGTAGGCCGCGTTGGCCAGGTCCTCGGCGTGGGCGTACTCGTAGGGCGGCACCTGGAGGACGAGGCCCTGGTGGTTGAGCCCGTTGGTCATGCGGTCGAGTTCGGGGCGCGGCGCCTCCATGAGGTTGATGCCGCCGCGCTCGGCCGCGAGCTGGAGCGCCTCGCGCACCCGCTCGTCGTTGTCGATGAACTGCTGGACGTAGAGCGTGGAGGCGGGCACGCCCTCGCGCAGCGCCTCCACGACGGAGTTGCGGCCGACGACGAGTTCGGACGTCGGCCTGCCGCCGCGGCCCCTGGGGGCGGGGCGTCGCGTGACCTGCTTCGCCTTGGCGGTGGCGACGCGGTTCTTCTTGTGCCCCTTGCGCGCCTCGGCGGGCGGCGTCGGCCCCTTGCCTTCCAGGCCCCGGCGTCGCTGGCCGCCACTGCCGACCTGCGCGCCCTTCTTGCCGGACATGCGGCGGTTGTTGGCTGCCATGACCTACCTGTCTGTTCTCTGCTTCTGTTCGCTGCGAAACGGAAGCGGGCGTGTGTACGTATATGCAGTGTGCCGCCCGGAAGGCCGGGCGGCACAATCGATCAAGAAAGGCTCAGCGCGAGCCGAGGGTCCAGCGGGGTCCCTCCGGGCAGTCCTCGATGACGAGCCCGGACTGGTTGAGCTGGTCGCGGATGGCGTCCGCGGTGTTCCAGTCCTTGCGGGCGCGGGCCGCCTCGCGCTGGTCGAGGACCAGTCGTACGAGGCTGTCGACGACCCCGTGGAGATCGTCCCCGCGGTCGGCCTCGCCGGCCCAGTGCGCGTCGAGCGGGTCCAGGCCGAGGACGCCGAGCATGGCGCGGACCTCGGCGAGGCGCGCCACCGCGGCTTCCTTGTCGTCGGCCGCCAGCGCGGAGTTGCCCTGCCGGACGGTGGTGTGCACGACGGCGAGGGCCTGCGGGACGCCCAGGTCGTCGTCCATCGCGTCGGCGAACGCGGGCGGTACCTCGGCCGCGGGCTCGACGACTCCCCCGGCCTTCTCCACCACCCGCTGCACGAAGCCCTCGATGCGCGCGAACGCCGACTCGGCCTCGCGCAGGGCCTCTTCGCTGTACTCGATCATCGAGCGGTAGTGCGGGGTGCCGAGGTAGTAGCGCAGCACGATCGGCCGCCACCGCTGGACCATCTCGGACACGAGGACCGAGTTGCCCAGCGACTTGGACATCTTCTCGCCGGCCATGGTGACCCAGGCGTTGTGCACCCAGTACCGGGCGAACTCGTCGCCGTAGGCCTTGGCCTGGGCGATCTCGTTCTCGTGGTGCGGGAAGATCAGGTCCAGGCCGCCGCCGTGGATGTCGAAGGCGGTGCCGAGGTACTTGTGGGCCATCGCCGAGCACTCCAGGTGCCAGCCGGGACGGCCGCGGCCCCACGGCGTCTCCCAGCTCGGCTCGCCCGGCTTGGCCGCCTTCCACATGGCGAAGTCGCGCGGGTCCCGCTTGCCGGTCTCGCCCTCGCCGGAGGGCTGGAGCAGGTTGTCCAGCTCCTGGTTGGACAGCCGCAGGTACTCCGGGAAGGACTTCACGTCGAAGTAGACGTTGCCGTCGGCCTCGTAGGCGTGGCCGCGCTCGATGAGCCCGCGCATCATCTCGACCATCTCGGTGACATGGCCGGTGGCGCGCGGTTCGTAGGTCGGGGGCAGGCAGCCGAGGGCGTTGTAGCCGTCGTTGAACGCGCGCTCGTTCTCGTAGCCGATGGACCACCAGGGGCGGCCCTGCTCGGCGGCCTTGGCGATGATCTTGTCGTCGATGTCGGTGACGTTGCGGATGAACGTGACGTCGTAGCCGCGGTACTGGAACCAGCGGCGCATGATGTCGAAGTTCAGGTAGGAGCGGACGTGCCCGATGTGCGGTGCCGCCTGCACGGTGGCGCCACACAGGTAGATCGAGACACAACCCGGCATGAGCGGGGAGAAGTCACGAATCTGCCGGGCGCTGGTGTCGTACAGGCGAATGGTCACGAGTCCAGGGTAGTAGGCGTGGGGCAGTGCCTCGCGTTCCTTTCCGGCAAGGGCACACATTCGTGACGTCACGTCGGTCGGCTGTGTCAGCCGGTCCGTCAGCCGGTCCGCACCACCAGCGCCGTGGCGACCGCCATCAGGCCCTCGCCGCGGCCCGGGAAGCCGAGCCCGTCGGTGGTCGCGCCGGAGACCGAGACCGGAGCTCCGGCCGCGTCCGACAGGATCTTCTGGGCCTCCTCGCGCCGCTTGCCGATCTTCGGGCGGGGGCCGACGACCTGGACGGCGATGTTGCCGATGGTGAAGCCGGCCTCGCGGACGATGCGGGCGGCCTCCGTCAGCAGCGTGACGCCGGACGCGCCGGACCACTCGGGGCGGCCGGTGCCGAAGTGCTGCCCCAGGTCACCCAGCCCGGCCGCGGAGAACAGGGCGTTGCAGGCGGCGTGCGCGACGACATCCGCGTCGGAGTGGCCGGCCAGGCCCGCACCCTCGCCCTCCCACTTCAGGCCCGCGCACCACAGGTCGCGGCCCTCTTCGAAGGCGTGGATGTCGGTGCCGATGCCGACTTGGGGGATTACGTAAGGCGTCTCAGAAGCCATCGGTGAGCCTCCTGCGGGCCAGGACCGCCTCCGCGAGGACCAGGTCCAGGGGGCGGGTGACCTTGAAGGCCTCCTCGTGGCCGGGGACGACCACGACGGTGAGGCCGAGTTGTTCGACCATGCTCGCGTCGTCGGTGACGTTGTCGGTGACCGTCTCGTGGGCGCGGACCAGGGTCGCGCGGTCGAAGCCCTGGGGGGTCTGGACCGCGCGCAGCCGCGACCGCTCCGGGGTGGCCACGACCGGCTCCGGCTCCCCCGGCGTCGCGGCGGGCTCGACCTCCTTCACGGTGTCCGCGAGGGGCAGCGCCGGGACGACGGCGGGGGCGCCCTCCCGTACGGTCTCGATCACGGCGTCGACCGTGTCGACCGGTACGAGGGGCCGGGCGGCGTCGTGCACCAGCACGATGTCGTACTGGGGCGGGAGGGCGTCCAGGCCGACCTTGACGGACTCCTGGCGGCTCTCACCGCCGGGGACGACGAGGAAGTCGGTGCGCTCGGGCAGCGCGTGGGCGTCCAGCAGGGACTTGACCTCGGCGGCGCCGTCCGGCGGGGCCACGACGACCACGAGGGAGACGGCGCGGGACGCGGCCAGCGCGCGGACCGCGTGGATGAGCATGGGAGTGCCGTTCAGCGCGCGGAGCGCCTTGGGGGCGCCCGGACCGAGGCGTACGCCCCGGCCGGCGGCCGGGATCACCGCAGCCGTGCGTGCAGGCGTGGGCGAAGGACGCGAAACGTCAGACATCGGTTCCTGTCAGGTTTGTGTGCTCGGCCTACGTGGGTATGGCCAGAGCGTGTCGGGCGCGACACCTTGACCGGACCCTTCCGTGACACCGGTCGAGTCAGCGGCCCGGGCCCGGCACGCCTAGTATCGGGGGTCTTTTCCCCAAGTATCGGGGGTCTGTTCCCCGAGGTGTGAACACGCTGACGAGCGTGTGTGACCGGCACGCGTAGGGCATCGCGACGCGAACATGCCGCAGCGCCCGGCGACAGCAGACACGTCACTCGGGCACCGCGGCATTTCAATGTGAACTGAGGCCGGCTTGCGTCGGCGTCAGGACGCGAGGACCTCGTCGAGAAGAGCCTCGGCCTTGTCCTCGTTCGTGTTCTCCGCGAGCGCGAGCTCGCTCACCAGGATCTGGCGGGCCTTGGCGAGCATGCGCTTCTCACCGGCGGAGAGTCCACGCTCGCGCTCACGACGCCACAGGTCACGCACGACTTCCGCGACCTTGATGACATCACCGGAGGCGAGCTTCTCCAGATTTGCCTTGTAGCGACGCGACCAGTTTGTGGGCTCCTCGGCGTACGGCGCGCGCAGCACCTCGAAGACCCGGTCCAGTCCGTCCTGACCGACCACATCACGTACGCCGACGAACTCCGCATTGTCCGCTGGCACACGCACCGTCAGGTCACCCTGGGCGACCTTCAGCACCAAGTAGGTCTTGTCCACGCCTTTGATCTGGCGAGTTTCGATGGCCTCGATCAGCGCGGCCCCGTGATGGGGATAGACCACGGTGTCGCCAACCTTGAACGTCATGTGACAGGTACCCCTTCCGTGGCTATCCAGAGTAACACGGAAACGGTGGGTTCTGAATGACGTTTTCGCAGGTCAGGGCATATCTCGGGGCTTGACAACAGCAACAGGAACGTGCTGCGCGGGCCGAGCGGGAGAAGGTATTCGCAGGTCGGAGCGGCTCTCCGGGGGAGGGGAAACCCGCACGTTACACACATCGGGAGTCACCTCCAGATGGCGGAACATCCCCATATGTCCGCTTCCAAGCGTGCGACTTACGCTACTCCGTTCGGCGTCCGGAGTCGGGTACGAGACGAATCCGGAATTGATCACGGGTGGTCGACCGGGTGGCCGTTGATCAATTCCGGGGTCGTCGCGGGAGCCGTTCCGTGATGCCTTCCGTGAGTCGTTCCGTGCGTCCTTCCCTAGGTCGTTCCACAGGTTTGTTCCGGAGGCCGCTTCGGAGCTGTTCGGGAGGCCGTGCATTCCTTCACGGAAAATCCGCGCGGGTCGCCGGGGCGCTTATGTGAATGGCGGACGAGTGCAAGGTCAAGCGGGGTCAATGTGGCACATGAGTCGCTCCTGAAGGGAGTGGTCATGCCTCCGCCGAGCGAAGGGGGCGGGAAGAGGACGGCTCGGGGGAGGGTCGGGTGCGGTGGCGCGGGAACGGCTCGGTAACCTGAGGCCGCTGACAGTCACTTAGCGCGGCTTTATGGGCCGCCTCGTTCAAGTCAAGGAGTTGCCGCCGCCGTGAGCAGCAGCCTTCGACGCGGCGCCCTCAGCGCCGCCGTCATCGCGTTCTCGATCGCCTCGCTCGCCGCGTGCGGTGCCGGCAACAACGCTCAGACCCTGGAGGTCAAGCCGGACAACGCGGCCACCTCCGTCGGCGCCATCAAGCTCCGGAACGTCGTGATCATCACGCAGCCCGATGCCGGGACCAAGGGCCCGGCGGTGATCTCCGCCACCGTGTTCAACACCGGCCGCACCGACCAGACCCTGGACGCGGTCAGCGTCGCGGGCGGCGGCAACGCGAAGATCACGCCCGCCAGGGGCAAGGGCAGGCTGACCGTCCCGGCCGGCGGCTCCGTCATCCTCGGCGGCAAGAACAACGCCGCCGCCGCGGTGCCCAACCTCGGCGCGACCGTCCAGGACGGCAACGCCCAGAAGGTCACCTTCACCTTCAGCACGACCGGTGACGTGAGCCTGCGCGCGTTCGTCGTCCCGGCCGACAGCTTCTACTCCCAGTGGGGTCCCAGCGAGGCCCCGGCAGCCCCGGGCGCGAGCGCGACTACGAGCGAGAAGCCGGGCGAGGGCACGGCGACCGGCTCCGAGTCTCCGTCCGACACCCCGGCCGACGCGACCACCCCGACCGACGCGGCCTCCGCGAGCGCGAACGAGTCGGCGAACACGGCGGGCACCGGCACCGACACCGGCACCGGCACCGCCCACTGAGCAGCCGTACGACTCTGCCGTACGACGGAAGGGCGGGACCTCTTGATGAGGTCCCGCCCTTCCGTCGTCAGCGGCCGTCAGCAGGCGGTTTACGGCTCGAACTTGTAGCCGAGACCGCGGACCGTCACCAGGTAGCGCGGGGCCCCCGGGTCCGGCTCGATCTTGGCGCGCAGGCGCTTGACGTGGACGTCGAGGGTCTTGGTGTCGCCGACGTAGTCGGCGCCCCAGACCCGGTCGATGAGCTGCATACGGGTCAGGACGCGGCCGGCGTTGCGCAGCAGCATCTCCAGCAGGTCGAACTCCTTGAGAGGCAGGTCGACCTTGGAGCCGGAGACGGTGACCACGTGGCGGTCGACGTCCATGCGGACCGGGCCCGCCTCCAGAGCGGCCGGAGTGACCTCCTCGGGCTCGCCGCGTCGGCGCAGGACGGCCCGGATACGGGCGACCAGCTCGCGGGAGGAGAAGGGCTTGGTGACGTAGTCATCGGCTCCTATTTCCAGCCCGACGACCTTGTCGATCTCGCTGTCCTTGGCGGTCACCATGATGACGGGGACATTGGAACGGCCGCGCAGCTGACGGCACACCTCGGTGCCCGGCAGGCCGGGCAGCATCAGGTCGAGGAGGACGAGGTCGGCGCCGTTGCGATCGAACTCGTCGAGTCCGTCGGGCCCGGTGGTCGCGACGGCGACCTCGAAGCCCTCTTTGCGGAGCATGTACGACAGGGCGTCGGAGAAGGACTCCTCGTCCTCGACGACGAGCACTCGGGTCACGGAAGGACCTCCGGGGCGGGAAGCGGATCGTACGGGGAAGTATGGGGGGATGTGGCGAGGGACTGCCCGGCCGCGTCGTCGGGGTCGGGATGCTGGTGCGCGCGGTCGCGGGCCGCGCCCGCCTCCGGCAGCCTCAGAGTGAAGGTGGAGCCCTGTCCCTCGGAGCTCCACACGCTGACCTCCCCGCCGTGCGAGGCGGCCACGTGCTTGACGATCGCGAGGCCCAGGCCCGTTCCGCCGGTGGCACGGGAGCGGGCCGGGTCGACACGGTAGAAGCGCTCGAAGATGCGCTCCTTGTCCTTTTCGGAGATGCCGATGCCCTGGTCGGTGACGGCGACCTCGATCATGTCCCCGCCGGGCGCGTTCACCCGGCGGGCGGCGATGCCGACGCGGGTGCGGGCGGGCGAGTAGTTGACGGCGTTCTCGACGAGGTTGCCGAGGGCCGCGGCGAGCTGGCCGCGGTTGCCGTAGACGTGCAGGTCGGCGATGCCCGCCCGGCTCCCGCCAGCAGCCTCGAACGGCGGACCTCCGGGCGCCCCTATCGAGGCGGCCATGGTGATCTGCTTGGTGCCGGCCTGGTGCCGGCAGCGGTCGATGGCCTCGGCGACCAGTTCGTCGACGCGGACCGGCTCGGCGTCCTCCAGGGGGTCGTCGTTCTGGACCCTGGAGAGGTCGATGAGCTCCTGCACCAGGTTGGTCAGCCGGGTGGCCTCTATCTGCATACGGCCGGCGAAGCGCTCCACCGCCTCCGGGTCGTCGGAGGCGTCCATGACGGCCTCGGACAGGAGGGAGAGAGCGCCGACGGGGGTCTTGAGCTCATGGCTGACGTTCGCGACGAAGTCGCGCCGTACCGCCTCTATGCGCCGGGCCTCGGTGAGGTCCTCGACGAGGAGCAGCACCAGCCGGGAGCCGAGGGGGGCGACGCGCGCGGAGACGGCGAGGGCCTCGCCGCGGCCGGTGCCGCGCCGGGGCAGGTCCAGTTCGACCTGTCTTATTTCTCCGTCCCGCCTCGTGTCCCGGGCCATGTAGAGCATGGGTTCGATGGAGAGCTTGCCGCCGCGCACCAGACCGAGGGCGTACGCGGCGGAGCTGGCCTTGACGACGGCGTCCGCCTCGTCGAGTACGACGGCGGACGACCGGAGTACGGACAGGACGGTGTCCACGCCCGGCGGAAGCACCGGGTCCGTGTGCAGAGAGGTGCGGGTGGGCCGCTTCTGCTCCCGCTCACTCCAGCGGAACGCCAGCATGGCGATGACGCCGGTGAGTACACCGGCGATCGCTGCCGCTGCGGCGACCGCCGCGTTCACGTCCATGCACCCAGGTTAGGCACGGGATCGGCCATGGCCACAGCCATCCGAGTGCGACCTCGAACACTCGTCGCTCAGAGTTCACCTTGGAGCCAGTAATGGTTCATTTGAGGGGACGGAAACCGACGCGTGCGGGCCGGATCGTGGGAGCGTGGGGTGCGAAGCGCCGGTTTCAAGACAGCCGCGCCGGGCCCCCGGCCCCCGGAGACCCCCCATGAACACGTACGAGAGGGAACCCTGATGCGGGACGCGTACCACGAGGAACTTGATTCGATCGGCGACGGTCTGGTGGAGATGGCCCGGCTGGTCGGGTCGGCGATCGGGCGCGCCACGACGGCGATCCTCGACTCCGACCTGAAGCTGGCCGAGAGCGTGATCGAGGCCGACCAGAAGGTGGACGACCTCCAGCACGACCTGGAGGCCCGGGCGATAGCCCTGCTGGCCCGCCAGCAGCCGGTGGCGACGGACCTCCGGATCGTCGTCACCTCCCTGCGGATGTCGGCGGACCTGGAGCGCTCGGGCGACCTGGCTCAGCACGTGGCGAAGCTCGCCCGGCTGCGCTTCCCGGAGCGGGCGATCCCCCACGACCTGCACGCCACCATCCTGGAGATGGGCCAGCTCGCGCAGCGCCTGATGGCGAAGGCGGCCGAGGTGATCGTCACGAAGGACGTCGACCTGGCGCTCCAGCTGGAGCAGGACGACGACGAGATGGACCTCCTGCACCGCACGCTCTTCCAGCACCTGATCGACGAGCGCTGGAAGCACGGCATAGAGACGGCCGTCGACGTCACACTGCTCGGCCGCTACTACGAGCGGTACGCCGACCACGCCGTGGCCGTCGCCAAGCGTGTGGTGTTCCTGGTGACGGGCGAGCACGCGGACGAACTCCAGACGGACGCCCAGCCGGTCCAGCCCCCGTCGGGGGTGGAGGGGGCGTGAGCCCTGCGGGCGGCCGAGGGTGTGCGGGCGGCCGAGGGTGTGCGGGCGGCCGAGGGTGTGCGGGCCTGTTCCGCGGGCCTCTGTTCGGGGCGTGCGAAGCCTCTGTGCGCCGTTGATGCGCCGTTGATGCCCCCAGCGGGGCGGGCGTGCAATGGGCCCAGGCACCAGCCCTGAGGAGGGACCATGGCCGAATCCCCGAGCACCACGCCCGACCCCACGCAGCAACGCCCGTCCGAGCAGCCCGCCGACATCAAGAGCCTCCCGCTCTTCGGCGCGTGCGGCTGCGGCTCGGGCTGCGGCTGCGGCTGCCAGTCGGGCAATCCCTGCCAGTGCGGCTGACGGCGGGGCGAATCTTGTACGGCAGTTCTACGGCTTTACGGCACCTTGTACGACGGTGAGGGCCCCGGTGTGAACGCCGGGGCTCTTCGCTTGGGTCGCCCCATCCGGCGTAGAGGCGCACCCTGAAAGGGACCCGGAAAGAGAAGGAGGTGCGAGGCCATGACCCAGTTCATGGACGTCCACCACGGGTTCGAGGGCATCACACCCGAGCAGCTGAGGGAGGCGCACGACGCCGACCTCGCGATAGAGAAGGACGAGGGCGTGCACTTCGAGCGCGCCTGGGCGGACCCCGAGTCCGGAACGGTCTACTGCCTCTCCGAGGCCCCCTCGGCCGAAGCGGTCCAGCGCATCCACGAACGCGCGGGGCACAAGGCCGACGAGGTCCATAAGGTGCCGCTGTCGATCTGACGATGCGCTGTTCCCCGTGAACGGACCGTGCGGTGTCGCTCCGCCGTCTCGTGAGGTTATCGTGCCGCCGTGACCGGCTCACCGGAGCGCCCCGTCCTCTTCCTCGACGTCGACGGACCACTCATCCCGTTCGGGTCGTCGTCGAGTCGGCCTCAGAGGGCCTTTGCTACCAGCTCCGATGGCTCAACCGGCCCGGGCAACCCGCTGCTCCGGCGACTCGACCCCGCCGTTGGGCCGCGTCTGGTGGCTCTGGGGTGCGAACTGGTGTGGGCCTCGACATGGATGGACGATGCGAACGAGGCTGTCGCCCCGCGGATCGGGCTGCCGCAGCTGCCTGTGGTGAGGTGGCCGGACGCACCGATGAGGGTCCGCGCGGCTTGCACTGGAAGACCCGCCACATCGTCGCGTGGGCCGGGCACCGCCCTTTCATTTGGGTCGACGACGAGATCAGCGGCATGGACCGTCTCTGGGTCGCCGCGCAGCGCCGAGAACCGTCGCTGCTTCACCGTGTCGACCCGAACGACGGTCTTTCCGACGACGATTTCGCCGTGCTCGCCAACTGGCTCCGTACAAACCTGCCGAATGCGTGACGTCACGGGCCGAGGCGGCGGAGGAACTCGTTCTCGTCCAGCACTTCGATGTCCTGCCCGGCATCGAGCAGGGCCTGCGCCTGCTTGCTCTTGCCGCTGAGGACATCGCCGGGCTTGAGGTTCGTCTGTTCCGCCGAGACCAGGATGTTGGTCTTCTTGGTCATGGTCTTCGTCGGCTGGGCGCCGGCGTCGGCGAGGCGGGCGAATGCCTCCTCCCGCTTCATCGACGCCAGTGTGCCGGTGAGGCATACCGTCAGTCCGTACAGTGCGCCTTCGGGGTCGGCATCGGGATCGGCCCCGGGGACCGGCTTGCGCTCTTGTACGTACTGGCTGCCCCGCCACTGTCCGTCAGGGGTCATGGAGCCCCACCGGATCCTGTGCTTGGTGAGTAGGTCGTCGAGGGAAGACACACCCGCCTCCTGCATCGCCGCGAGCATGACCTCGGCTGATGCGCGGGAATCGGCTTCGGCGTTGTGGTGGTTGGTGAAATCGAGCCCGGCGGCGTCCATACAGTGCGGAAGGCCGTAGGCGAGAAGCTTCCAGGTGCGTCGGGCGACGACCTGGGAGCAGGAGTACCGAAGCTCCGGCCAGGCGATTCCCTCGGCGTCGCAGGCAGCCCGGATGACACTCAGATCGAAGCCCGCGTTGTGCGCGACCAGCGGACGCCCGTCCGCGAACGAGAGGATGTCGGCGAGTACTGGCTTCCACCTTGGCGCGGCGGCGACATCGTTCGCCGTGATGCCGTGGACCCGCACGTTGTACGGGTTGAAATGGCCGAGATCGGCCGGCGGCTGGATGAGCGTGCTCCATGAGCGCACGACGCGTCCCTGCTCGACCGCTGCCATACCGACGGAGCAGGGGCTGCCGCGGTGCTCGTTCGCCGTCTCAAAGTCAATTGCCACCCAGGAAGTCATGTGCACAGTGTCAAGGTCACCGCCGGGCGCCACCATGGCCCGAAGTCACCATTCAGTGAGTCCGCGACGGACGCGTTCCCGTGGTTCCCCCGCATGATCTGGCACGACCTCTTTGTCCCGAACCACTGTCGGCGAGATCATTACGGCCCTGACCGCTGGTCGTGCGGTCATCAGGAACCAGGAGCCGCCCCTCACCGATTCCCCTCCGCTACCGTGGCAGCCCATGACGGTCCTGATCATTGGTGGCAGTGGCTTTCTGGGAACTGAACTGGTCCGCCAAGCCACTGCGGCGGGGCACGAAACGGCCGCGACGTTCACCTCCCGACCCGGCAGGGCATCGGGCGTCGTCTGGCATCCGCTCGACCTCCGGGACCCCGCGCGTGTCGCCAGGGTGATCGCCGACGTCGCCCCCTCGGTCGTCGTCAACGCGTCGAGCGGCCAGTCCGACTGGGCGGTCACCGCCGACGGCGCGATCCGCGTGGCGCTGGCTGCCGCCGAGCAAGGCTGCCGCCTGGCCCACGTCTCCAGCGACGCGGTGTTCTCCGGTGCGCACGTCCGCTACGACGAGAGCAGCCTGCCCGATCCGGTCACCCCCTACGGCGCTGCGAAGGCCGCCGCCGAGACGGCGGTGCGGCTGCTGGTGCCAGGTGCCGTCGTCGCCCGCACCTCGCTGATCCTCGGACACGGTCAGTCCGTGCACGAGCGCACGGTGCATGCCTTGGCGGGCGACACCCGCGAAGGGGTCCTGTTCACCGACGACATCCGCTGCCCGGTACATGTCGAGGACCTGGCCGCCGCCTTGTGGGAGCTCGCACTGTCCGACGCGGCCGGGGTGTTCCACCTCGCCGGGCCCGATGCCCTGAGCCGTCACGACCTCGGTGCACTCATCGCCCGGCATCAAGGACTTGACGGTGCGCAGCTGCCCGCCGGGCGGCGAGCCGACACCGACCTGCCCGGGGCCCTCGACGTACGCCTCGACAGCCGCGCAACGCAGGAGCGGTTGCGGACCAGGCTCCGCGGCGCCCACGAGTTCCTCCGCGGAGACGGCCGCATCATTCGGGAACCGCTTCGGCTGCCCCGGCAGCAGTAGTCACACACGACGCGTGGGTGTCAAGGGCGACATCTGTCCCCGCGACTTGCCCATCACGTTCATCGGCATGGCCGGCGGGCGCGCTCGCACTCCGGGCCACAACAACAAGCCCCCTACCGGCGGAGAACCCGCAGGCAGGGGGCTTGATCGCGTCGGCTTACTTCTTCTTGCCCTGATTCTTGACCGCCTCGATCGCCGCCGCAGCGGCGTCCGGGTCCAGGTACGTACCCCCCGGCTTCACCGGCTTGAAGTCCGCGTCGAGTTCGTACGACAGCGGGATGCCCGTCGGGATGTTCAGGCCCGCGATGTCGGCGTCGGAGATGCCGTCGAGGTGCTTGACGAGGGCGCGGAGGGAGTTGCCGTGGGCGGCGACCAGGACCGTGCGGCCGGTGAGGAGGTCCGGGACGATGCCGTCGAACCAGTACGGGAGCATGCGGACGACGACGTCCTTGAGGCATTCCGTCTGGGGGCGCAGCTCCGGCGGGAGGGTCGCGTAGCGCGGGTCGTCGAACTGCGAGTACTCGGCGTCGCGGTCCAGCGGCGGGGGCGGGGTGTCGTAGGAGCGGCGCCACAGCATGAACTGCTCCTCGCCGAACTCCGCGAGGGTCTGTGCCTTGTCCTTGCCCTGGAGGGCGCCGTAGTGGCGCTCGTTCAGGCGCCAGGAGCGGTGGACCGGGATCCAGAGGCGGTCGGCGGACTCCAGTGCGAGCTGGGCGGTGCGGATCGCGCGCTTCTGGAGGGACGTGTGGACCACGTCGGGCAGCAGGCCGGCGTCCTTGAGCAGCTCACCGCCGCGGACTGCCTCCTTCTCGCCCTTCTCGTTGAGGTTGACGTCCACCCAGCCGGTGAACAGGTTCTTCGCGTTCCATTCGCTCTCGCCGTGGCGGAGGAGGATCAGCTTGTACGGTGCGTCGGCCATGTGCACGAGCGTAATCCACGGCTTTGGGCGGGGGTACGGCCGCCCGGAAGACGGACGGTTGACGGGATCTGTTAATTGAGTGGCCCCCGCGTACGCAGGCTTCGTAACGTGTGCTCACCGCCTGAGCCGCTTACACCCGTGGGGGTCCTCCGATGTCGCCTGCCTCGCTGAGACGTGCCGCCCGCGAGACCGTCTCGGGGTTACCCCGCGAGTTCTGGTGGCTGTGGTTCAGCACGCTCGTCAACCGGCTCGGCGCGTTCGTGGCCACGTTCATGGCGCTGTACCTGACGCTCGACCGCGGCTACTCCGCCTCGTACGCCGGACTCGTCGCGTCGCTGCACGGACTCGGCGGGGTCATCTCCTCCCTCGGCGGGGGCGTGATGACGGACCGGCTCGGCAGGCGGCCCACCCTCCTCATCGCGCAGGCGTCGACCGCCGTCTCCGTCGCGCTGCTCGGGTTCGTGCACCACCCCGTCGCCATCGCGGGCGTCGCCTTCCTCGTCGGCATGGCGTCCAACGCCTCCCGGCCCGCCGTACAGGCGATGATGGCCGACATCGTGCGGCCCGAGGACCGCGTCCGCGCCTTTTCGTTGAACTACTGGGCCATCAACCTCGGCTTCGCCGTCTCCTCCATGGCCGCCGGGTTCATCGCCGAGGTCAGCTACAGCGCCGGCTTCCTCATCGAGGCGGGCATGACGGCCCTCTGCGCGATCGTGGTGTTCGTCAAGCTGCCGGAGTCGCGGCCCACCGTCCACAAGAACGAGACGGCGACGACCGACGCCGCCGGCCTCGGCACCGTCCTGCGCGACGGGCGCTTCATGAGCGTCGTCGGGCTGTCCTTCCTCGTCTCCCTGATCTTCCAGCAGGGGGCCGTGGGTCTGCCGGTGGCGATGGGCGAGGCCGGGTTCACCCCCGCCGACTACGGCATGGCGATCGCCGTCAACGGCGCGCTGATCGTCGCGCTGCAGATCCCGGTCACCCGGTTCATCGAACACCGGGATCCCCGACGGCTGCTCGTCGTCTCGTCCCTCCTGGCCGGGTACGGCTTCGGACTGACCGCCTTCGCCGGCTCGGTCGGCGTCTTCGCCCTCACGGTCTGCGTCTGGACACTGGGCGAGATGATCAACGCGCCGACCCAGACGGGGCTGGTCGTTCGGCTGTCGCCGGTGCACGGGCGTGGGCGTTATCAGGGGATGTACACGATGTCCTGGTCGGTTGCCGCTCTGGTGGCGCCCCTGATGTCCGGCATGGTCATCGACCGGTTCGGCGCCGAGTGGTTGTGGGGGTTGTGCGCGGTGATCGGAACGGCGGCCGCGGTCGGTTACGCGGCGCTGATGCGACGTCTGCCGACGGAGGAAGAAGCGATCTCGCCGAAGCAGTTGACCGTCGCCAAGCCGGATCCCATGCCTGAACAGGCAGCTTGACCTCGCCTGACCTCGCGTGTCGGTGAACTCCCCGGTAGCTCAGTCACTCGCCCTGAGGGCTTCAGCCAACTGACGCCCCTCCGCTCCTCCTTGCCGCATCAGTACGGCAGCAGTGGTGTGCAGTTCGTTCCAGGCGTGCGGGCGCCCGATCGCGGAAGCATCCGGAAGTGCCTCCAGCGCTACGGCCACAGCTCGCTCAGGCTCCCCACCCCCTGCAAGCGCATGCGCCAGGCAGGAGCGATACCACGCCCTGTCACGCCGGTAGTTCTTCGGGAGCGCATCGAGCCCCACCGTGATGTGGTCCGCGGCTCCTTGCCAGTCGCGGAAGTGCAACGCGGCCATGCCCCGCTGCAAGGTGAACCACGTCTCGTCGTAGAAGTACATCCACGGAGGCTCGTCCTCAGGATGCTGAGCAGCGCGACCGATGAGGTCCTGGGCCTCGTCCAGCAGGCGGCGCGCTCGGTCGCCGTCCTGGCTGAGCGCGTGGCCCCTGGCCTCCATCTGAGCGGCCATCCCCTGCACTCCCAGCGATGCCCCCGGAGCGGACCAGCGAGCAGCTTCGGCAAGCCGAACGCACCGCGCGCCCCGGCCGCCCGACCACGCCATGTGCGCCTTCATGCTGAGGGTCGTCGCTGCCATGTTGGCGTCTCCGGCCTCCAGCGCCCATTCGTGAGATCGGTCGTACCACGCGAGTGCTGCGGCTGACTGCCCTTGATCCTGTGCCATCCAGGCCAGGAATTGGGCATGTTCAGCGGCCAGTCGGACGACGCGCTCCTCCAGGGGACCTCGTGCGCCTGCGTAAAGATCGACAACGGTACGGAGTTGCTGGCGCATGATGTCGACCAGCGGCCGGGAACCGATGAAGTCCTCTGCCCTTCGGTGCTCGGCAAGCAGTCCATCCAGCCAGTCGAGCGTCGCGCTGTCGACGTGCTGACCACCGTCGACGGCGTTGGTCACGCGTGCCAGCAGGTCTTCATCCAGTGCGGGGCCCGCAAGCGCCAGGGCCGGAACCGGAGACGCGTCCGACGGCACCCCGCCGGACAACAGCTCGGGAGGAATCCCGAGTCCGGAAACAATGCGCTGCCGAACCTCTGCCGAAGTCACCCGGCGTCTGCCGCGCTCAACATCGGAGACATCCGGCTGGACAAGCCCAACTCGCTCGCCGAGTTTCATCTGGCTGGCACCCGTGAGTTGTCGGTACGTCCGGAAGACGGCACCCCAGTCCTCGCTGGTGACCGCCGCCACGAGCCGAGGGTGAGACCACAGGTTCGTATCAAAGTCCCCCATGACTCCAATATAGGACGGTCCTATAGGGACTTGGGATGGGTTCGCGTCGAGGTCCACGCCAAGGTCGATACGCAACGGACCCCCGCGACCGCGCGAACGGCCCGGGGGCATGGCCCACCTGAGAAAGCAGGTAGACGTGCCGCACTGTATCGCCCTCCTCTGCACGCAGTTGCTGAGACTGCTGCTGCCTCCGCATGGCCGGCACCGCGCGGCTCCGAACCCCGCGCTCGACCAGCCCGAGACGCCCAGGGCAACCACACACCGGGGCCTACCCGTGACCCACCAACCGCCCCAGCACCCCCGCTTCCCTCTCCTCCGCGGCGAGGACTCCCCCCTCGTACGCCCCTACGTCCTCTCCGGCGACGAATTGCGCCACAAGAAGCGGCAGCAACGACAAGGTCGTCGCGCGCTCCGGCTGGCTACTCACGGCATCGACACCGGCCCTCGCCGGATCCACGGTGTGGAGGTGGCCGCGTAATGAGGCATACGACCCCCACGGACCGCACCGTCACCCGCCTCCTCCCCTGGTCCGGCCCCGAAGGCAACCCCTGCTACCTCCTCACCGACGACAACGAAGGCGGCTACCTCTCCCGGCTCGCCGACAACATCGAGTCCGTTCAGCTCGGCATGGGAAGCGAACTGCTCGGCCATGCAAAGGAGTTGCTCGACGACCCCAAGGCCGGCACCCATGAGCTCCGGTACCTGTCAGCCCGACTGACCGAGGCCCTGCGAGATGCCGTGCGGGTCGCGGAGAGCCGCGGGGCCCGGCTGCCGGTATCCGATGCCGACGAGGAGGACAGCTCAGGCCGGGAGACAGGCCTGCGACCGACCCGCTGAGAGAGACTCCCGGGGCGGCTCTCTGGCCTCCGCCAGGTGTCGCCCCTCCTTCGCCCCGGCGTTCCCTGAACCACTGGAGGCCGCATGCATCAACTGATCGCAAGCCCGTTCCTCGACGAGTACCTCGTCTTACGCCCCGGCCACGACGCGGGAGTACGGGGCGAAGTGGCTGTGGGCCGTGTGCGCGGTGATCGGCACAGCGGTCGCGGCAGGGTACGGGCTGCTGATGCGCCGGCTGCCCGCCGACGAGCCCGCCACTGAGATCCCCGCCACCAAAGCCCCTGTCCCTGGCGACCCGGAGCCCCAGGTCAGCCCGGCACCGGGCGATAGCGCAGACCAAGCCCACCGCCCAGCACCTCGTGATATCTTTTTTTGAAAGTGTATATACGCGCCGAGGGAGTCCCATGTCCCGCACCGTGATCGATCTCGACGACGAAGCCCTGGCAGAAGCCGCTCGCCATCTCGGGACGAGCACGAAGAAGGACACAGTGAACGCGGCGCTCCGCGAGATCGCCGATCGCCGTCGGAGGGCCGCGGCCGTGGAACGAATGCGGCGCATGGTCGCTGAAGGAGAGATCGACTTCTCGGTCATCGAGGAGCCTGCCACTCCCTCCCCTGCCGCCCCGGACAAAGGGCAGCACGCCGCGTGAGCGAGACGTTCCTCATCGACACCAGCGCGCTGATCCGCTTCTACCGGGGCCAGACCGGACCGGAGTGGGACCAGTTGGTCGGCTCCGGACTGGTCGGTCTGTGCGAACCCGTGCGGCAGGAGTACTTGCGAGCCGTCGGGGGGCGGCCGGCCTACTACGAGGCGGATGGCCTGCTGCGGGAGACGTTCCCGTACTACCCGATGCGTGACTCCGTCTGGGATGACACCGCCGCGCTCCAACAAGACCTCGCAGACCGGGGCTGGCATCAGTGCGCGAGTCCGGTCGACCTCCTCGTGGCCGTCACAGCGCAGCATCACAAGTTGACCGTGCTCCACCAGGACTCCGACTTCGAGACCATCGCCGTCACCACAGGCCAGCCCGTACGCCGCATCGTCGATTGACCGCGCGTCGAGTTGCACCTCACGGATGCATCCGCGCCCCCTTGATCACCTTGTCCACCGCATTACGCGGCCCATACACCGCAAGCCCCACCAGATCCAGATCCGCAGTTGGTACGGCCCTTACGGCCGCCCGGTTGTCACGGTCGTTCCCCGTCCCGAAGAGGTCGCTCGTGAAGAGTGCTCGCGGCAGCGCACGGGACAGCACGCGCGCGTGGGCCGTCGTCAGGGTTTCCTTCGTGGATTCGAAGACCAGGACCGGCTGGCGGAACATCGGCAGGTAGGGCACCCCGTCGGCGTCCTCGTACGGCTCCCCGATCACCTCGGGGACCTGTGTGCCGAGGCCGCTGACCAGGAACGCGGTGACGTTCAGTCGCTGCCAGGGCTCCAGGTCCTCGCGCAGCAGGACGGCGATCTTGGTGTCGAAGCGGATCGGTTCATCGTTCATGGGTCGAGACTGCCGACCGTCATGCGGCGGAGTCTTGTACGTTCTTTGCATGGCCGACCAGCAGGCTCGGCGCGAGATCTCCGCCTGGCGGCCCCGCATCCCGGGTGTCGTGGAGGTCTTCCACGCCCACTTCACCGAGTACGCGTATCCGATGCACGTCCATGAGGCGTGGACGCTGCTCATCGTGGACGACGGGGCCGTACGGTACGACCTCGACCGGCATGAGCACGGCACCCCGCACGACACCGTGTCCCTGCTGCCGCCGCACGTCCCGCACAACGGCTCCCCCGCCACCCCGCACGGCTTTCGCAAGCGGGTCCTGTACCTGGACAGCAGCCGGCTCGGGGACGACCTCATCGGGCCCGCCGTGGACGGGCCCGACCTGCGCGATCCCGTACTGCGGCGGCGCGTCGGGCAGTTGCACACCGCGCTCGCCCGGCCCGGGGACGAACTGGAGGCCGAGAGCAGGCTGACGCTCGTCGGCGAGCGGCTGCGGGCGCGGCTGCGCCCTCGGCTCGCCGACCGCTCCGAAGACCCGCGCCGCGACCCCGCCGTCGCCCACAGGCTGCGCGAACTCCTCGACGAGCGTGTCGTCGAGGGGCTCTCGCTGGAGGAGGCCGCGGGGCTGGTGCGGGCCCATCCCGCCCATCTCGTACGGGCGTTCAGCACCGCCTACGGCATCGCGCCGCACCAGTATCTGAACTCCCGCCGTGTCGACCGGGCCCGGCGTCTGCTGCTGGCGGGACGCGCTCCCGCCGAGGTCGCCACCGACACCGGCTTCCACGACCAGGCCCACCTCACCCGCCACTTCAAGAAGCTGGTGGGAGTGACTCCCGGGCGCTACCGGAACAGCGCGAAGTGAGAGGCAAGCGGCGACGCCGAGCGGTCCCCCCGTGCCGTCAGTCGCCCGAGCGCCGCGTCAGGTGCGCGAACGCGTCCAGGTTGCGGGTCGACTCGCCCCGGGACACCCGCCACGCGTACTCCTTGCGGATGGCGCTCGCGAAGCCGAGTTCGAGGAGGGTGTTGAAGGCGCCGTCGGCGGCCTCCAGGACCTGGCCGAGCAGGCGGTCGATCTCGTCGGCGGTGACGGCGGCCAGGGGCAGCTTGGCGGTGACGTAGACGTCGCCGAGCTGGTCGACGGCGTAACTCACGCCGTACAGCTTGAGGTTGCGTTCGAGGAGCCAGCGGTGGACGCCGGATTCGTTCTCGTCGGGGTGACGGATCACGAAGGCGTTCAGGGAGAGGGAGTGGCGGCCCGCGAGGAGGGAGACCGTCGTCGACAGCTTGCGCGTGCCGGGGAGTTTGACGACGTAGTTGCCGGGGCCGGGGCTCTCCCATTCCAGCTCGGCGTCCCGGAGGGCACCCTCGATGACCTGGGCGGCCTGCTGCACATCAGCCATGGTGGGAGCGTACGCGACGCCGGTGCGCCTGGGTCGCTGCCGTGTACGCGTCCGCCGTGGCGGCGGCCGCGGTGTCCCAGCCGAAGGACTGCGCGTGCCGGGCGGCGGCCGCGCCCAGCCGGTCCGAGCGCGTGGGGTCGTCGGCGAAATCACGCAGCACGCGCGCGTAGTCGGCGGGACGGTGGCCCTGGACGAGGACGCCGGTATGGCCGTCGCGTACCGCCACCGGCAGTCCGCCGACCGCCGCCGCGAGCACCGGCGTGCCGGACGCCTGCGCCTCTACGGCGACCAGGCCGAAGGACTCGCTGTAGGACGGCATGACCAGCACGGACGCGGCCCGGAACCACTCCGCGAGCTGCTCCTGGCCGACGGGCGGGTGGAACCGTACGACATCCGCGATGCCGAGCCGGGACGCCAGCTTCTGCAGGCCCTCCGGCTTGACGAGGCCGCTGCCGCTGGGGCCGCCGACGACCGGGACGAGGATGCGGGAGCGCAGGTCGGGGCGCTCGTCGAGGAGGACGGCGATCGCGCGCAGCAGCACGTCCGGGGCCTTCAGGGGCTGGATGCGGCCGGCGAAGAGGGGGATCAGGGCGTCCTGCGGCAGGCCGAGGCGGGCGCGGGCGGCGGCGCGGCCGTCGGCGGGGCAGAAGCGGTCGAGGTTCACACCGGGATGGACTACGGCGACCTTGGCGGGGTCGGCGGCGTAGTGGCGGACGAGTTCGTCGACCTCTTCGGCGGTGTTGGCGATGAGCCGGTCGGCGGCGGCGACGATCTGGGTCTCGCCGATGACGCGGGCGGCGGGCTCGGGGGTGTCGCCGTCGGCGAGGTTGGCGTTCTTGACCTTGGCCATGGTGTGCATGGCGTGCACCAGGGGAGCGCCCCAGCGCTGGGCGGCGAGCCAGCCGACGTGGCCGGAGAGCCAGTAGTGGGAGTGGACCAGGTCGTAGTACCCCGGGCGGTGGCCGGCCCAGGCCTGCATCACGCCGTGCGTGAAGGCGCACAGCTGGGCCGGGAGCTCCTCCTTGGCGAGGCCCTCGTAGGGGCCGGCGTCGATGTGCCGGACGAGGACGCCCGGCGCCAGCTCGACGGTCGGCGGGAGAGCGGCGGTCGTCGCGCGCGTGAAGATCTCCACCTCGATGTTGATCGCGGCGAGGCGCTGCGCGAGTTCCACGATGTATACGTTCATGCCGCCGGCGTCGCCGGTGCCGGGCTGGTGGAGGGGGGAGGTGTGCACGGAGAGCATGGCGACGCGGCGGGGCCTGCGGTGCAGCCTCAGCCGTGGGGGCGGGGCCGGAGAGCGACGCACGAGCCTGCCGACGTACTGGCTCACCTGGCGTTCCTCCTTGCTGCGGGCATGCCGGACGGAGGGTGTGCGGGCGCCCTCCACGGAGGTGAACACCGGAGGAGACAGCTCCATTTCCGATGCGCCGAGATTTGTCGAATCATTACCGGAGGTCGCTCAACCGTTCGAGGGTGTTGTGCGTAGCACACCCAGGGCGCACCAAAGGGCGCACCAGCACCAAAGGGACGCCAAGGCACGCCAGGGGCACGCATACCCTCATAGGCATGACATCCCGCGCCGCCACCCGCCCCGTGGGCACGGTGACGCGCGGGACCACGAACCCCAATCGGCTGCGTCGCATGGACCGCTGGATCGCGGCCACGTACGGCGCCGAACTGCGCCGCGCCGCCGACCCCGTGGCCATCGACCTCGGATACGGCGCCGCCCCCTGGACGGCCGTCGAACTCCTCGCCCGGTTGCGCGCGGCAGCGCCCCACGCGCGCGTGGTCGGCGTCGAGATCGAACCGGCCCGGGTCGCGGCGGCACGGCCGTACGAGCGGGACGGGCTGGTCTTCCGGCACGGCGGCTTCGAGATCCCGGTCCCGCAGCGGCCCCATCTCATCCGTGCCGCCAACGTCCTGCGCCAGTACGACGAGGCCGAGGTGGCCGCCGTATGGGAGCGACTGTGTTCCCGCCTCGCTCCCGCGACGGAGGACTCCCAGGGCCGGCGGCTCTCCCGGGGCGGGCTGCTCGTCGAGGGGACCTGCGACGAGATCGGCCGCCGGCATGTGTGGGTCGCGCTCGGCCCGGAGGGGGCGCGCACGGTCACCTTCGCGACCCGGCTGGGTTCCCTGGAGCGCCCCTCGGACCTCGCCGAGCGCCTGCCGAAGGCGCTCATCCACCGCAATGTCCCCGGCGAGCCGGTGCACGCCTTCCTGCGCGACTTCGACCGCGCCTGGGCCGCCGCCGCGCCCTACGCCTCCTACGGCGCCCGCCAGCGCTGGATCCGGGCGGTACGGGACCTCACGGCGGACTGGCCGGTGACGGACGGGCCGGTGCGCTGGCGGCAGGGTGAAGTGACGGTGCGCTGGGCGGCGTTGGCGCCGCGCACGTGAGCTCTGCGGATGCTCTGCGGGTGCTCTGCGGGTGCTCAGCCCGCCGGGAACGATCTCCGTGAGTCGTTCGTCACACAGGCGGGGAGATCGTCGTACGACGGACGAAATCAGAGGGACAAAAGGGGGGAATGGAGTCACTGCCTCTGTCGTTTTGTGCCACGTCGTGGCACGATCCCCCGGGTCCGTAAGTTTCTGACGGTTCATCAGTTTGGGGGAACAGCTATGGGTGCGGGCAAGGGCAGCCTGATCACAGCGGCCGTGAGCGTCGTCTGCGCGGTCACCGTGCTGGCGGCACCGGGTACGGCGTTCGCGGCCCCGACTCCCACACCATCACCGACCGCCACGCCGAACGCCTCGACGAACGCCTCGTCGACTGCTGTGTCCACCAAGGACCTTGAGGCCGTCCGCCAGAAGCTCGACAAGCTCTACCACGAGGCGGCCCTCGCCACCGACGCGTACAACGCCGCCGAGGAGAAGGCCGAGAAGCAGTCCGCCGAGATCGTCGCGCTGGCCAAGAAGATCGTCCAGGGCAAGGCGAAACTCGACCGGCTCAAGGACCGCGCGGGCGCCGCGGCCCGCGCCCAGTACCGCAGCGGCGGGCTGCCGGACGAGGCGCAGCTGATGCTCAGCGACGACCCCCAGGAGTTCCTCGACGGCACGGGCAGGGTGCTCCAGGGCCAGCGCGCGACCAAGGCTCTGATCGCGGAAACCACCCGCACCCAGCAGGACTTGGAGCAGTACGCCAAGGACGCCTCCGCCCAGTGGAAGAAGCTGGAGGCGGGGCGCGAGGCCAAGGCCACGGCGAAGAAGAAGATCAAGAAGCGGATCGCGGCGGCCGAGAAGCTCGAATCCCGGCTGGAGAAGGACGAGAAGGAGCGCCTCGCCGAGCTGGAGCGCAAGGCCGCGCTCAAGGCGCAGACCGCCTGGCTCGACTCCGGCGTCCTCGACAAGACCGGCGACAAGACCGGCGGCAAGGGGTCCGCGGCGGGCAAGAAGGCGGTGGAGTACGCCACGGCCCAGCTCGGCAAGCCCTACGGCTGGGGCGACGAAGGCCCGACGGCATACGACTGCTCCGGCCTGACCTCACAGGCCTGGGCGAGCGCCGGCAGCCCCATTCCGCGCACCTCGCAGGAACAGTGGAAGCAGCTCAAGCACATCGACGTCGAGGACATGCGCCCCGGAGACCTGATCATCTACTTCGACGACGCCAGCCATGTCGCGATGTACGTGGGCGAAGGGGCGATCGTGCACGCCCCGCGGCCGGGCCGGACGGTGACGATCGCGGGGGCCGGGTCGATGCCGATACTCGCGGTGGTACGACCGGACGCGAGCTGACCCGGCGCCCTGACGCTCCGGCGACGGGGCTACACGGGGCTACGGGGCTACGGGGGCGACCCGGCGACGTGACTTGGCACACGCGGGACAGCCCTCCAAACCCCTGCGGACGTGACCTTCGTCATTCCCTTCCCCTCCCCGACCTGTCCAACTGAGGTAGGGATCGCGGCATATGACAGAGGCCAGCGTCCAGGCGGCGTGTCTCACACCATTCCGTTGCGGCGCCCACTACCGCTATGGTCCCCGTCGGTAGGCCGAGGTCCCTCGCCCTGCCATGCCCTCGGGGGGAGGGAAGGAACCCAAGACGATGCCCGTACCCGTACCGCGGCAGAGAGCGATCCCGGCCGTGGAGAGTGGTCAGGCGCAAGCCGCGTCCTCAGGCGCCGATCCCTCCAAGGCAGAGGCGCAGCGCCAGGGAGACCCGGCCCAGGGCACCACCGCCGGCAACCCCCACGGCACTCCCGCCACTCCCGCCATGCCCGCCAACGCCACCACCGGCACGGCCGTCACCAACCTGACCCTTCTGGTCATCGAGGACGATCCGGGCGGCTCGAGGCTCGTGCCCGAGCTGCTGGACTCGACGGGCCGGCCGATCCGCGTCCGCACGGCCCGGAATCTCACCGAGGCCGAGCGGCTGCTGACCGACGACGTCCACTGCATCCTGCTCGACCTCGCGCTGCCCGCCCCCGGCCGCCAGAGCGCCGACGACGACGAGCTCGCCGTACTCAGGCACGTGCTGGAGCTCGCGCCCCGGCATGCCGTCCTCGCGCTCACCGCGTCCGGTGACGCCGAGCGCGGAGCCGAGGCGGTGCGGGTCGGCGCCCAGGACTACCTCTTCCGGGACGAACTGGACAGCCGACTGCTGAGCCGGGCGATCCGGTACGCGGTCGAGCGAAAGCGTTCCGACACGGCCGAGCGGCGGCTGGCCGAGGGCCGGATGCGTGCCCAGGAGAACCGCCGCCTGGAACGCGGCCTGCTGCCGACACCGTTGCTGGAAGGCTCCTCGCTGCGCTTCGCCGCCCGCTACCGTCCGGGCCGTTCGCGCGCGCTGCTCGGCGGCGACTTCTACGACACCGTCCGCACCCCGGACGGCACGGTCCACGCCATGATCGGCGACGTCTGCGGCCACGGCCCCGACGAGGCGGCGCTCGGCGTGGAGCTGCGCATCGCCTGGCGCGCGCTGACGCTGGCGGGCCTGTGCGGCGACCAGCTGCTCGGCACCCTCCAGCAGGTCCTGGAGCACGAGCGCGCCGACGAGGAGATCTTCGCCACCCTCTGCACGGTGGACATCTCGCCCGACGGCCGCCGCGCGGGCCTGTGCCTCGCCGGCCACCCGGCCCCGCTGGTCGCCCGCCCGGGCCGGCCGGCCCAACTGCTGCCGTACGACAACAACGGCCCCGCCCTCGGACTCCTGCCCGGCGCCCGCTGGCCGCGCATGCAGGTGGAACTGGGGCGCGAGTGGAGCCTGATGCTCTACACCGACGGCCTGATCGAGGGCCACGTCGGCGAGGGCCGGGAACGGCTCGGCCAGGACGGCATGGTGGAGTTGGTCCGCCGTCAGCTCTCCGAGGGCCTGCGCGGCGAGGAGCTGCTGCGGGCCACGGTGAACGAGGTCCGCACCCTCAACGGGGGCGAGCTGACGGACGACGTGGCGGTACTGCTGCTGGACCGGACGGCCTGAACGACCGGACGGCCTGAACGCCTGAACCTCTGAACGAACCTCTGAACGAACGGAAACCCGCCCGTTCTGGAGCCGTCAGCGCCCGCCGTTGTACGGCCCGTAGGGCCCGTCGCTGCTGGACCCGCCACGCCTGCTGCGACCGCCGCCCGACATGCCGCGGAGCGCGGGGCGTACGTCGACCATGTACACGATGGTCGCGATGAGCCCGATGATCGGCAGGAACGACAGGATGTTGAAGATCAGGTTCACGACGAAGGCGAGCCCGAGAACGATCAGCCAGAACGGCTTGGTCTTCTTGTCGGCCGCGCGATAGGCGTCCTCACGGCGCGTGGCGGCGTCGATCAGCGCGAAGCCGCTGAAAACGATCAGGGCCATGCTCAGCAGCCACATGAAGCCTGCGAACCCCTGCATCAGCACTACATCCACCACCAGACTCGGCTCGACCCTACGCGGTCACCGTACCCGCAACCGCCCGCTCGCTACCCGAAGAACGGGCCGGGCACCGTGTAAGTGCCCGGCCCTGACGCGCCCCTCGCCCTACTTGGCGGGCGGCGTGGTCTTCTTGGCGGTGGTCTTGCGGGGGGCCGGGGCCTTCTTCGCGGCGGCGGGCTTCTTCGCCGGAGCGGGCTCGGCCTTGGCCTCGGCGGGCTTCGCCGCGGCCGGCGCCGGCTTCTCGTCCTTGACCACGACCGGCTCGGCCTTCGGCTCGACTGTCGCGGCCAGCTCCTCGATCTCGTCGGCGGCCTCGCCGCGCCAGGTCTTCACGGCCTGCTCGCCGTGCTCGGCGACCTTCTCGTAGGTCTCGCGGGCCTTGACGGCGTACTCGGCGGCGACGCCGACACTGCGCAGGGCGAAGTCCTGGGCGGTCTCGCCGAACTTCTTCAGGTCGGCGTCGAGGGTGCTGCCGAGCTTCTTCAGGTCACCGTCGAGGCTGCCGATGAAGTCGCCGACCTTGACCTGGAAGGTCTCCTGCGTCTCCTTGACCCGGGCCTGGGCCTCCTTGGCACGGGCCTGGGCCTTCTCCTGGACGGCCTTGGGATCGGTGTTGCGCACCGCGTCGATGCGCGCCGGCGCCTCGGCGCGCAGCTGCTCGACCAGGCCGGGCACCTTCTTGGCCTGCTGTAGGGCCAGGTCGGCGGTGCCGGCGGCGAAGTAGAGCGGGGTCGGGTCGCTGAAGGTCTTGCGCAGATCGTCGGTGATGGCCATGGTGATGGTCCTCCCGTATTTCTTTCGGATGAGGGTTTGTGTTCCGCAGTCAGGCGGCCTGTGCCTTGGTCGGGTTCAACTGGCCGTCTGCTGCGGATCGCTGTTGGTGGTGCCAGTGGTGCCGTTGGCCCCTGTGGTGCCTGTGGTGCCTGTGGTGCCTGTGGTGCCGTCGGCCGTGCGGGTACTACGGCGCCCGGCGGGCTTGCCGCCGCCCTTCCGGGCGCTGTCTATGACGGTGTCGCTGTCCTGGGCCTCCGCCGCGCCGTCGCCCTCCTCGACCGCCTCCGCCGCCTCGGTGATCTCGAATCCGTTCTCCTTACGGAAGGACTCGTAGATCTGGAGCAGCACCTGCTTCTGCCGCTCGTTCAGCGTGGGATCGGCGAGTATGACGGCGCGCGTCTCCACCTCGTCAAGATCCCGCTCGGCGTCGAGGATGCCGGCCCGCACGTACAACGTCTCGGCGGAGATCCGCAGGGCCTTGGCGACCTGCTGCAACACCTCCGCGCTCGGCTTGCGCAGCCCGCGCTCGATCTGGCTCAGATACGGATTGGACACCCCGGCGGCATCGGCGAGCTGCCGCAGCGACAGCTGGGCGTTCCGCCGCTGCTCGCGCAGGTACTCACCGAGATTGCCGACGTTCAGCGATGCCATGCCTCCACCTTGCACCACCACCGCTAACTATTGCAAGCAACCGCTTGCAAAAGTGTCCGTCGGGCGTATCTGCTGCTGCTTGTGACTTCCAGCGTTAGCTGTCACATTTCAGCGACCTTGTTGTCACGGCTGTGACTTGCAGAGCGGTGCATAGGATCGCCCGCATGACACCGCGACCTGTCCTGGTGAACATAAAGGCTCTTGATGACTCGGCGGTCGGCCGGTTCTGGGCGGAGGCGCTCGGCTGGAGTGTCACCGGCGAGGGATCGGGCGCGACCGCCGCCAAACCCGTCGGCTTCGATTGGCTGGACCCGGTCGGCGTATGCATCGACGTCATTGCCGTCCCGGAACCCAAGACAGCAACAAAGAATCGTGTGCACGTCGATCTCGCCACCACCTCTGCGGCCCATCAGGCGGAGTTGGTCGCGCGCCTTAAAGCTCTCGGTGCGACGCCCGCCCACGTGAGCCAGGGCGACGTGCCGTGGACGGTCCTCGCTGACCCGGAGGGCAACGAGTTCTGCGTGCTGGAGCCTCGGGAGATGTACCGGGACACCGGGCCGATCGCCCGGGTGGTGGTCGACTGCGCGGATCCGCGGGCCATGGCCCGGTTCTGGGACGAGGCGATGGACTGGACCCTGCACGAGGTGACGGACGACCATGCGGTGTGGCGCTCGGCCAAGGGGGTTGGCCCGTATCTTGAGTTCCTCCGCTCGCCCGACGTAAAGACTGTGCCGGACCGCGTCCATCTTGACCTGGTGCCGGACCCTGGTGACGACAAAGCAGCGGAGGTCGCCCGGCTGCGGGCCCTCGGCGCCGCCGACCTCGACGTCGGCCAGGGCGACGTCCCGTGGACGTGTCTTACCGATCCGGAGGGTCACGAGTTCTGCGTCCTCGCCCGGTCCTGACACGGAGCCTTGACCCCGTGGGTGGGCTCGGTAACCCGGTCAATCCGGGCGGCGAGAGCTTGTGCGTCGGGGCGCGTTCGGCTTGCTCGCCGACCACACCGCTCAACTCAGTCACAACTGCTCGTCGCGCGGATGGAGTGTCCTTCCGCGATGCGCTGGATGTGGTCGCGGCGGCTTCGGCTGCCTCGGGAGTGGTAGGCGAGGACGACCAGGAGCGGAATCGAAGCGCCGCAAGGGCTGCGAAGGGGGTAGCTGATCGGCTGGTGGATCCGTTTGGCCTCGTCGACGAGGGGGACGAGGAGTTCGGCTGCGGCATTTTCATCGGGTGAGCCGAGCAGGCGGTCCGCGATTTCGAGGACGGCGCCCGTGACGACGGGATCGTCCGGAGGGTCGGTGTATGCGGTCGACCGCAGGTTCTTCCGCGGCTCCGAACCGCGACGATGGAACAGCCCGTGGCGCCGTGCGGCCTCAGCGTCGATCACCCGTGCCAGTTCAGGAGTAGCTGCGTGGGACCGGGCTTGGGGCCAGGTCATGAAGATCAGAGCGACGACGCCGCGGAGGTCCTGGAAGTACTGCGCAGTGGGGATGATCCATCCAACGCTGCTGACCTGTTTGGGGCCGTCCGGGGAGAGAAACGACAGGAACTTTCTTTGCAGCGCGAAGAGGGCATTTCGCGATCGGGGATCCTTGAGTATCGGATCTGTGTCCTTGGGAGCCTGGGTGAGATCGGCTCCGCAGGCCGGGCTCGCTGCCCGAAGCTCTCCCTGCCGCGGGGTCCCTCTGCACTGGAGGGGATGCAGCTCGCTGTCCCCGGGACGGGCGATGAGATCGTTGCTGTGACGGTTCTGGACCAGCTCTCCGCAATGGTGGCAGTAACGGCGGAGGAACCGTTCATGGCGCGGGCAGCAGAAGACCGGCGGTAGCCTCTGAGGTTCCCCCGCTGCGCGGGAGTGGCTGACTAGCAGGTCAGGGCGGGTTGACGTGGTTTCAGGTTCACTGGTTCGGCCGTTGCCTGGTCGGCGTAGTGCTTCTCCTCGAACTCGATGGGGCTGAGGTAGCCGAGCCGTTTCTGGATGCGGCGGGGGTTATAGAAGCCGTCGATGTACTCGAAGAGCGCGAGATTCGCCTCGGCCCTGGTGTCGAAGGTCCGTCCGCGGATGCACTCGGTCTTGATCAGCATCCACAGGTTCTCCACCAGGGCATTGTCGAAGGAGTCGCCGACCGAGCCCATGGACGCTTGAACACCTGCTCTGACCAGGCGCGTTGTGAGCTTGATAGACGTGTATTGCGTGCCGTGATCGGCATGGTGGACGAGTTCGCCAGGGGTGACCTCGCGGCTGGCCAGCGCGTACTCGAGGGAGGTGAGGACCAGGTCGGCGTCCGCGCGGGCGGAGGTCTCCCAGGCCACGACTCTGCGGGAGAAGGCATCGCGGATCGCCGACAGCCACAGTGGCCCCTCCAGAGTGGGGATCATAGTCAGGTCGGTGACCCACAGCCGGTTCGGCGCGTGTGCCGTGAAGTCGCGTTGCACCAGGTCAGGGGCGAGGTCGGCGTCTGGGTCGCGGCGGGTGAAGCTCTTGCTCCTGCGGGGGCTGATCCCGGCCAGGCCGGCCTGGCGCATGAGCCGCTCGACCCGCTTGCGGCCGACGTGGACGCCCTCGCGCTTCAGGACGGCATGGATCCTGGGCGATCCGTAGATCCCGCCGGAGTCCTGGTGGATCTGCCGGATCTGCCCGGTCAGCTCGGTGTCCTGGCGGATCCGTACGCAGGGGTCGGTCTCGGCCTGGCGCCAGCGGTAGTAGGTGGAGGAGGGGATGTGCAGTTCCCGCAGTACGGGCTCGACCCCCAGGTGCGGGTGCTCGTCGAGGAGCGCTCTCACCTGGGCCGGGTCGGGTCGAGCTGCGCGGCGAAAAAAGCCGAGGCCGTCCGCAGGACCTCGTTCGCCCGGCGCAGGTCCCGCACCTCGCGCCGCAGCTGGGCGAGCTCGTTCTTCTCTTCGGTGGTGAGCAGGTCATCCCGCTCGCCGGCGTCGGCCTCCGCCTGCCGGATCCAGTTCCGCAGGGCCTCGTGATGCACGCCGAGTTCCTCGGCCATGCGGCGGGTCACGGGCTTCGGCTCCGCGGTCCGGTACATCCGCACCGCACGCTCACGCAACTCCAGCGGGTACTTCCTCGGGGCAGGCATCGTCTGGGCTCCTCTCATGAGACCCATCTGACCTGCTGTCACCTTTCCCCGCACCTCGGGGGAACCTCACCTCCACATGCCAACAGTTATCTGGGACAGGACACTTGAGCCTGAGCACGATAGGTGTCGTATTTGCAGGACACTGTCGCCATCCTCGTCCGGCCTCCTTGCACAGGTGCTCTTGGTCCGGGTGACTCGCGTCCCGTTCCATGTGGCTTGTCTCACGGCATCAGTGATGGTCGAGTCATGGGTGGGGGGCGCCGCAGGCAGGCGACAGGTCCCGGAGTGGCATCTGCTCTCCAGCGGACCTGTGATTATCCCCAGGAGGAAAACTGAAGGTGGCAGGCTGCCCGGGACCTGCCGCCCATCGGCAGCCTTGATCCATGCCTGTATTTCACAGATCACATCGATTGCATCGGTTACTGCTGCTCCTACTGGCGCTGACGCTCGGGGTCGGCACGCTGACGGTCGCCGCCCGGCCGGCTCACGCGAACGCGATGACCACCACCGATCCGGTGCGCGAACTGGCGCGCGTCGCGGAGCCGCTGCGCTCCACGGAGGCCGGCGCCCCCGGCAGCGATCTGCGCCCGCTCGGCCGCATGATCGGCTCGGCGAAGATCGTCGGCCTGGGTGAGGCTACGCACAGCTCTCGGCAGTTCTTCACAATGAAGCACCGCGTCTTCCGGTACCTCGTCGAGGAGCAAGGCTTCACCACCTTCGCGCTGGAGGCGCCTTGGTCCACCGGCCTGGTCCTCAACGAGTACGTGTTGTACGGGAAGGGCGACCCGGAGAAGCTCATGCGGGAGGAGTTCCAGAGCTCGTACCGGATATGGAACACCCGCGAGTATCTCGATCTGCTGAGGTGGATGCGCGCCCACAACGTTCGCCACCCCGACCGCCCCGTGCAGTTCATGGGTGAGGACAACGGCTACGCGGGACCTGAGCTCTTCGACGAGGTCACGGACTATGTGTCCGTGCACCACCCGGAGCTGCTGCCGGAGTTCCGCCGCCTATACCGCGAGCTCCGGCCGACGGGAAGCGTGGAGGAGACCGTCAACGAGAACATGGCCAAGCCCATCGCCGAGCGCGAGCGGACGGCCGTGGATGTGCGGCGCGCCTACGAGCTGCTTCAGGCGCAGGGGCCGGACGGGGACCGGCAGGAGTACGAGTGGATCCTTCAGCACGCCAGGGCCATATCCCAGACCAGCACCCTCTACGCGTACTACGACTTCTCCGACCCGGAGAAAATCGCTCGGGCCATGCTCTACCGCGACCAGATCATGGCGGAGAACACTGTGTGGTGGCAGCGGCACACCGGCCACCGGATGCTGCTGTCGGCCCACAACGGCCATGTCTCCTACGAGTCCGACAACCCTGAGCAGTATCCGAAGACCCAGGGGGAGTTCATACGCCAGACGGTCGGGGCCGAGTACGTGAACATCGGTTACACCTTCGGGCAGGGCTCGTTCAACGCGATGGATCTGACGGATCCGGAGGAGCCCTACCGTCGCTTCTCCGTGAAGCCGCTGGGCGCGGGCAGCAGTGAGGCGGTGCTGGAGCGGGTCTCGCGCCGGGACTACTACCTCGATCTGCGGGCCGTGCCCGAGCCGGCGCGAGACTGGCTGATGGCGAAGCGGCTGACCCGCTCCATCGGGAACGCCTGGCCGGAGGACCCCTACCAAACCTCGCTCGGGCACCAGTTCGACGTGCTGATACACCTCCATCGCGTCACGGCCGCGGATCTCCTGTCAACCACCCGGGACTGAAAGTCCCGGGCTTGCGCAACCGATCGGCTGTGATCGTTCGCCGGTGCCGAGTCCGCCAAGTCGCAACGGCGACAGCTCAGGAGGGTCGGGGACTGGCAACGGAGCGTCAGCCACCGCACCAGTCCCCGACCCTACTGAGCACCCAAACTCAGACCTATACGCATCGGCTGCAACCGCAATTGAGTTGTCAGGTTCAGCGAACGTGCTTGAGTCCTTCGCCGCGCTTCTTGAAGCCTCTCCGGGACGCCGCGCCCCCTTGCTCTGAGTCGCAACTCAATCTGTCACGCCGCAGGTCAGCGGCCCCGTTTCTGCAAGACCCAAGGAGAAGGGACACTTGGCTGCCTACGGTTTACGACTGGTGACAAGGCGACGGGGCAACGATGCGCATCGCGGTGACTGGGGCGGCGGGCAGCCTGGGCGGACGAGTGGTGCAGCTGCTCGCGGACCGGGCTGACGTGAACGTCGTAGCGATGACCAGGAGCAGGCTGCCCGCTGAGGCGTTTCCCCCGCAGGTGGAGATCGCCGTTGCCGACTATGCCGATCCGCGCGCTCTGCGTGCGGCGCTGAAGGGCGTGGAAACTCTGGTCTTCGTCTCCAGTGACGGGCCCGATGCACAAGTGCTGCTGCACCACCGCAACGTTGTCGCCGCCGTGGCGGCTGAGAGCGTCGGCCATGTCGCGGCGCTGAGCAGCGTTGACGCCGACACCGCGTCCCCGTTCTGTTACGCCGTGGTCAACCGGCTCACCGAGGATCTACTTCTGGACTCCGGCGTGCCGTGCTCGTTCGCCAGGGCTTCGCTGTACATCGAGTTCTTCCAAGCCTGGCTCACCGGAGCGCGCGCGACCGGGCTGCTGCGGCTTCCCGCAGCGGATGGCCGCGTCTCCCTGGTGGCGCGCGACGACGTGGCGCGCGCCCTCGCCGCACTCGCGGTGGGTGAGCCGACCGGCCGTCACCACGACATCACGGGGCCCGAGTCGGTGGACATGGCAGGCATCGCCTCGATCGCGGCGGAGGCGTGGGAGACGCCTGTCGCCTACGTGGACATCCCGGCTGACACGTATTGTGCCGAGACGGCGGCGACCGGCCTGGATCCCTGGTGGCTCTACGCCTTTTCGTCGATGTTCGCCTCGGTGCGCGAACAGCGCTGGGATCGAGTCCGAAACGACTTCACCCAGCTGACCGGCCGCTCCCCTCTCGCTCTCCGCGACATCCTGTCAGCACACGGGTGAGAGAGCCGGACACCGCCGGAGCAGGCAACGACGACGCTCAGCGGGGTCAACTCGAGCACTCAGTCACAGGTCGTTGTAGGTGGTCAGCGCGGGGTGGAGGTGGCTGGTGGAGGCTGAGGACTTCTGGCTGGAGTACGTCGACGCTCACGGTGACCTTCATGAGGGGCCGCTTGAGGTGATGTGGCCGACGCCTTTCGAGGCGGCCGGGCAAGTACGGACGTTCCCGTCGTACCGGGGTCAGCGCAATTTCGCTGGCTGGTACTGGGCTGCTACGGGTGCCGAGTTGGTGGGTTATGAGTCGTGGGTGGATCTCGGTCAGCTGATGCGACTGGACTGTGATCCGGGTGTGGTGGCGATGGCGTCGCAGCCGTTCCGGCTCTCATGGCGGTCCGGTGGCCGGGCCCGGCGGATCAGCCATACGCCGGACTACTTTGTGCGCCGTCGGGACGGCACCGGTGTGGTGCTGGACGTGCGTCCTGACGACCGGATCGAGCCCGAGGACGCGGTGAAGTTCGAGGTCACGGCGGCGGCCTGCGCGCGGGTGGGCTGCCGGGCCACCCGCGCGGCCGCCTGGCCACGGCTGGCGCCCGCGGCGGAGCCGGACCCGGCGGATGACGAGGACGCCGGCGAACTCGCCGACGTCGTCCCGGTCGAAGGTCACGTCACGAGAGCCAAGCTCCTCAAGCGCATGGGCTTCGGCCGCGCGCACCTCCCGCACTCCCATGCAGGTGTGCCGAGCCACGGTAGTTGGCACCTGGCCACACCGGTTGGCATCGCCCTCGCTCAACCATGCCAGGATTCGAGGATGGAGATGACCGACGTCACGCGTGCGATCGCGGCTGCGACTTCGGTCGCCGCATCGCTCGACCTGCCGGCCAACGACGCAATCGTTCTTCACAACTCGAACAAGCTGGCACTGCGGCTGACGCCATGCGACGTCCATGCCCGGGTCGCCCACGTGGGACAAGAGGTTGCGCAGTTCGAAGTCGAGCTCGCTCAGCGGCTCGCCGAGGTCGGATGCCCGGTGTGTCCCTTGGAGCCTCGGGCGGACCCGCGTGTGTACACGCGCGATGGCTTCGCAGTGACGCTGTGGACCTACTACGAGCCCGTGACACCTCACACCTCACCAGTCGACTACGCCAAGGCGCTGGAGCAGCTGCACGCCGGCATGCGCAAGCTCGATGTGCCGAGCCCGAGGTTCACGGACCGGATCACGGAGGCGGAAGAAGTCGTCGCCGACCCGGATCGCTCGCCGGAGCTCGCCGACGCGGACCGTGTGTTCCTCGGCGGCAGGCTGGCAAGCCTGCGACGAGCGATCGACGACCGCGGCGCCGTGGAGCAGCTGCTCCACGGCGAGCCGCATCCAGGCAATGTGCTCAGCACGAAGAACGGCCCGTTGTTCATCGACCTCGAGACGTGCTGCCGTGGACCCGTCGAGTTCGATCTCGCCCATGTTCCCGAGGCGGTCTGCGAGCACTACCCAGGCGTTGACCAAGGGCTGCTGGACGAGTGCCGGCAGCTCGTTGTCGCGATGGTCGCCGCGTGGCGTTGGGAGCTTGGCGACCAGTTTCCGAATGGGAGGCGATTCGGAGAGGAACTCCTGCTCTTGCTGCGCGAGGGTCCTCCGTGGCCGACACTCGACACAGTGACCAGGCGACTGGATGGACTGTAGAAAACGCCGGAGGTCACGTGAAAGCGGCAAGAAACCGAGCGACGAGACTGTCGCCGTCACAACCCCATGCGCGCCGGCCTCGCTGCCGCGCTGAACCATGGCGCCGGTGCCGACGAACGTGGCGAGAGTCAATACCTCGCTTCCTCGCCCGCCGGAGGCGAGCCGCGTAGATGCCGGCACGCTGCTGGCTGGGAACGCCGGCGCTCCATACGACGAAGGCGCCTCCGTCGAGAAGCGCCGCTCGGGCGGGTTCGCAGGCCGTGGTCTGGTCGCGCAGCATCCCGGCGAGTTCCTCCCGGTCCATCTGCCGTCCTCTCGCATGGTGTCCCGCTGACCGCTCAGTCGGCGAGATGGAGCTCGGGCCGGGTCCAAAGGGTGAGGTCACTGCTGGTGGCGCCCTGCGTTCCGGCCTGTTCAGGCTGGTGTGAGGACGGGCGCGGGGACAGGTGCGGGGACAGGTGCGGGGACGAACACCCACGCCGAGCGCGCGCGGTTGCGGACGTTGACCCCGGCGACGTGGTCGGCAGGCCGTGGGGGTCCCTCCCGCTCGAGCGAAGTCGAGAGTGAGGGAGAGGCCGCACCGACGACAGGAGAAACGGTCCCGGTCGGGCCGGTTGGCCCGACCGGTGTGCCCGCAGCGCGGGCAGCGCTGCGAGGGGTACGCCGCATCCACCTCCACAAACGGCACCCCGCCCTGACGGGCCTTGTCGGCGAGGTGCTGTCCGAGCTGGTGGAACGGCCAGGAAGACACGGTGCCCCGCTGGTCGCGGCGAAGCCGTACCCGGTCCCGGATCCCGTCGAGTTGTTCGACGGCGATCCCTCGACCGGTGCTCCCCCACGCTCGGCTTCGCTCGCGCGGGAGGTGCCCCCATCGCGACGGACACGATCGGTTGCGCGGCATCCGCTACACCGGCTCGCCCTGGGACAGGACAACTCGTCACGCTAGGTGTCGTATGAGCGGCCGTCGTCAGCGATCCGCTGAGCCCACTTCGGTGTCCAGATCCCGCCGTCGGGCCGGCCGGGGTATCTGGACGTGAGGTGGTTGCGCAGTGCCGTAAGGGCGGGGTGGGGGTTGTCGGTGCGCCAGATCAAGGAGTGCGGGTAGACCGGGGTCGGGTCGTGCAGGGGGATGCGCCGCAGGTCGTGGCCGGCGGGCCAGACCAGTGGAGTCTGCTCGCTGACGAAGGTCGCCAGCGAGGAGGAGGCCGCGATCGTGTCGAGGAGGTGCTCGACACCGAAGTTGGGGCCGGTCGCTTCGATGGTGGGACCGAACGTGGCGGCGAGTTCGTCGTAGTAGGCGGCCCACTCGGTGCCAGGCATGTTGCCGGGCATCCAGATCCGGCGCCCGGCGAGCTGGGAGGGAGCGATCGCGCGGGCCGCGGCGAACTCGTGGGCCGGTCCGGTGAACAGGAGTAGCGGTTCGTCGAAGACCGGAGTGGCCTCGATGCCGTCGGGGAGCTGTCGGCCCGGCATGCTCACGGCGCGGAAGGTCGCGTCGATCGTCCCGGACCGGACGGCGGCGATGGCCGTGTCGAAGTCGAACAGGGTCACGACATCGAGATCGGTCTCGGGATACGCGCGGTGGAAGTCGCGCAGCAGACCTGCCACTGAGACCCGGCGGCTGATCACGTCGACGCGCAAGGCCCGGCGCCCTGGCCGCACGGAAGCGGCTGCTCGTTCCTCGGCTTGGAGGAGAGCCCGGGCGTACGGCAGGAAGGCCTGCCCGTCGATGGTGAGCCGGGCTCCGCGGGCCGTACGGCTGAACAGCTGCACACCGAGGTCCTTCTCCAGTACGGCGATGCGCTTGGAGACGGCTTGCGGGGTGATCGACAAGGTGGCGGCGGCTTCTTGGAACTGCCCCGCGTCCACGGCGGTGACGAAGGTGCGCACGGCGGTGAGATCCATGCCGGCCATCCTAAGTGGACAACCAATAGTTGAGTCCGAGCGGCGAAATAGTTGCTTGATTCCCCTAAGCCACGCTCGCTTTGATGTCTCTGGTCAACGTGTGGTTTAGCGAGATCAGAGGTGACCCACCCGTGCCGGATTCCTTCGTACACCTGCACAATCACACCGAATACTCGATGCTGGACGGCGCGCAGAAGCTGAAGCCGATGTTCGGCGAGGTGGCCCGGCAGGAGATGCCGGCGATCGCCATGAGCGATCACGGCAACATGTTCGGTGCCTACGAGTTCGCGCAGGTGGCGAAGGGCTTCGAGGGGATCAGGCCGATCATCGGCATCGAGGCGTATGTGGCGCCCTCGTCGCGGTTCGTCCGGAAGCAGGAGTTCTGGGGGCCAGGCGGCCGTCGGGCTATGAGCGCGGACGGTGAGGGGTCGAAGGATGTCTCCGGTGGTGGCCGCTTCACCCACATGACCATGTGGGCGCGGAACGCCCAGGGCCTGCGGAACCTGTTCTGGCTCAGCACACAGGCCAGCTACGAGGGCCAGTTCCCCGCCGGAAAGCCGCGCATGGACCGGGAGTTGATCGCTGAACGGCCGGACGGCATCATCGCCACCACCGGCTGCCCCTCCGGCGAGATCCAGACCCGCCTGCGGCTGAACCAGTACGACGAGGCGAAGGCTGCTGCCGCGGCCTACCAGGAGATCTTCGGACGTGACAACTACTTCCTGGAGCTGATGGATCACGGTCTGGACATCGAGCGTGAGGTCCGCCGGGGCCTGCTGCGCCTGGCCAAGGAACTGCGCATTCCCCTCCTGGCCACCAATGACGCGCACTACGTCACCGAGGACCAGGCCGACGCCCACGACAGCCTGCTGTGCATCGGTGTCGGCAAGAACAAGGACGACCCGAACCGCTTCCGTTTCAACGGCTCCGGCTACTACCTCAAGAGCGCCGCCGAGATGCGCGGCCTGTTCTCGGAACTTCCGGAAGCCTGCGACAACACCCTGCTGATCGCCGAGCGCGTCGAGTCCTACGACGAGGTCTTCGACCATGTCGACGAGATGCCGCGGTTCCCGGACGTGCCCGAGGGCGAGACCCAGGAGTCGTGGCTGCGCAAGGAAGCCCTCAAGGGTCTGGCGATGCGCTACGGGGACCCGATTCCCCGGCACGTCCTGGACCGCAGGGGGCACAGCTCGGTGATGCGGGTGGCGTAGGCGACGATCGAGCCGGTGCACGACCCCCGGCCCGGACCGAGGGGGATCTTGTTGTCCCGGGCGTGGCGGCAGATGTCCGCCACGACGAGGAAGTAGGAGGTCAACGACCCGGGACTAAAGTCCCGGGCTTGCACAACGGGCATCACTGGCGGTGATGCTGCGTTTGCGTCCAGCCCCACTCCGCTGACGCGGGGGCGGGGCAGGGGCCGTTGACTCGGCCCCGCTTCGCCACAACTGCCACGCGCGAGCGCGGATGTTGCGGGAGCCGTTGCGGTCCGCGTGCGCAACGACGCCGCAGGACCGGCACGCGAACCAGGCCTGCGAGATCCGGTTCGCCCTGTCGATGTACCCGCACTCGGCGCAGGTGCGGGAGGTGTACGCCGGATCGACGTACACCACCGGCACCCCCGCTCGGCGGGCCTTGTACGCGATGACGTTTCCGAGCTGGGCGAAGGACCAGCTGCTCATGGTGGCCCGTTGGGGCTTGCGAAGCCGTACCCGCTCGCGGATCCCTGTCAGGTCTTCCAGGGCGATTCCGCGACCGGTGCGTTCTGCCTCGGCCACCACGTGTTTCGCGATCTTGTGGTTGATGTCCTTGGCCCTACGGGCCTCCTTGCGCCGCCGTTTCTTCAACCGGCGCTTCGCAGACGGAGTGTTCTTCTTCTGCAGTTTGGTGCGGAGTTTCCGTTCGCGGACCCGGATGCGGTTGAGTGCACGCCCGGCCATGATCTCGCCGTCCGACGTGGTCACGATGTTCACGATGCCCAGGTCGATCCCGAGGAAGTCCACCGGCTCGGTATTCAGCGGCGCTTCCGGGACTTCGCATGTGGCGCTCAGGAACCACATGCCGTCCCGCTCCAGCAGGTCGGACTCCCCCCTGCGGTACAGGGCCAGCATAGCCAGCTGCTCGACCGAGGCGGTTAACGCCACGTTCTTGACTCGCCCACCGGTAGTCCAGATCGACACCGTGCGGCCTGGGGTCTGCCAGGACAGCATGCGGTCGTCGTAGGGCTGCGCGCCGTCAGGGCGGAAGGTGACCGGCTTCTCGGTCGCCCGGCGATACCGCTTCGAGCCGGGCCGTCCCAGGTTTCCGGCCTTCAGATTCGCCCTCAGGGTGGTGTACGCGTCACATGTCTGTCGGGTAGCCAGAGCGCATTGCTGCGCTCCGGCCCCCTCAGAACCGGACTTGCGACTTGTCACCGCATCCGGCTCAAGCAAACCCCAAAG